>NZ_KV792402.1:0-54113 GCF_001808215.1 Serratia sp. HMSC15F11
CCCGGTAAAGCGCGATGAACCAAAAAAAAGCCAGCACCCGAGCTGGCTAAGTAAACACTGGAAGCAATGTGAGCAATGTCGTGCCTTCGCAGCGAGAGTATCAAGGGTTGATGCCCTCCCCGGAACGCATCGCAATAATAATCATTATCATTCGCACCTGTAAAGCGTTTTTTTTGACCCGTTCAAATAATATTGACTCAAGGCAGTAAACGGATAAATTCAGAGGTTATTCAACCGGTAAACAACAGGAGCAGCGAGATGAGCGAGATCGTGATACGCCACGTGGAAACTACGGATGCGCAAGCCCTGCATCATCTTTATTCTCAGACGCCCGTCTATCGCGATACGCTGCAGCTCCCGCTACCGTCCGTCGAGTCCTGGCAGAAGCGCCTCGCCAATCCCGAACCAGGCACGCATAACCTGGCGGCCTTCATCGACGGGCAGCTTGCCGGCCAGCTGGCCGTCATGCTGAACCAGCGCGTGCGCCGCCGCCACGTGGCCACCTTCGGCATCGGCGTCGATCCGCGCTACCACGGCAAAGGCGTCGGTAGCCGCCTGATGCAGGCGATGATAGACCTGTGCGACAACTGGGCGGCCATCGAGCGCATCGAGCTGACGGTGTTCACCGACAACCCGGCGGCCATGGCGCTGTACCGCAAATTCGGTTTCGAGATAGAGGGCACCAGCCGCGCCTATGCCATGCGCGACGGCGTATTGGTCGACGCCTACCATATGGCGCGTTTGCGCTCCGGGCAGCCGCACGGCGATGCGTAATCGTCCCCATCCACAGGGGCCGCTGCGCCAGCCCCTGTGCATCAACCGCCGAACCTTTTTACAAGCGCTGGCCGGCCTGACCGCCGCCGTCGGCATATTCTCTCCTCTCACCCCGTTAGGTGCCGCTATGCCAACTTCCGCCGCCGGGCGCCCAGGCGCCCGCAACCTGATTACCGATGTGCCGGGCCTGAAGGTCGGCGCGGCGCAAGACAGCCGGGTGCGTACCGGCACAACGGTTATCCTGCCGGACAGCCCGGCGATCGCCGCCGTAGACGTACGCGGCGGCGGCCCCGCCACCCGGGAAACCGACGCGCTGGGTGAAGACAATCTGGTACAGACCGTCGATGCGCTGACGTTCAGCGGCGGCTCGGTTTACGGCCTGGCGGCGGCGGATGGCGTCGCGGCCTGGCTGGGGCAACAGGGCCGAGGCTACGCGCTGCGCCCGGCCCCCGGCGTGCCTGTCTCCCCTATCGTGCCCACCGCCTGCCTGTACGATCTGGCCAACGGTGGCGACAAAAACTGGCAGCTCACGCCGCCGTATCGCCAACTGGGCATCGATGCGGTCGGCAAGGCCGGGCTGGACTTTCCGCTGGGCACCGTCGGCGCCGGCTATGGCGCCATGACCGGCATGGGTAAGCTGAAAGGCGGCCTCGGCTCGGCATCTATCATTGCCGCCAATGGCGCTACCGTCGGCGCACTGGTAGCGGTCAACAGTTTGGGTGCGGTGGTCGCGCCCGGCACCCGCGCCTTCTGGGCGACCCCCTATGAAATTGACGGTGAATTCGGCAACGGCGGCGCAGCGGCGCTGGCGCAACTGCGCGCGCAGGGCGAAGATTGGATGGAACAAGAGCCGCAGGGCGGCAGAAAGAACACCACCCTGGCCTGCATCGCCACCGACCTGGCGCTGACGCGGGTGGAGTTGAAACGGGTGGCCATCATGGCGCAAGACGGCATGGCGCGCGCCATCCGCCCGCTGCACAGCCCGTTTGACGGCGACGTGGTGTTCGCCCTGTCCACCGGGCAACGCGAGGTTCAGGGCAGCCGCGAACTGGCGGTGCTGCAGATCGGCGCGCTGGCGGCGGACACCCTGGCCCGGGCGATCGCCCGTGGCGTACATGCCGCCACGCCGTGGCCCGGCAGCCAGGTCGCAACCTGGCAAACGCTCGGCGGCTAACACGCCGCCACCAAAAAAGTGCCGGTGTCAATTCTTTCGCGCAAATCAAGAAGGACTTGAAACCGTATATGGGACAGTAGGTTAGCTCCTTTCGGGGCCGCTTAGAAGAAGAGCGGCGTTGTCGGCTAGGAGCGACATAGGAGCGTTGGGAGAGAAAGCCGCATCGCACTGTGTAGTGCTGGATTGCCGAGGAACGGCGGGCCTGTCGCATCATCATAGCCCAACAGGCTCGGCGGCATCCAGAATGAAGAACGCGCAGCCTGGGCTGCGCGTTCGATGGATGCCGTTGAATAGCATGCGGTGCAATCATGGCGGCTTCGGTGGTGTGCTGCGGGTCGCCGTGCCCTTCCTGAATCCTCGATCCCCCGCCATGAACGCTTCCAGCATATGCGGGATCAGCGTCGCCGCATCAACGGCCTCGCCATACGCCTGCGCGTGTAGCGCGGCGTAGCGGTCGAGGTCGACTTTCAAGCTGGTCGGGCAAACGAAAGTCAGCTTGGTGCTCTCGGTCTTCGGCAGCGGGCCGAGCCGCAGCTTCTTGGTCGTGCTCATCGTGAAGTCCCCCGGTTGAAGAACAGCGGCTGGTACGGCCGCAGCACCAGATCCCGGTTGACGATGATGCGAACCGGCAGGCCCGGCCGTTGCGTTAAGGTCGGCTGGATGTTGAGGTTGCGCCGGGTCATCTCCTGGCCGACCTGATTGATGCTGTCCTGCGCGCTGTCGCGCCCAGCGATGATGACGCGATCACCATCCTGCCGGTTCTCCGGCGCGGCCAGCTCGGCACCGACGCCCAGCAGCGTGGTGAGTGCCGCACCGGCAAAGATGCGGCCCCAGTGGTAGTCCACATCGTCCTCCAGCCCGGCATAGCCGGCTGGGTCGGTGCCGGCCAGGTTGTCGAGCGTGAGCGAAGACGTGTCCGGCAGGATGATCCGGTTCCAGACGACTTGAACGCGGCTCTGCCCGTAGCTGACCTGGCTGTTGTATTTGCCCAGGATGCGCGAACCCTGCGGAATCAGCAGGAAGCGCCCGGTGGCTGTGTCATAGACCGGCTCCGTCACCGTGGCGATCACGTCGCCGGGCAAGTCCGACTTGATGCCCGTCACCAAGGCACCTGCGACCACTGTTCCGGCCATAACCTGATACGGCGAAATTGGCAGAGTCAGATTGCCGGAATTACGGGTTTCAGTGGGGCCAGCTTTCATGAAAGCCTCTTTCTGGTCTTGCCGGTTTTGCACCGCTGTCGGGTCAGCAGGTTGGGCCGCCGTGGAGGCCGGCCCGGCCGCCAGCGGGTCAAACGCCGCATTGGCGGCGAAGCCCGGCGCAGCGGCCACCTGTGTCTGCGCTACCGGCGCCGCATTCTGCCCACCCGAGCGGAAGAACACGGACGAGGCCGCGGCCGCCTCGGCTTCTTTTCGCAGGGCATCGTTCGGGTCGTGACCGGGGGCCGCGTAGGCAGCCGTCGCCGGTTGCTGCGACTTCACGATAGCCGGGCCAAGATCGCCCGGCAGCGGTGGCCCTAGTTCGGGAACGGCAGGCAGCAACGCCGGCGGCAGCTTGGAATAGTCCGTCGGCAGCGCATCCAGTCCTTCCGACTTTGACACGCGATCGACGTTGTAAAGCTCGGTCTGCTCGCCTGTGCTGCGTCGATGAGGTTGCAGCGACCACATCAGCGCGCCGAGCACGGCGACCGCTAGGACGCCGGCAAGGATGGCCAGCGAGCGCCGGTTCAGGCGTGTGACTGGACGCGGCTGGGCGCGCAGCGCCACTGCCTCCGGCGCCACCTTGTCCGCCTGCGGCGCGGCAAGGTCGGGAGTGTCATCCTGGCTCATGGTCAGTTCCTCCGTGCAACACCATCGGTGCGCTCGATCCGCACCACGTCGCCGCCATCGCCGCCCAGCCGCAGTTCGGCCGCGCCGAACAGGCGATCCACGACGTAGTACGGCGAGCGAAAACGGTAGTTCACCAGTTGCCCGTCGCCCTGCGCGCCGATGACAAACAGCGGCGGCAGCTCGCCCTGGGCGATGCCCGGCGGGAACTGGATATAGACCTTCTCTCCATCATCGAAGGCGCGCAGAGGCTTCCACGGCGGGTTGCTGCCCGATACCGCGTAGCGGAAGCGGATCTTGTCCAGCGACAGGCCCGTATCGACAGGCGTTGTTGCCTGCGCTGCCTGCGCCTGGCGCTGCAACGCGAGCATTCGGTCTTTCGGATAGTCCCAGGACACCGACGCCATCCATGCCCTCTCGGTCGAGGTCAGCTCCAGCAGGTAGGTGCGCCGACTGGTGGTGATGACGAGATTGGTTTTCAGACCGGAGCGGATAGGCTTGACCAGCACATTGACGCGCAGATCGGCCCCGCCGCCGCTGGACGTGTCGCCCACGATCCAGCGCACGGTATCGCCGGCGGCGACCGTTACCAGTTCCTCGCCCGGTTGAAGCGAAACCACCGTCACGCGCCCCGGCGACGCATAGACCTGATAAAGCGCGCCATCGGTGAACGGCCACACCTGAATCGCGTTGACGTAGCCCTCACGGGTAGGCGCGATACGCGCTTCTGCATTGGCACGGGAAACGCGCACCTTTTCGTCGGCCGGCTCCGGCGCAACGGGGGCCTCATCGAGTTCCGGCAGGGGCTTCAACTGCGCCGGCAGCGCCAGCGGTTCAGGGACGGCGACGACTTCGACGGGCTTGGGCGGTTCGGGCAACGGCTGGGCCAGCACCGTCTCGTCGAGCGAGATGGATGGCGGCGGCTTCCCCTGCGAGGCGCAGCCCGCGAGGGCCAGCAGCGTCAAAGGAACAACGTAAAGGCGGAAACGAAGTTTCATGGTTTGGCTCCTTCGGAAGAATCCAGTTCGCGGCTCCATGACAGGCCGTTGACGTAGATACCCAATGGGTTCTTGAGCAGGCGCTGTTCAGTACGCGGGGTTTGCAGGACGGTCGAAAGCACGGCGTTCCAGCGTTCGGTGCCGGCGGGCGCACCGTTGACATAGCGCTGCTCTGTCCAGCGCACGTTGAAAGACGTGTCGCTCGCGCGAACCACGCTGGTGATTTGCACCGTTACCGATTCCTTGCCGATGCGGGCGAATGGGTCATTGGTGCGGGCGTAGTCGTTGAGCACCGCCGCGCCCTTGTCGGTGGTGTAGTCGTAGGCATCGAGCCAGTTCTGCCGCACCACGATGGGGTCGATGGACAGCGAGCGAACCAGCGTCACGAAGCGCGCCAGGTGGTGCGCGATCTGCGCGTCGCCGGGCCGGTACGGCGTGGCGGCCTCTCCCACGGCGCGCACCTGCCCGGCTTGATCGACCTCGATGACATAGGGCGTCACGATGGACTGCGCCGAGCGCCACACCAGGCCGCCGGCCATCAACAGCGCGAGCACTAGGCAGCCGAAGGCCATCAGGCGCCAATTCTTCGCCTGCACGCGGGCGGAGCCGATACGGTCGTCCCACACCTGGGCGGCGGCTTGATACGGGGTGGCAGGCTGCGGCGTATCGGCGTAGCGCACCTGCGGTCGTTTGAATCGCATGGGTGTTCTCCTTGAAGGTTAGGTATCGGAATCCCGCAGGCTCGGGCCTTGCCCGGAGCCGCCGCCGTCGCCGCCGCGCAGCGTGTGGGCGGCAGTGGTCGCGGCATGGGTAGCCTGCTGGCGGCGGTGCATCCGCTTGGCCCAGGCCGGTTGCTCTTGCTTCTGCGAGCCTGCGGTGCCGTCTGCGGTCTGGCCGGGGCCAGCACCGTCGCTGCCGGCTTCTGTGCCGTTCCAGCCAGCGCGGAAGGAGTCGGCCACCTTCTGCCCAACAGCGGAAGCACCAGAGGTGACGCTGCGGCCTGCGGCTTGTGCGCCAGTCTTGGCGACATTGCCGAGGCCAGCCGCCGCGCCCTTGGCACCGCCGCCGGCCGCAGCGGAACCGGCCTGGAACGCCGATCGGGCACTGCCGGCCGCCGAAGTCGCGGCACGCGCACCGGCACCGGCCAGCTTTGCGGCCGCCGGGGCCATTCGTGCCCCGGCCATGACGGCGCCGCCCACGCCCGTTACGGCGGCGCCGATGGCAACGCCGGTGCCGACAGCCCCGACCGCAGCACCAGCCATCGCGCCCGCACCAAGCTGTGGCGCACCGGACACCAGGCCGGTGGCGATACCGGGGCCGAAAATGCCCAGCGCCAGCAGCGCGAGCGAGGCCAGCATCACGACCAGCGCGTGGTCGATGGATGGTTCGTCGGGATGCACCTGGAACTCGGCGAACAGGCCTGAACCGATGCCGACGATGACGGCCAGCACCAAGACCTTGATGCCTGACGACACCACGTTGCCTAGCACCTTTTCCGCGAGGAACGAGGTCTTGTTCCAGAGTGCAAACGGGATCAAGACGAAGCCGGCGAGCGTAGTCAGTTTGAACTCGATCAGCGTGATGAAAAGCTGTACGGCCAGCACGAAGAAGCAGAGGATCACCACCAGCCAGGCGATGAACAGAACCACGATAGGGTCGATGTTCACGAACACCTCGGGGAACCCAGCCATGTCCCCGATCTGTTCCAGAATCGGCGCGGCTGCGTCGATGCCGGTCTTCGCCAGCCGGCCCGGCTGAAGGAAGTTCTCCATCGTGATGGCCGAGCCGGTAGCGGTAATTCCCAAGCCGGCGAACGAGCGGAACACGATGCTCGCCAGCCAGTTGAAGTTGCCGATGATGTAGGCGAACGCGCCGACACAGAGCACCTTGCGCAGCAGCTTGGCGATCACGTCGTCGCCCTGGCCGGTGGCGTGGCTCATGGCCCAATACAGGCCAGCGATCGTCATGTCGATGACGATGAGCGTGGCGGTGAGAAATGCCACTTCGCCCTGCAATAAGCCGAAGCCCGAGTCGATGTAGCGCGAGAACGTATCGAGGAAACGGTCGATGATGGTCACGTCGTTCATGGCGAATCCTCGGGCGGAGTGAGCGGAACGGCGCCCTCTGGCAATTCATCTGCGGGCGTATCGAAGCTCGGCGGAATCGGCGGGAGTTCAGCCAGCGAGTTGTATTCATCCGGCCCGGTATGGCCGGCGAAGAAGCGCCGCCGGAAGGCTTCAGCGGCGGCGCGGCAGGCATCCTCGCCCACGGCCTGCCGGTCGGCCGCGCATTGCCCGCGCAACGCCTTGAGCCGCACCGGATCTGCGGCCAGGGCGTCGGCCAGGTTCTCGGCCGGCTGCTGGCCGCACGCGGTCAGCAGCACGGCCATCAGGACGGAAGCGCATCGCATGGCCGCCTCCGGTCAGTTGTTATAGAAGTTGACGGACTGCGGCGTGTACGGCGTGCCGGTGCCCAGAAAGCGCCGCCGCACTTCGCGGGCGCGCTCCATAGCCGCCGCTTGCCGCGCCAGTTCCAGTGAAGCGGCCCGGTCTTGCGTGATCTGGAGCTGCTGCGCCTGGATCGACTGCTTGGCCTGCAAAGCCAGGAGCTGGTTCGTCGCCTGCATCGCTTGCAGCGCGCCGGTGGCCGACTGGCTCTGGCTCACGAGATCGGCCAGCGCGCTTTCGTCTTGGGCGAGGTTCTGCGACACCTGCGCCTGCATCCGCATCGCGGTGTGCAAGCCGTTCAAGGTGTTCTGCCAGCGTTCGCGGGCGTCCTGTGCCATGCGGTCGCCGCTGATGGTGGCGGCGTACTGTTCCGGGTACAGGCGGGCGAACGTGGCATCCATGCTCTGCACGTCGTAGGCCAAGCCGCGCGCCTCGGCGATCAGGCGCTCGGTGGTGGCGAGCGTCGAGCGCAGGCGGTTGACGATGTTGAAGTCGAGATTTGCCAGGTTCCTGGCCTGGTTCATCAACATCTGCGCCTCGTTCTGAAGCTGGTTGATCTGGTTGTTGATCTGTTCCAGCGTGCGCACGGCGGTCAGCGTGTTCTGCACGAAGTTGGACGGGTCGAACACCGTCAGCGCGGATGCGGGCTGCACGGCCAGCAGCGATACCGACAGCACGGCAGCGAGTGAGACAGAGAGCAAACGGGGCTTGGTCTTCATGGTGAAACCTCCAGCGGTTGAGAAGCGAGAAAGGAAGCTGCCGCCGGAGCGGACGGCAGCAGGTCGGCGGCCCAGCCGAGGCCGCGATGGCGCAGCCACGCGCCGGCGAAGCCGGGAGCGCCGGCCTGCGTCAGCACGCGGTCAATATCGCGTTGGTCTTGAGGGGTGGATGCGCCCGCGAATGCGAGCGCGACAGGCCCCAGGTCGAGGTCGAACAGGCGATTGCCGAGGCGCGACTGGTAGTAGTAATCGCGCTTGGGCTGTGCGGTCGCCACGATCTCAATCTGGCGGCTGTTCAAGCCGAAGCCTTCGTAGATCGTGCGAATCTGCGGCTCGGTGGCCTGCGGGTTAGGTAAGAAGATCCTGCTCGCGCAGCTTTCGATGATGGCTGGCGCGATGGTCGAGTCCTTGATGTCGGCCAGCGACTGCGTGGCAAAGATGACGCTGACGTTCTTTTTTCTGAGCGTCTTGAGCCATTGCCGGATGCGGGCCGCGAAGGACGGCTCATCGAGGAACAGCCACGCTTCATCGAGGATCAGCAGCGTGGGCGCGCCGTCAAAACGTTCGTCGAAGCGGGCGAACAGGTAGCGCAGCACTGCTTGCACGGCGGCGGGGCTGTGCATCAGTTCTTCCATCTCAAAGCCCTGCACGTCGGCCATGCCCAGCCGGTCGTGGTCAGCGTCCAGCAGCTTGCCGTGGGCGCCGCCCAACACATAGGGCGCGAGCGCTTGGCGCAGCGCGTTGGACTGCAATAACACCGACAAGCCGGTCATGGTGCGCTGCTCCACTGGCGCACCGGCAAGGCTTCGCAGCGCCGACCAAATGGCAGCCTTCTCGTCCGGGCCGACCGTCACGCCTTCGTGCAGCAGCCGGCCCTCCACCCATTCGGCGGCCCAGGTGCGGTAGCCCTCGTGGGCTATTCGCGCGAGTGGCTGGAAGGCGATGCCGCCATCGGCACCGAGGTCGTAGTGCTCACCGCCAAGGCCGAGGATGGTGGCGCGCATCGAGCGCCCCATGTCGAAGGCGAAGATCCGCGAGCCGAAGTAGCGCCGGAACTGCATGGCCAATATGGCGAGCAGCACCGACTTGCCCATGCCGGTCGGCCCGGCGACAAGGGTGTGCCCCACGTCGCCGATGTGCGTCACCAGCCGGAACGGCGTCGCGCCATCGGTGCGGGTGACGATCAGCGGCGGGCCATCGAGGTGTTCGTTCTTCTCCGGCCCAGCCCATACCGCTGACATCGGCATCATGTGCGCCAGGTTCAGCGTCGAAACGATGGGCTGACGCACGTTCGCGTATGCGTTGCCGGGGACGGACGACAGCCAGGCATCGACTGCGTTGAGGGTTTCGGGGATGGTCACGAAACCCCGGCCCTGGATGACGCGCTCCACCATGCGCAGCTTCTCGTCGGCCACGGCCGGGTCGGCGTCGAGCACCGTCACCGTGGCGGTGAGGTAGCCGAAGGCGACTTGATCGCTGCCCAGCTCCTGCAAGGCGGCATCGGCGTCGGCGGCCTTGTTGCTGGCATCGGTATCGACCAGCGGGCTTTCCTGCTGAAAGATCGTTTCGCGCAGCAGCGCGATGACGTTCTTGCGCTTGGCGAACCATTGGCGCCGCAAGCGCCCCAATTCCCGTTCCGCCTCGGCTTTGTCCAGGCACAGGAAGCGCGTACTCCAGCGATACGCAAAGCCCAGGCGGTTGAGGTCGTCCAAGATCCCCGGCCAGGTCGAGGTCGGGAAGCCTCGTACCGACACCACGCGCAGGTGCTGATCGCCCAGCATGGGCGCCAGGCCGCCGACCAGCGCGGCATCGGCCAGCAGTGCGTCGATATGGAACGGCACGTCGGGCACGCCGACGCGATAGCGCCGCGTGGAGACTGTGGCATGCAGGTAGGTCAGCGTCTGGCTATCGTCCAGCCAGGCAATCTCCGGCATCACACCATCGAGCAGGTCGAACACGCGATCGGTCTCTGCCACGAAGGAATCAAGCCGACCACGCCAGTCCACACCCTCAGTGGGCCGGTTCTCGTACAGCATCCCAGCCGCACGGGCGCGAGACTCTTGCGGCGGTAGGTGTTGCAACGTGAAGTGATAGACGCTCTCGAAATGGCCATCCGACTCCTCGAACGCCGCGCGTCGCTCCTCATCCACCAGCCAGGACAGTGGTTCGGGAAAGGAGGATTGCGGATAGCTCGATGCCCGCATCCGCTCGGCCTCGATATAGAAGGCCCAGCCAGACCCGGTACGGCGAAGCGCGTTGTTCTGCCGCGCCGACGTGGCAATCAGCTCGCCCTGTGTCGCACTGTCCAAGTCGGGGCCGCGAAACTGGAACGTGCGTTGAAACGAACCATCTTTGTTCAGCACAACGCCCGGCGCGACCAGCCCGGCCCAGGGCAGCCAGTCGGCAAGCAAGGCCGGGCGCTGACGATATTCGGCAAGGTTCAGCATGGCGTCCTCCCCTCACACGTCCAGAAGCGGGCGGTGTTTGATATGCCGCGCGAAGACCTGCATGAACTGCGGATCGACGCGCGCACCCCATACGGCCAGCGAGTGGCCGACGATCCAGAGCACCACGCCGGGAATCCACAGTTGCAGGCCCAGCCCGACGGCGGCGGCTAGCGTGCCGTTGGCAATCGCCACGGTGCGCGGCGCACCGCCCAGCAGGATCGGCTCGGTCAGCGAGCGATGCAGCGGCACTTCAAAGCCCGGAAGATCGGTGGCCTTACTCATACGACGGCCCCTCCGGAGAAGCTGAAGAACGACAGGAAGAACGAGGACGCGGCGAACGCGATGGACAGGCCGAACACGATCTGGATCAGCTTGCGAAAGCCGCCGCTGGTATCACCGAACGCCAGCGCAAGCCCCGTCGAGATGATGATGATCACCGCCACGATCCGGGCGACTGGCCCTTGGATGGATTCGAGGATGGAGGTCAGCGGCCCTTCCCACGGCATCGAGGAACCGGCGGCCTGCGCCGTGCCCGCCAGCAACAGCATCAGCGCGGCCAGCAGCAGCCCTTGCCCTGCGGGACGGGCCAGGTGGCGCAGCCGCGCCATGCTGGACAGGCGAGAAATAGGATTTACGGAAAGACGGAAAGCATCAACGTGCGTCATGGCAGTTCTCCAGGTTGGTCAGGGGTCGAGGAAGGCGCAGCGGCAGCGGCTGCAAGAGGAACCGGCGGCAGCTCGGGAAACGGCGTTTCCAGCGCATCTGTCAGGCGATAGCCCGCACCGTCGAAGCCGACGACACGGGAGATGGTTTCGACGTGACGTTTGCGGCCACGGCCTGCGATGTGAATCACCACGTTGACCGCCTCGGCGATCAGGGCGCGGGGCGGATTCACTGCCACTTCGAGGATCAGTTGCTCCAGACGCAGCAGTGCGCCCAAGGCGGAGCCGGCATGGATGGTGGCAATGCCGCCGGGGTGGCCGGTGCCCCAGACCTTCACCAAGTCCAGGGCTTCGCCGCCACGCACTTCGCCGACGATCACGCGGTCAGGCCGCAGGCGCATCGTGGCCCGCACCAGCTCGGTCATTGTGACGACGCCGGCGCGGGTGCGCAGCGGCACATGGTCGCGGGCCGCGCATTGCAGCTCGATGGTGTCTTCGAGCACCAGCACGCGGTCGCCTGTGGCGGCGATCTCGGCCAGCAGCGCGTTCGCCAGCGTGGTCTTGCCGGTGCTGGTGCCGCCGGCGATCAGGATGTTCTGCCGCTCGCGCACGGCGCGGCGCAGGAACTCGGCCTGCCCGGCGGTCAGGATGCCGTCGGCCACGTAGCGATCCAGGCCGATGATGCTCACGGCCCGCTTGCGTAGCGCGAAGGCTGGCCCCGGGGCGGCCGGAGGCAGGATGCCCTCGAAACGCTCGCCGGTTTCCGGCAACTCGGCGGTCAAGAGCGGCTGGCCGCGATGCACCTCCGCGCCGACATGCGCGGCGACCAGGCGGATGATGCGTTCACCATCGGCCTCGGGCATCTCCACGCCCAGCGGCGAGCGACCCGACGACAGCCGATCCACCCACAGGGTGCGATCGGGGTTGAGCATGATTTCCACAACATCCGGATCTTCGAGCGCAGCGGCGATCAGCGGCCCCATCGCCGTGCGCAGCATCTGGATGCGGCGATCCTGGGACGCCGCGGCGGATGAGCGAGATTCAGGCGGAATCTGCGGAACGGCACTCATGACGCACGCTCTGCAGCTCGCTCATCGGCGGACGCCATCGCTGCTGCGTCATCCATCCGCATCGGATCGGGGTGCAGTTCCTCCACCACGTCGCGCACCAGACTGCGGCCACGCAGCAGGTGGCGACCCAACTGCTCGACGAACTGCTCGAAGCGCGCTTTGCCCTGGGCGCGGGCCGCGTCCTTGTGGGCTTCTGGCACCGGCGTGCTGATGGTCAAGAAATAGCGGATGAACAGCGCCAGCGTTTCGATCTGGATGTTCTGGTCGCGCTCCATGCGTTCGGTCTGCCGCGACAGTCGATCCAGCCGCTTGGCAATGGCGGCCTCACGCTGGTCGCCCGCATCGGGTGACAGCCAGGACGCCAAGGCCGCTGCGACGATGGAGGACTTGGACACGCCTTTCTTGGCGGCAAGTTCATCCAGGCGCTTGGCGTGCTCGGGCTGGATGAAAAGATTGAGGCGGTATTGGCTCATAGGTCGATTCCGTCGTTGGGGTCGAGAGAAGCCAGCCGGGCCGTGCGCTGCATGGCCGGGTCGAGCTGGCCGGGAAGCGGGAGCGCCAGGTCGTCGTCATCGAGCAGCTCCAGGTCGTTCGCACACGCGTCCAACTCGGGCTCGTAGGCGACGGTTTCGGAGAGTTCGAGCTGGCGGCGCGGGCCGCCGTCATCGGTGCCGCCCGGACCATCGGCGGATACCGAGGTCGGCGCCGTAGGTACGGCCGGGATCGCCAAGCCGCTCCAGTCGTCGGGGCGGGCTGGCGGCGCGTCGGCGTACCTCCCGACTGCGAGCACGGGCGGTGGCAGGACGCGATCCTTGAAATTGGCGTCGACGTAGTAACGCAGCTTCTTCGCGCGGATCGGGGCAACGCTGGACACCATGACTACGGCGTCCTCAGGTGGAAGCTGCATCACCTCGCCGGGCGTCAGCAGCGGACGTGCAGTTTCCTGACGCGACACCATCAGGTGCCCCAGCCACGGAGCGAGGCGGTGGCCCGCGTAGTTGCGCTGCGCGCGAAGCTCGGTGGCGGTGCCGAGGGTTTCGGAAATCCTTTTCGCCGTCCTTTCGTCGTTGGTGGCGAAAGTCACCCGGACATGGCAGTTGTCGAGGATGGAATGGTTCTGCCCATACGCCTTGTCGATCTGGTTCAGGCTTTGAGCGATGAGAAAGCTGCGGATGCCGTAGCCGGCCATGAAGGCAAGCGCGGACTCGAAAAAATCGAGGCGACCCAGCGCCGGAAACTCGTCCAGCATCAGCAGCAGCTTGTGCCGGCGCGCGATGCCATCGCTGCCGTCGAGCGATTCGGTCAGCCGCCGCCCGATCTGGTTCAAGATGAGCCGGATCAGCGGCTTGGTGCGGCTTATGTCGGAGGGCGGCACCACCAGATAGAGCGATACCGGGTGCTCGGCGGAAATCAGGTCGGCGATGCGCCAATCGCAGCGCGATGTGACTTCGGCCACGGTCGGGTCGCGGTACAGGCCGAGAAACGACATGGCGGTGGAGAGCACGCCCGATCGCTCGTTGTCCGACTTGTTGAGCACTTCGCGGGCAGCGGATGCGACAACCGGGTGAGGCGCATCGCCCAGGTGCTTCGTCGTCATCATCCGGTGCAGCGTCAGCTCGAACGGACACGCCGGGTCGCTGAGGAAGTTGGCGACGCCGCGCAGCGTCTTGTCCTCGCCTGCGTACAGAACATGCAAGATTGCACCGACCAGTAGCGCGTGGCTGGTCTTCTCCCAATGATTGCGCTTCTCTAACGCACCTTCAGGGTCAACCAGAATGTCGGCGATGTTCTGCACGTCGCGCACTTCATGTGCGCCGCGCCGGACTTCAAGCAGCGGGTTGTAGGCGGCCGACTGCCTATCGGTGGGGTTGAAAAGCAGGCAGTGCGAAAAGCGCGAACGCCAGCCCGCCGTGATCTTCCAGTTCTCTCCCTTAATGTCGTGAATGACGGCGGACGCCGGCCACGAAAGCAACGTAGGCACCACCAAGCCCACGCCCTTGCCCGAGCGCGTGGGTGCGAAGCTCAGGACATGTTCCGGCCCCTCATGTCGGAGGTATTGGTCGTCGTGTTGGCCGAGGAAGACGCCCGCCGGGAGGGTCAGTCCAGCTTTGCGGATGTCGACGGCATCGGCCCAGCGTGCCGAACCATAAGTCGTAACCAGCCGCGACTGCCGAGAACGCCATACCGACATGGCGATGGCGACGAGTAAAGCGAACAAACCGCTACCACCCGCAATCGCACCGCCTGTGTCGAAGACGTGCGGCGCGTAGGCATCAAAGAAGAACCACCATTCGAACAAGCGCCACGGGTGATAAACCGGTACACCTAGAAGATCGAACCAGGGCGATCCGAGGCGTACTTGATAGCCAAGGGTCGCTGCTGTCCATTGTGTGGCGCCCCAGACGCCGGCGATCACGATGCCGATTACCACAGCGATCTGGCCGAACAGAACGTTCGTCCCTTGCATGACCTGTCCTCCGATTTCTCCTGCGCTGGTGTCTCATTGAAAGCGTTGCACAGGGGGTGTCGCAGGCGTCAGGATCGGTTCTGGGCTAGTGCCGGTCAAAGACCGTTCGCAGCACAATGGTCGAGGGAAAAGAAAGAATGAGCGCGGTGGCGAGTCAAAGAAAAGCGCCGCAAGCGAAAGCGCACTGCGGCGCATACAGAGTTCCAAGCAAGTTACCCAAAAAAAGCCGTCAATGGGCCTTGCTTCCACTCATAGGCAATATTTAGATATCATGAAAAACGATGATATTTAAGATTGGAATAAAAATGAAAAATATCAAGAGTATGGATCTCAACTTGCTCAAGGCGCTGGACGCATTGTTAGACGAACGCAATGTGACACGGGCGGCGGCCCGTCTGGGACTAACCCAGCCGGCCTTGAGTGGCATGCTGACGCGGTTGCGCGAGAGCTTCGGTGACCCGCTTTTCGCGCGCTCGCAGCGGGGTATCGTTCCAACGCAGCGGGCGCTGGATCTAGGGATGCCTGTCAAGCAGGTGCTCGCCGAAATCGACGCGCTGCTCCAGCCACCTTCCTTCAATCCGGCCACCGCACAACTGACCTTCTCCATCGCCGCGACGGACTATGCGCTGCGTGCCGTTGCTGTCCCATTTCTATCGGCACTTAAACGGCACGCACCGCGTGTACGAGTCTCATTAGTGCCAGTCGAGAGCGGGCAGCTACAGAACCAGCTTGAGCGCGGTCAGATCGATTTAGCCCTCCTGACGCCAGAGATCACTCCGCCAAATCTGCATGCCCGAGAGCTGTTCAAGGAACACTATGTGTGTGTCCTGCGGGAAGACCATCCTGCGGCTATGGGGCGCAAGCTGACCGTTAAACAGTTCTGTGCTCTCGACCATGCGCTTGTTTCCTACGATGGTGGAGGTTTCCGCGGCGTCACCGACGATGCGCTAGAACAGTTGGGCAAACGACGCAGCGTCACACTGTCGGTCAAGAGCTTTCTGATCTTGCCAGACATCCTGCGTGCCAGTGACATGGTTGCGATCTTGCCGAGCCGCTTGGTCGCCGGTATGGACAAGCTGGCTATCTCCCTGCCGCCGGTGAAGATACCGGGGTTCACCAAGACGGCTGCTTGGCACGAACGCACCCATCACGATCCAGCACATCGCTGGATACGAGCACTGCTGTTCACTTCCTGTGCTAACAACAAGTAGGCAAGATCGCTCCTATCGTCATGCTCAGCACAACTCTACCTCGCACTACAAATAAGCAATCAGTCGGCTCAATTGGAGACGCGCCCTTTCGTAGCGCCGCTGCGAGATAGCCTAGTCGGTGGATGGCAGAACCTAGGCCTTGATATCATATTTTATGATATCAAAAATAGAAACTTAGGATTTCACTTATTGCAGATGGAGGCTCATGATTTGCTCCATGACCACTTGAATGACGCAGCCACCCCTGTTGCGTCATCGACATTTTGTGAAGGAGCTTCGATATGAGCAAGCAACAGAACGCCATCCTCTGGCCCGAAGGCTACACGCCGGGCTTTACTGAGAATTTCGCCTCCAATGAGATCATCGCCGCCGGCTTGAGCGCGGCCGACGTATGGCCTCTACTCGTCACACCATCGCTGTGGCCAAGCTACTACGCCAACTCGGCTAACGTGTGCTTTCATGACGGCAAAGGCCCGGTACTGGCCGACGGCGATCGGTTTTACTTCGAGACCTTCGGCTTCCCGGTAGAGGGGCAGTGCAACGAATACGTGCCACCTGCGGATGGGCAACCCGGCCGCGTGGCCTGGCACGGCTGGTCCGGCGAGGAAGGCACAGATACGCGCCTGGATGTGCATCACGCCTGGCTGGTTGAGAACCTGGACGGCAGGCGCGTGCGCATCCTCACGCAGGAAACTCAGAAGGGCAAACCGGCCGAGGAGCTGCACAACGCCAAACCCAACCCGATGATCAACGGCCATCAGGACTGGCTCGACAGCTTGGTCGAGGCAGCGCGCAAAGCCAAGCAGGCGTAGTGGTCTCCGGCCGCTTGATCCCAAGCGTCTGAACGGAGAAAACCATGATGAGAACTCCCCTCAGGATTCTGCTGGTCCTGACTTCGCAGGCAACGATGGGCGACGAACTGCTCAACCGCGAATGGTTCCGCAGTCGGACCGAAGCGAAGGTGCTGATCGAACGTTGGCGACAGTTCTACAACGAGCAGCGGCCGCATAGCGCGCATGCTTACAAACCGCCGGCGACGATCCGGCGCAACTGGATCCAATCCGATAGCATCCCCTCCGAACTCACTGCCTGACTGGCTACAAAGTTCGTACTCAGGTCACCTTGGCGCAGGCACTGAAGGTGGAGCCACCCGGAATGGGTGCTCCCACCGCCTTACGCGCACTGGCTCGAACTCTCCCGAGGCGCCGGCAAGCTCGTCACATAGCGACTAGAGAGAGGAGGTGACCGTACGAGTTCCCAGCGCCCGATCCACTCTGGGAGCTGGGTCGCCTAGCGACTACGCTACCAATGGAGCTAGCGATCAACTCGATAACTTGAGCGTGATAACGCCCAGGATGATCAACGCCACGCCAAGGTATCGCATCAGGGAGGTTGGGTCGCCATAGAAATGAATTCCGACTAAGAAAGTTCCCGCCGCTCCGATACCCGTCCACACCGCATAAGCAGTCCCAATCGGTATCTGACGCTGAGCAAGCCATAGGAAGGCGCCGCTAATTGTCATGAAAGAGACGGCTACTGCGACCCCACTCCAACGCGATGTTGGCTCTTGCGCCATTTTCAGCCCGACCGGCCATCCGATTTCAAACAATCCAGCCAAAACAAGATAGATCCAACCCATTGCGATTCTCCTTCAAATTTTTCATATCCGGCATACATACTCCGGCATGACCACCAGCTTAGAACTTCGGCGGCTCTTTAGGCGTGGTGTGGGGCACATCGCCATCTTCGTAAAAGCGCTTTCGCGTAGCCTCGGCAACCCGGTTACATAGTTGGTCGCCCAGCATTGGTCGATCCAACTTGCATTGCTTGCGCAACTCTTTCAGACGCTCAGGATTGAGCGCTAATTCATCGACTGTCGGAAGGTTGGCTTTATCTGGTTTCCCAGATGGGCTGCAGGCTGCCAATGTCGAGGAAAGCAATATGAGAGCAATCTTCTTCATGGTTAATTTTCTTTGGGAGATTGTGTGATGGTTTACCGCCGACCTTTGGCATCTGGAGATTTGATCGAATGAACGCGTTCCATGAAGCGAGTCAGCATTTCTGACGGCTCGCTGGCCGGCCGTAGTAGATAGGTCGTGAGCATTGGCGAACGTCCAGTCAGCGGCCGTGCGACCACCCCCTGTTCCCTGCTGGCTGTGATATGCGCGCCTCCTGTGAGGCCTAGTGCAAGTCCCGCCGAAACCAGGACCATCATTAGATCGCTGGAAGTCACGCGTTCGGCAATCAGTGGCTCTATGTCCACGCGACGTAGCACCCGTTCAACTTGCCGAGCATGGCCCTCACACGCCACCGCGTCGCAGAGCACCAGCGGATACCGCAACAGCTCTTCTAGGGGAATCTGTTTGTGGGATAGCAAGGGGTGCCGTGCGGGCACAGCTACCATCAGAGGGTCACTCCACACCGGCACGGCGATGATGCCTTCGCCGACTTCATCCGATTGAGCGAAGCCGAGATCGTACAGTTCGCCACACAATCCCTTGATTTGCTGTGCCAAAGGCACCTCGAAGAAGCGAACTTCCACTTCCGGCTCTTCCTGCCGGCAGAGCGCCAACAACGCAGGCAGGCGCGATGGCGTGATTCCATCAGACAATGCAATACGGAGCTGGCAATGAAAGCCATTGGCTGCGGCGTTCACACTGTCGCGCGCCTGCTGCAAAGCTGCGAAGACACGCGGCACGCTCTCAAAGAAGAGCCTGCCCGCACGAGTCAAGCGGGTGCTCCGAGTGGTTCTCGCAAATAGCGCTACGCCCAACTCTTCCTCAAGTTCCTTGATGGCGCGCGACAGCGGCGATGTCTCTATGTGGAGGCGCTCTGCGGCTCGGGCAAAGTGCAGCTCCTCTGCCACCGCCAGAAAGTAGCGCAGGTGTCGAATTTCCATGTTCGCATTCCTCATCACTCAGGCCTCACCACCTTCGCCTTGCGTCACGCTATTTAGCTAGCCTTCGCAAGCTGCTCCAGCATGTTTCTGCGATCAAACAGGAGAGCCGGATAATGCTTTTGCCAGGACGCCCCATTGCATGGCTGTCTCGGCCCGCGTGCGGATCAGCGAAGCCTGCGCTGACAGCACCCCGGCCTCAGCCTCGGCCACCACCGTGGCGTCCACTTGTCCCGCCTCGAACAGACGTCGGCTGCGATCGAGCTGACGCTCCGCGACTGCGACACCCTCGGCCTGATGCTCCAGTGCTGCGTGCTGCGTATGCCAACCGAGATATGCGTTCTCTACGTCCTGCAAAGCACTCAACAAAGTGCGCTCGAACTCCGCACGGGCAGCTCGGCTGCGCGCCTCTCCGGTCTCGATGCCGGCACGGATCGCGCCACCATCGAAGATCGGCAACGACACCCCGGCCCCAAGTGAAAAAATGTTTCCAGTGATGCGGGTTCCCACACTCTCTACGCGCTGCCGTCCGCCGCTCAGGTCCAACACCAGCCTGGGGAAGCGTTCGCCTTCGGCTGCGTTCCAGCGCGCGGTTTCGGCGGCGAACTTCGCTTCGGCGGCGCGCACGTCGGGCCGCTCACTCAGCAGGTCCGCAGGTATGCGTGTCGGTGTCCAGTCCGGGACGGCGAGCGACGCAAGAGTTGGGGAAGCTGCAGGCGCTCCGGGCGTTTGTCCCACTAGTACATCGAGTGCATGCGTCGCCTCGCCGCGCGCACGCCGCAGTTGCTCTTGCTCCACGCGCAGTGCGACGACGCCGGCGCGGGTACGCTCGATGTCGAAGCCGGTAGCTTGTCCGGCCTCGAACTTCCGTTGCATCAGCAAGACGAGTCGTTCTGCGGATGCCAGCCGCGCCGCGGCTAGCGCTTCGAGCTCACTGGCTTGGCGCTGCTGCACAGCCGCCGACACTGTTTCAAACGCGACCTGCCACCGCATCCAGGCGCGCACCTTCTGCTGCCTGCGAAAGCCGTCCCGACAGGTCTGCCTCCCACGATGCGGACAACGTGGCGCGGCCATCATTGCCGATTGCAACGTTCTCTGAATAGTCGCGTCCTCGAGTTGCCTGCGTGCCCGCGGACAACGAGGGGAGCAGGGAGGCCCGTGCTCGCCGCGTGGCGGCCGATGCCTCGTCCACGCGCGCTCGCGCAATCGTCAGTTCGGTATTGCGCTCCAGCGCCGCCCGGACCAAGGCATTGAGGTGCGGATCGCCGTAGGCCGTCCACCAATCGACGGGAAGAGTACGGCGGGACGATTTGTCCAAGATGCCTTCACCTCCCTCTTCATTTGAGAAATGGGCCGGTACATCCAGGCGAGGTGGATCGGCAGAGTGCGGGGCATGGCTGCAGGCCGCAAGAAGCAGTAGCGGAGAAATCATGGCAATGAGGCGATAGCGTTCAAGAATTTGAGACATGGCAGCTCCTTGCGTTCCGAAAAAGTCTTGACGGACTGTTGTATGGCTTCTACTATACCGTCTGGACTGTATATGACTCAAGCTTTTTTGGAGCACGACCATGCCGCCCCGCGCGAAAACAAAGTTGCCCCCCCCGTCCACTGCCCATAGCAGCGCCGATGCGCAGCCCGGCCTCCAGCAAGGAGCCCAGCGAACTCGCGACCGCATCCTGCAGGCCGCCCGCGAACTGGTGCTGGAGGAAAGTGCCAGTCGCTTGACACTGGACGCCGTCGTTGTGCGGGCCGGGTTGAGCAAAGGGGCGTTTCTCTATCACTTCAAGACCAAACGCGATTTGTTCGTGACACTGATCGACGAGATGATCCGGGCGTTCGACGCGGTACAAGCCAATCACGAGCGCAGGTTTGCCGGAGATCCGGACCCCTGGCTGTCGAGCCAGGTGGAAGCGATGCCCGACGACGAGATGCAGAAGATGGGCGCAGCGCTGCTCGCGGCAGCTGCGGAAGATCCAACACTTCTCGACCCACTGCGCGAGTGGTACCGCGTGCAGTACGAACGCGTGCGTCGATCCCCGCGTGGCACCGAGACCGCGGCACTCATCATGCTGGCATTGGATGGCGCCCTGTTCGCCGATCTTCTGGGTTTGCCAATACTCGCACCCGCAGAGCGGCGGCATTTCTTTCGGGCGCTCCAGGATCTCGCCTCGGGCCATCTCGAACTTGTCCCGGCAAAAGGACGCACATGAGTCGCGTCCGTAGCGGTGTCATGACCGCGTGCGCACCGCGCTCCTTGGCGGTTGCTTGCACACTATCCATTTCGACTCTGCTCTCAGGGTGCGGAAACTCGCAATCCACCGTATCCGAGCCTCCGCGCGCAGTGAAGCTCGCCGCCGCGCAGTCGGATCTCCCGCATAGCTCTCGCATCGAATTGACTGGCTCGGCGCGAGCAACCGAGCGCAGCATCCTAGGATTTGAAACAGGAGGACGGATCGCCAAGTTGAACGTCGACGTGGGTGAACGGTTCTCCCGCGGCCAAGTCCTGGCAGAACTTGATGCGCAACCTGACCGGCTTCGCGTGACACAAGCGCAAGCATCCCTGGCGGCCGCCGAAGCCGGCCTGATGGATCGACGTGTACAGACAGATCAACAGCGCCGGTTGCTCGAAAGCGAAGTCATCTCCCCTGCTGCGTTCGAGAGCGCGAAGGCGCAGCTAGCGGTCGCAGAGGGTCAAGCGCGCACTGCCAAGGCGGCGCTTGGCCTGGCCGAACGAGCACAACGTGGCACGATGATCGTCGCTCCTTTCGATGGTGTCGTGGCGGAAAAGCTGGCTTTGGCGTTCACCGACATTGCTGCTGGTGCGCCGGTATTTCAGGTCGACGGCGTGCGCAGTGGCACTGAGATCATCGCGAACGCGTCTACTACACAGGCACCTCACATAGATGTCGGCCAACGCGCAGAACTGAGCTGGAGCGGAGCCGAACAACCAATCCGAGCGGTGGTACGTCGTGTCGGTCTGCGCGCCGAAAATGGCTCGCTCCTACCCGTGGTGCTAGTGCCTGAAGATAACGCGCAAGCGCGCGCACTTCGGCCAGGTATTCCCGTACAGGTCGTGCTCGACGCACCTGCGGCAACCTCCAAGACCTCTCGGCCCGAGACTGTATCCATACCTTATGCCTCGCTGGTGCTCGGCACGAAGCCGGGCGAGGCTTCCGTCTTCGTCTACACCCCTGAAGATAAGAAGGTGCACCGTCGCGCGGTGCGCTTCACGCCGGTACAGGAAGGAGACAGCGCGCGCGTCCTCGCTGGACTCAAGCCCGGCGAGACGGTGGTTGCCGCCGGAGGAGGATGGCTCACCGATGGACAGCCAGTGACACCACTGGAAGCCACCACTCAATTGACCAAGCGCTAACGCGATCCACCAGGTTACTTCATCATGAAGATCACCGAGATGGCGCTGCGCGCCAGTCGACTTACCTACTTTGTAGCGCTCATCATTTTCGTCGCCGGCATCGCGACCTTCCTGAATTTTCCTTCTCAGGAGGAGCCGACTGTCACGGTCCGCGATGCGATGGTCACGGCGTTGAACCCGGGGCTGCCCGCCGAACGCGTTGAGCAACTCATTGCCCGGCCGATCGAGGAGCGCTTGCGCGAACTGGCAGAGGTCAAGCGCGTGACGAGCACCGTGCGCGCAGGCAGCGCCATGATCCAGGTCACGATCTGGGACCGCTACACCGACTTGGCACCGATCTGGCAGCGCGTCCGGGCCAAGGTCGCCGATTCGAAGGATGCCTTACCACAGAGCACGATGGGGCCTTTCGTCGACGAAGACTTCGGCCGCGTCGCGGTTGCCTCGATTGCGGTCACTGCACCAGGTTACTCCATGAGCGAGATGCGCGTCGCGCTCAAGCAGATGCGCGACCGCCTGTACACCGTGCCTGGTATTGAGCGCATCACTTTCTACGGCCTGCAGGAAGAGCGCGTCTATCTCGAATTCGATCGGCCTAGGCTCGCGCGATTGGAGCTGACACCACAGGGGGTGATCGACCAACTCGTCAAACAGAACGTCGTCGCTTCGGGTGGACAAATTGTTGTCGGCGGCATCAATGCAACCTTGGCGGTCAGTGGCGAAGTGCGTGACGCTCCCTCCCTGCGAGCAATGCCGATCGCGCTGCCACGACCGCAAAGTAGTACGGCGCCCGTGCCGACGATCGCATTGGGTGAACTGGCGCAGGTGAGTGTGCGGCCAGCCGATCCGCCGGAATCTGCTGCCATCTACAAAGGCCAGCCCGCTGTCGTCATGGCGGTTTCGATGGCCTCCGGTCAGAACGTGGAGCAGTTCGGAAAAGCGCTCAAAGCACGGGTTGCAGACCAGGAGAAGCTGCTGCCGGCGGGTTTCGATCTGTCATACGTCACTTTCCAGGCCGATGTCGTCAAGCACGAGATGGGCAAAATGAACCACGTCATGATGGAGACGATCATCGTCGTCCTCGGTGTCGTCGTGCTATTTCTCGGTTGGCGCACCGGGATCATCGTGGGCATGATCGTGCCGTTGACGATCCTCAGTGCACTCATCGTCATGCGCGCGATGAACATCGAGCTTCAGAACGTCTCGATGGGCGCCATCATCATTGCGCTCGGCTTGTTGGTGGACAACGGCATTGTGATTGCCGAAGACATCGAACGCCGCCTGGCCGGTGGCGAAGATCGTAAGCATGCCTGCCTCGAGGCGGGCCGCACGCTCGCCATTCCGCTGCTCACGTCCTCGCTCGTGATCGTGATCGTGTTCTCGCCGTTCTTTTTTGGCCAGAACGCCACGAGCGAGTATCTGCACAATCTCGTGGTCGTGCTGGCACTGACGTTGTTCGCTTCGTGGCTGCTGTGCCTGACTGTCACGCCCCTATTGTGCTACCACTTCGCCAAACCCCATCACAAGCAGGAGCAGGGCGACGCCTATGACACCCGCTTCTACCGTGGCTACCGGCGCGTACTGGAGTGGGTGCTCCACCATAAGGCGGTCTATGTAGCGTCGATGATCGCGGCGCTTGCCATTGCGCTGTATGGCTTCACCACCCTGCCGTACGATTTCATGCCCAAGTCCGACCGGCTTCAGTTCCAGATTCCGGTGCAGCTCGCCCCCGGTACCGACTCGCGCGAAACGCTCGCCCGCGTGAAGCAGATCAGTGGTTGGCTGGGCGACACGAACATCAATCCAGAAGTCTCCGATCACATCGGCTACGTCGCCGATGGTGGCCCGCGCTTCATCCTTAGCCTGAATCCACCACTGCCGGCATCGAACATCGCGTACTTCGTTGTCACATTGAAGCCGAAGAGCGACATCGACGCCGTCCTCGCCCGCACCCGCAGCTACTTTGCGCAAGCACATGGCGACGTGCGCGCCGAGCCCAAGCGTTTCTCGCTCGGTGCGACCGAGTCAGGGACTGCCATTTATCGCGTCAGCGGTCCGGATGAGGAGGTATTGTTGGGGGCCGCGTCCAAAATCGAAGCAGCGCTGCGCAAGCTGCCCGGCACCATCAACGTCAAGAACGATTGGGATACGCGCGTTGGCCGCATCGACGTACGGGTCGACCAGGACCGCGCGCGTCGGGCGGGCGTGACGACTGAAGACATCGCTGGCGGGCTGGATGTCCGCTACAGCGGCAGATCGATCTCGGTTATTCGCGACGGTGACACCTCCGTCCCGATCGTCCTGCGCAGTATCGTAAGCGAGCGTCGCAGCACGGCAGACGTAGGCGCGACGCTCATCTATCCCACCAACGGCGGTCCAGCGGTGACGCTGGCTCAGGTCGCAGACGTATCGCTCGCGAGCGAGCCCTCGGTCATCCAACGGCGCAATCTCATCCGCACGATCACCGTGCAAGGACAGAACACCTCTTACACCGCCCAGGAGATCATCAACCGCCTGGCGCCTAGCGTCGCTGCCCTGGACCTGCCCGCGGGCTACTCGGTTGAACTTGGCGGCGAGATCGAGGAAGCCGCCGAATCGAACGCCGCGCTGTCGACCTACATGCCCCTCGCATTTCTGGCGATGCTGATGCTGTTCGTATGGCAGTTCAATTCTTTCCGCAAGCTCGGTGTGATCCTCGCGACGATCCCTTTCACGCTTATCGGCGTGGTATTGGCTCTGAAGCTGACCGGCACACCTTTCAGCTTCATGGCGACCTTCGGCGTACTGGCCCTGTTCGGGATCATTGTCAACAACGCCGTGCTCTTGCTGGAACGCATCGACCAGGGGCTAGCGGAAGGCCTGCCACGCCATGAAGCCTTGGTTGGGGCCGCGATACAACGGCTTCGTCCAATCGTGATGACCAAGGTCACCTGCATTTCGGGACTGGTGCCACTCATGCTCTTCTCCGGACCATTATGGAAAGGGATGGCGATCGCGATGATCGGTGGGCTGGCACTCGGAACGCTGGTGACGTTGGGCTTGATTCCGCTGCTTTACGAAGTCCTGTTTGGAATCAAGCGAATTGGGCCGTGGAACCTGAGTGTCGCCACCGCGCATGGAGATCGCTCATGAGTCTCTTGCGAGCCGCCGCGTGCTGCGCATTCTCAGAATTCGTATGCACCCACGCTTCATGCGTATGTCTCGCTAGGCTTATGCGATTCAGCACCCATCCGCTGATCTGGAAATCCTGGTCGATTGTCATTGCCGCAGGGGTTCTAGGAGCGGGCTATCCACTGGGCCTGCGGGCCATCACGGCGGGCGGTCCGATGCGCTGGGTCGGCCTCTGTGTGGCAGTGACGTGCATGGCGGCCAGCGGCGCACTTTTGTGGTTCGCGCTCAAGCGGATTCCGATCAGCGCGGCCTCTGCAGCCTGGGCAGGAATCGGGCTACTTGGAAACTTGGGCGTCGGCGCCCTCCTACTAGGCGATGTCGCATCGGTAACGCGCTGGTCTGGCACCGCCCTCATCGCAGCAGGCATTGCCTGTCTTAGTTTCGTTTGATCAAGGAGACCCATTATGAAGAGCAAAACTGCATTGATCCGCGGCGGCATCTTTTTTTGCGTAGCAGGCGCGCTCTCTGGATGCGCGACCAACAGCATGACGCGCTCCGGATTTCTCGGCGACTACGAGAAGTTATCGCCGACACGATACGAGAACGTACTGATGTACCGCGCAGCGGGATTCGAGCCCAAGCGTTATGCCGCTGTCGTGGTGGAAGAAGCGCAGATCAAGACCGCCTCGGGTCGCATCGATGGGCTCGATGACGCGCAGCAGCGCGAAGTGCTAGACCATGTGACGAGCGAACTGAAACGCCAGGAAGGCAAAAGTCCCGCCCCCCCAGGTGGCGCGGGACAGGTTCGGGTGCGTGTAGCGGTCACCGAACTGCAGACACCGAATCGGGCAGTCAATGCAATGACGACCCTGCTGGTTGGACCCGTGACGACGGGTGGTGCCAGCCTAGAGTTCGAAGCAGTCGATTTAAGGACGGGACGCCGGGTTGCTGCCGCCAGTTGCTTCGAGCGCGGCAACGTCATTAAAGAGTTCGCCGGTTCGTACACATTGCTGGGTCATGCCAAAGCGGCGATCACGAACTGCATCGAGCGCATCGACAGCGCTTGGCGGGACACGCAGCCATGAGCAACGCTTCACAGGCTTGGCTCCGGCAGGATGCCATGGTCGGCGGTGATCACAAATGGCTGGCGGGTGGCGACTGGACGATAGAGCACTACGCCAGTCTGGCAAAATCCGTGTCCGCCGCCCGCATCAGTCATGCCGAGGGGTACGCCACTCCCTTACTCGACTGGACGCAAGTCCAGAGACTGGACACCGCCGGCGCGGCTCTGCTGGTGGAAATTCTCGGGCCAGACTCGATACTCGACCGGCCGGAGGCAGCTCCAAATCTGTCCTCGGATCGCCTCGCCCTAATGAGAGCGCTGGCCGCCGCTGCTACCGATCAGCAGAAGACGGAGAAAGCAGCGGTGAGCGGGAATCCTCTGCTCCGCGGTCTGGGACGCATAGGCCTGACCTTGGAACAGGGCTGTCGTGCGTGTCTTGGTCTGGCCGGGTTCGTGGGCCAGATCATCGAAACATGGAGCCGTACCGTTCGTCACCCGCGTCGCTGGCGCGCGACCTCGGTGATCGCTCAAATCCAGCGATCAGCGGTGGACGCCATTCCCATCGTGGCGCTACTGAGCTTCATGGTAGGAATGGTGGTGGCGTTCCTGGGAGCAACGGTGCTGGCCAACTTCGGTGCGAGCATCTTCTCGGTGCATCTGGTCGCCTTCTCGTTCATGCGCGAGTTCGGAGTGCTGCTCCCGGCCATATTGATTGCAGGCCGTACCGCAAGCGCGTACACCGCCCAAATCGGTTCGATGAAGGCAAATGAAGAGATCGATGCGCTTCGCTCCAACGCGCTCGACCCCATCGAGTTACTGGTGCTGCCACGCGTGCTGGCGCTTCTTGTGTCCTTGCCACTGCTCACCTTAGTAGGCATCTTGGCTGGCATTGCGGGCGGCGCCACCGTATGCGCACTGAGCTTGGAAATTCCTCCCGCACAGTTCCTTGCCATCGTGCAGGAAAAAATCGAGGTGCGCCATTTTCTTGTCGGAATGAGCAAGTCCCCGCTCTTCGCGGTGATGATCGCCGCTATCGGCTGCCATGAAGGGTTCAAGGTCGCCGGTAGCGCTGAGTCGGTAGGCGACCACACGACGTCTAGTGTCGTGCAATCAATCTTCATGGTGATCCTGATAGACGCCATCGCTGCACTGTTCTTCATGGAGATGGGCTGGTGAGCGCGGTGAAGCAAGACACCGACAACGGTGTGCGACACGCTATTGAAGTGCGCGGCCTGGACAACAGGTTTGGAACCCAGCAGGTCCATCAGGACCTAGACCTGGACGTGCGGCGCGGGGAAATCCTTGGCGTGGTGGGAGGGTCAGGCACCGGGAAATCCGTGCTCTTGCGTAGCGTCGTCGGGCTGCAGAAGCCGCATTCGGGCGTGGTCCGTATCGGGGGGCGCGACCTACTGCGAGCCCAATGGCTTGCGCGCGCGCGTATGGAGCGAAGGTTCGGCATTCTGTTCCAGAAGGGCGCGTTGTATTCATCGCTGACCGTCTTGGAGAACGTCGCTCTTCCTTTGATCGAGCATGTCGGTCTGGCGCGGCCTCTTGCCGAGCGTTTGGCAAGAAGCAAGCTGGGCTTGGTGGGGTTGCCTGCCGGAGCGGGAGACAAGTATCCGGCCTCGTTGTCCGGAGGCATGGTGAAACGAGCAGCACTGGCGAGAGCCTTGGCGCTTGATGCGAACATCCTGTTTCTTGACGAACCCACCGCAGGACTGGATCCAATCGGGGCTGCATCTTTCGACCAATTGATTCTGACCCTGCGCAATGCACTGGGCCTCACGGTGTTTCTGGTAACCCACGACCTCGATACGCTGTACACCATATGCGACCGTGTCGCGGTCCTGGCGAACCAGAAGGTACTCATCAACGACGGCATCGAGGCAGTCGAGCGCTTCAAGCACCCGTGGATACAGGAATACTTTCACGGCCCCCGTGGCCGTGCGGCCGCACAGGCCACTGGTGCTTCCAGCCAAGAGACGCAGCCATGAAACCCCTCCGCATCTGCATCATTCTTCCGTCGCGCACGCATTGGGCTGGGCGCACGCAATATTTAAACTCTGAGAACGAGGTGGTCTGATCATGGAACCACGTGCCCATCATGTATTCATTGGTCTGTTCGTCGTGCTGCTCGGTGCGATTGGTATTGGCTTCGCGCTTTGGCTCAGCGACACACGTTCCGACCACGATTACCAGTATTACCGGATTATGTTCGATGAGCCAGTGACCGGGCTTACGCCCGGCAGCCAGGTTCAGTACAGCGGAATCACGATTGGCGAAGTCGTTGCACTTTCTCTTTCACCGCGAGACCCAAGGCGGGCGATAGCGCGCGTACGCATCAATGCCACCATCCCGGTCCGGCAGGATACCCGCGCTGAATTGGTCATCACGGGAATTACCGGCAACGCGGTGATCGAGTTGAGCGACGGTGGGCCAAACGTGCCATTGCTGGATCGGAGAGAGGACGAGGAACCGTTGATCCTCGCACCACGTTCGGCGATGGCATCCCTGGTCTCCGGTGAGGGGAACAGCATGACGACACTCAACGGCATCTTGCTGCGCACGCAGGAGTTACTGTCGAAGGAGAATTTGGCTCTTGTGCACCGCAGTCTGGTGAATCTTGAACAGACCACGGGCGCGGTCGCTGACCAGAGGGCCGAGATCGCGACGTTAATCAGCAATCTGACCGAAGCAAGCAGAGAATCGACAGCTGCCGTGCGCCAAGCAAATAGCACTCTTCGCGATGCCAACCTGCTACTAAATAACGATGGTAAGCAAATCATGGTGAACACGCGTGATGCAACGGCATCCCTCGAACGCGCCGCTTTCAGGGTTGAGACGCTACTGCAAAACAATCAGGAATCGCTGAACCAGGGCTTGGCCGCCACAGGTCCTGCCATGCACGAACTCCAGCAGGCGCTGGCCAATCTAAACACCGTGCTGCGCCGACTGGATCGCAATCCGGCGCAATACCTGCTCGGTGGAGAGAACATTGAGGAAACCAAGCCGTGAACACTTCCGCCAGGATGATTCCCGTCGCTGCCGTGACTATGACGCTAGTACTCGGCTTGTCCGCGTGCAGTGTGCTTCCCAAAGCAGCTCCAATGGTCACCTACAAATTGCCCGACTATCACATCGCCCAGGCGGAGAGTACGCCGCGCGCCGTTCCGGGACCCGGGGCGCTGCGCGTCTACGCCCCTGAGAGTAGTCGCGTCCTGGATTCGGAGCGGCTGTTCATTGCGCAGCCCGATGGTCGCTTGTCGGCTTGGCAAGGAGTGCGTTGGGCCGACCCCGCACCGGTGCTGCTGCGTGACCGAATCGTCGAAGCCTTCATGCGCGATGGGCGGTCGACTTCCGTGATTACCGATAGCACCCCAATGAGCGCCGATATGGAGTTGCGCAGTACGCTGCGGGCGTTCCAGCTCGAATACCGCGGCACTGAAGCGATCGCCGCGGTTCGGCTCGATGTGCAACTGGTCGATCCGGCCAAACGGACTGCTATTGCCAGTAGACGCTTCGAAGCAATCCAAGCCACAGGCAGCAAGCGAGAGGCCGATGTGGTGAGCGCGTTCGGTGTCGCCACGGATATATTGGCCGGGCAGATCGTTGAATGGGCAGTTCAGGTCGGGGCAGCGCGTTTGCGAGTTGCACCGGAATTGGCAAGCAACCATGCACCCACAGCGTCGTCGATAAGCACAGACTAGTCGTCTTAACGGAGCACAGAAGCTAGGGCCAAAACGCTGCTCGACACCTTAACTCGGTACGACAGCCTACGGCCCCGATCCAATCCCAGGACCTCTTTGCCGTCCAACCTCCCATGACACACCGCCGCCGCGTACAGTCGCGGCGATCTGCTGCCCCAGTCGTGGCTCGATTATCGGCCGCCAAGGCACCAGACTGAATCCCATGCCGTCATCGAGCAGCGCATAGCGACCGCTGGCGAGCATGACCGAGCGCCGGTAGATGCCGGCTACGCGCTGCCCGTCTGTGACGTGCCGATGCTCCAATCCGCTATCGGCGGCAATGTGCTGGGCGGCCTGCGCCAGCTCCCGATTGCGCAGCGTTTCCAGCAGATTCCGGGAGAGAATCAGCCGCTGCCCGCGCCGCTGGGCCAGCCCCTGTTCTTCGAGGAAGTCGGCGCGCTGCTGCAAGGCTTGCCTAGCATCGCCGCCAAAGCCCAGGTCGCCCAGTCCCTTGCCGCCGCCGATCAACTGCTGATCCAGCCAGGTCGCGCCGATGACGCGGGCCTGCCGTTCAATCGGCAGATGCGATTTCAGTTCGACCGCCACGCCGCCCAGCCGCTGCGCGTCGTACTGGCGGCCACGCTCGGCCAAGTCGTCCGGCACCTTCCATAACCCCTCGGCCACGCGCTCCACGATGCCGGCCCGCCGTAGGGCTTCCAGCCGGCGGATATGGGCCGCCACAGCCTCTTGCGGGTCGCGGCCGGGCTTGGCTCGGCCTTGCTCGATCGCCAGGTGGTGATCGGTGCGGTACAGGCCATTGCTCGCCAGCGTGGCGATGTTCTTGTCGGCCGCCCGCACCTCGGCGGAACCGCGTACCTCCACCACCGCGCCGATGGGATAGTTCGCCAGCTCGTCGCGGGCGTCCAACGCGACGTAGTGGGCTTTGCCGTCCAACCCGTCGATGACCAGATAGCCGCGGTCGTGCAGCTCGTCGGCCAGACCCTTAGCAGCCACGCGACCGACGATAGTGCGGCCGTCGTCGCCCGGCTCGAACACCGCCAGCTCGCGAGGCTTGCCGCTCATGGCCCGCTGCATCGTTCGGATGATGTCGCCACGCTCGCCCAGGGCACGCAAGGTCTTCTCCGCGTCCGCATGGACGGCCCAGGTGCCGGGCTGCACCTCGTCGGCCAGGCCCAGGCGCTGCAAGTGTTGCAGGCGGCCGATCAGCAGCAGGCGCTGGCGTTGCAGCCGGGGTTCGTTGAAGCGTTCGATCTGCACCCGGCCATCCTCGCCGGCCTCGCGCTGCAACGTGCGGTCGAGGCTCGTCCACCGCTCTTGCTCCACCTCGCGCTGCAAGGTCTGCTGGATCTCCAGTTCGGTGCGCGGCCCCAGCCATTCCGTCGCCAGCTCGGCGGCGCGATGGCGGAAGCCGTGGGCGATGTAGTCGCCCGCGATGATGAGGTCTTTGCCGGTATCGTCGCGTCCGCGCACGATCAGGTGCGTGTGCGGGTTGTCGGTGTTCCAGTGATCGACCGCCACCCAATCCAGCCGCGTCCCCAGGTCGGCCTCCATCCGGTTCATCAGGTGCCGGGTGTAGGTGCGCAGGTCGTCCAGCTCCGCACTGTCTTCAGGTGAGACGATGAAGCGGAAATGATGTCGGTCGTCCTGGCAGCGTTCCTTGAAGGCATCGAGGTCGGCTTCGTCGGTCTGCGGCCCGTAGGCACGGCCCGGCTCGCCGTTCCGGCCGGCACCGTCGCGCTCGATGTAGCGCAGGTGCTTGGCGAGCGACTGCGGACTGGCGTTGCGCTGGTTGACCAGCAGCGTCTTGATGGTCACGCGCCGTGACATAGGGGTCAGCTTTGCGCCTGCGAAGCGCGCCGCCGTATGGCCGCGTCCAAGCCGTGAGCCGGGCCGCTGGCCGGCGTGCTGGCCGCTCCCGCCAGCGGTAGGACGGCGCACCGCCGACTTGCCGCCGCTGGCCTTGCCAGCCTGCTTGAGCACCTTGGAAACGAAGCTCTGGCCCTGGCCTTTGCCTCGGTTCTTCGGCGCGCCAGGGCGCACCCAGAAATCATGGTCGCCGCGGTCGGTCATGGCTGTGCTCCCTGCAAGCTCCGGCGTGTCCGAGCGTGCGAAGCACGCGGACATGCCTGCATCGGCGCGTGCCTCGCGCCCCACGCGGCACGGCGGCGAAGCCGCGCCGTGCCGCGCCACCCCCACGTGCAGACTGGCTTTGCGGGCGGCAGAGTGCCGAACCCTTTTGTCTTGCCTTCCGCCTTTGCCCCTCGCTCCCGCTCCGGGCATCGGCGGCCCGGCGGCGCTGCTGCACGAGCAGCCAGCCCGCCGGCGAACACGCCAATGGCCGCAGGCCAGGCGCGTTCGAGGCAAGACGCCTGCACGTTGGGCGGCTGCGCCGAAGGCAGCGCGAAGTGCGGTGCGAATGCACCCGCACTGCACGCGCGACGACACGGCGACGAACAGTAGAACGACATGCCCGATGGCACGATGAGAGGCGCGGCAAAGTGCAGCGAATCGGCGGCCATCATGGACGTGTCTCCAGCCAGATCGGATGCGCAACGCCGATCACGGCGAACGCGCTGACCGGCCCGAAATAGCGGCTGTCGAACGACGCCGGGTTGGTCGCGCTCAACAGGAACAGTTCGCCCGGTTGGAGACGGCGGCAAAGCTGCAAGGATGGCAGCGGCCGGCCCAGCCGGTCGGCAGGCAGGGCGGCGGCCACCGGCACGCCGTCGATGCGAACCTGGCCGGCGACGATGCAAACGTGTTGTGGCGCGACTGCGCCCACACGTTTGAGCAGCGGAACGCGGGTCGGCAGGTAGCCGCGCTGCGCAGCCAGCATGGCGGCCCTGTCGGGCAGCGGCATCAGCACGATGCTGTCCACGGACAGCGGACGTGGCCGCGAGGCGGTGCGCGGGTCGAACGGTTCGATGCGATACCAACCGACCGCCACGCTGTCGGACGGGTTGTAGGCCATTCGCGGCAGGGGCTGCACGAACGCCGCCCAGGCCAGCGCAGCGAGGCCGACGGTGGCGAAGCCTGCCAGCACGAGGCGAGCGCGCAGGCGCGAGCGAGGATGCGGCACGGGGCCGGTCGTGGAAATCGTGGTCATGGCAATGCCCTCCCGGCCAGCCAGGCGGCGTGCCGTTCTGCGGTGTATGTGGGTAGCGCCGAGCGCGCTGCGAGCCGGTTCGCGAGCGTGCGCCAGTACGCGGGCGATGTGTCTGCGGCTGCGATGCCCAGCGCCTCGATGCCGTCGATGCGTTCCAGCACGGCGCGCACGTTGGCATCGCCTTCGGCGTGCAGCAGCAGACGCGCGCCCGGCTGCACGCCGGGGATGCGCTGCACGGCGTCCAGCGGCGTGGCGGTCTGCATCACCATGAGCTGCCAGCGGATCGTGCCGTAGTCGTTGGCCTGCCAACGGATGCGGCACAGAACCGCGTTCGGCAGGAACACGGCGCAGCGCCGCCAGCGGTCGAGCTGGAGCGTGCGCGCCGGTTCGCCGAAGCGCAGGTAGAGCTTGAAGCGCGGTTCGATGTAGGCCAGCGCCACGCGCGTCAGCGGCACGTTGCCGGCCTGGCCGGCGAGTGTCGAAGGCGCCGGCGGCGGCGCAGCCGTGGGCGCACTTGCTTTGGGGGTGTGGGCGGTCGAAGCGGATGCGTTCACGGCGTGCCCTCCGGGGGAAACTCCCGCTCCAGCAGGTCGCGCAGCAGTTCGGCTACGGTCACGCCTCGCGTGAAGGCCGACACCTTGATGCGCGCCCGCATGGCGGGCGTGATGTCGAGCGTCAGTCGAGCGGTGTAGAGGTCGCCTTTCTGCACGGCATCTGCGTCGCCCTGGCGAATCCACGCTTCGGCGTGCGGATTCGCTGGGGGACGCGCACCGATGCCGACGCGCTTGCTGCGTGGTGGTGGCTTCCCAGTCATGTCGGCCACCGCAGCAGTTCGTCGGTGAGCGCGGCGATCTCGCGGGCAGCGGCGCTGTCGGGCGCGGTTTCGCGGGCGAGCCGGCCAGCGGCTACGCTGTCGGCAAAGACGATGCGCTGGTGGATCTCCGAGCGCAGCGCGGGCAGCGGCTGTTCGGCCAGCGATTGCCGTGCCTCCCTGCCGATGATGGTGGTGCTGACGCGCCGGTTGATGACGAAGGCCGCGCGCAGCGCTGGCCGGAACACCTGTGCTTCGCGGATCAGTGCGACCATCTCGGCAGAAGCCCATACGTCGTAGGGGCTGGGCTGCACGGGGATCAGCACGCGCTCGGCCGCCAGCAGCGCGGAACGCGCGAGGGCGGCGATGCGCGGCGGGCCGTCGATGATGATGTGATCGGCCCGCCTGGCGAGTTCTGGCGCTTCCTGATGCAGCGTTTCGCGGGCAAGGCCCACGGCGCTGAACAGACGGGGCAGGCCCTGCTGGCTACGCCGCTGCGTCCAGTCGAGCGATGACCCCTGCGGGTCGGCATCCAGCAGGATGACATGCAGGCCGCGCATCGCCAGTTCGCCGGCGATGTGCGTGGCGAGCGTGGTCTTGCCGACGCCGCCTTTCTGGTTGAGAAACGCGAAGATCATGGCGCGGCCCTCCGAGCTGGAAAGCCGGCCTGGCCGTGCCGTTTCGTGGTTGTCCACCGAAACGGCGCGCTTCTACTAAAAGTTATGTATTTCTTGTTAGGTAAGTTAGAGGGAACGCAAACCCGCGCCGTTGTTGGCTTTCCGGCGTTTTCGTACTCCTGATAGCACGAGGGTCGTACTCCTGATAGCACGATACCCGGTACTCCTGATAGCACGAGGCCGTCCACAGGTTCTCCCGCAGTTATCCCCGTGCCGCGTGCGGCACGGGCCGGAAGGTCAGCAGCTCGGTGTTGTCGTCCGGCATCCGCTCGATGCCGAGGACGTAGCCGGGCAACGACTGCCGCGCCACCAGGGCGCGCACGTCGTAGGCGAAGTCCGAGAAGCGGGCCGCGCTGCCGGATTTGCGGTACAGGTGTCGGAAGTCGAATTGCCAGCCGTGCTCCTGCCGCCCGCCATGCTTGCGCACCAGGCGGTACAGCCAGCGTTCGATACCGCCCTTCAAGCGGAAATAGGCCGGGTCGATGGTCAGCACCAGGGCGGCGTCGAGCACGCCGGCATAGAACCAGTCCGGCAAGATCAGCTCGATGCCCAGCGGGGTGCCGCTGGCGTCGGCGAGTTCCTTCCACTCGTTGATCCACGAGAAGCGATGCAAGCGCCTTCCCGTGGTTTCGCGGATGGACGTGGCCACCGTGGTCGATTGCAGCCGGTCGAGGGCGGCCTTCAGGCGCTGGTAGTCGTTGAGGGACGTGCCGCGCCCGATGAAGCGCAAAATCTCGTAAGGCGTGGCGCGTATCCAGCGCGACGGGCGCAGGCCCGCGTCGCGCGCCTCCACGATCTGCGAGGCGGCCCATATCAGCACGTCGGCATCCCATATCGTTGCGATGCCGTGCTCCTGCGTGCCTTCCACGCGAATGGTGACGTTCCCGCTGCGGAAGTCGATCGGCGCCGTGCGCCGCGACTTGGCAAGCGAGAAGAACGGAAAGGCCATCAAGTCCTGGGAATCGCGTGGCGCCATGTCGCCCGGCAGCGCGCGGAACAGATCGAGCTGTTCGCGCTGCGGCAAGGCTTGCCCTGGCGGGCTGGACATGGCGAAGGCCACCCACGCGCCGACGATCAGCGGCCATCACGGTAGTCGCCCGCGTGGCGCTCGGCGTATTCGGGATCGGACGTGGCCTCGTAGCTGCGCTGGTCGGCCCAGGCATCGAGGTCGGACACCGCGTACATGACGCGGCGGCCGAACTTGCGGAACTTGGGGCCGCCGCCGATCACCCGCTGCTTCTCCAGCGTGCGCGGCGACAGCCGCAGGTAGTCGGCGGCTTCGTCGTTTGTCAGGTAGCGTTGAGGCTGCGAGGTCGCAGTGACGGCAGCGGCGGCAGGCCGCGAGGGAGCAGGTCGCATGGGATGTACCTCCATCAAGCCCGGCCACACCACGCGGCCGGATAGAGGCACTCTCAAGAAAGCAAGGCTTCTTGCTAAGGGACGATTCGCACGGGTCGAGAAACGTCCCCCCTAATGCGACGGGAACATTGGAAGCTGCGCTAGTCGGCGGTAGCCGCCGTGCATCAGCTCATCGCCGCGGCGTACCAGCCGCCGTACGCGGGCACGCAATGCACTGTCTTTGTGCCAGTCGGCCGCGACGGCATCCGCGCCGAACAGACCTTCGCCCACCTCGCGCAAGGAGGCTCCCGCGAGGGTCGCGTCGAGCGCTTGCAAGGTATGCAGTTCCAGCAGCGCGGCGGGCGTGGGGCGGGAGCGGGCTGTTGCCACAGGCGTGGCCACGGTTGCGGCAGATAGCGCATCCAGCTTCGCAGCGAGCGTGCGGTAGCGCGCACAGGGCGTGGCGCAGGCGCGTGTGGCGTAGAGATAGGCCGAACCATCTTCCAGGTCGGGTGCGAGTGCCAGCCGAACGCAGCAGCCTGGCCAATGCGATACGAGCACCAGGCGCTTGCCGTCGTGGGTCAGTTGCTTGCGCCCAGGAATGCGCCAGAACTCGAAGGTATGCGCATCGGGTGGTGGGTCGGCGTCGGGGTATAGCTGCACCACGGCATCGTGATCGGGGAACCAAGCAGGATGTGCGTCGCGCGCATCCAGGCCGGGATCTTCCAGCAGGCGCAGGCCCCAGGCCTGCGCCGCATCAGGCTTGCGACGCCGGCGTAGCCAGTCGCGCCGGTAGCTTGGATTCCTGCGCAAATACTCCCAAGCCAGCGCTGGGCCATCGAGGTGCAGCGTGTAGAGATACGCGGCCGTGGGATACCAGTGTTGGCTGCTGCGGTCAGTCATGGCGAAACCTCCCTGTTTCTGGGAACGTCGCCACAATTCCGCTGTGCGGGAGCTATCGAATCGCCATCAAGTGGTCATCAAACTCGGGTTACGCTTTAACTGCTGGTGTCAAGACAGATTCGCTCCAGTGCATTGCCGAAATCGTCTAAATGCGACGACTGCACCGCCCGGAAATGGGGTGCAGCATTGAACACCGTGCCGAATCTCGCGCCTGGCATCATGACTGTTTTGGTCAGGAGCGCACCACCCTGGTGCAAGCATGCGGATCAAGACTTGCCAGGTCTTGGCTAAGACCGAAATAGTCACAATGCGATACTTTTTGCCTGGTCGCGCTGGAATGCGTCAATCGGTGATCGAACCGTTTTCCTGAGCCAGTCGAACGTATTCCGACAGCGGCCGCGTCGGCTGGAAATACCGATCTCGTATCACGGGCTGCTTGAGCGGCCCGACGATGGACGCCAGATCGGACAGCTTCACCGTCGCCAGGGCAGGCATCCCGATCCCGAGGTCGATCAGGCCGTAGGCCGTATCGCCATCGGTCGGATCGAGCGCGGCCAATAGCCAGGTCGCATGTGCGTCCGGTGTGAACAGGCGCACCACGGGCAGCGGGTCACATTCCTGGCCTGCGGCGCGGGTGAGGCCGTGGGCCAGTAGGTGCACCCGGTCTTCCTCGGTGACAAGCGTGGTCAAGGCCGCGCCCCTTCCACGAACACACGCAATCGCCGAGGCGCATCTGTGCCTGCGGACGGATGCACGTATGCGCAAGCGCACGAAGCCGCAAAAGCGGAGAGGCACGAAGGCGTATTGGTGGAAGTCAGGAAAGACACGGATGCGGTTCCCTGGGTCTGAGGAAATCCGCAGATGCGGATCTCCGTAAAAGCACGGAAAAGGAAAACATCACCACCAAATGAACACTATAGATTGTAGTCCTATAGGGCGCAATGGGCTGTCATCTTGGTTTTTTGGGGAAACCATAGGTGGCAGCGAAGAACTCATTGGCAGCGGCGATTCGGACGGTAAGGAAGGCGCGTGGTTTGAGCCAGGAAGCGTTCTCCAACGTGTCCAGTCGCACCTACATGAGCACGCTGGAGCGCGACCTGAAAAGCCCAACCATCCAGAAGCTGGCCGATCTGTGCGAGGTCATGGAAGTGCATCCGCTCACGCTGCTCACATTGGCTTATGCCGGTGACAGCACCCGCGAAGCTGATGAATTGCTGGCACAGGTGCGCCAGGAACTCAGGGCGATATTGGAAGAGCCCGACACGCCTTAGCGCGTTGGCGTGTGGTACTGAATTGCAGCAAGCGGAGCGCGCAGCGCCGCAGGCGCGAAGGCGTGAGGGATTGAAGCCGGATGGCCGTGACGGCTTGCCGGCACGGGGCGAAGCCCGAAAGCCCGGCGGCGCTTACAGCGCCGACACGCCACACACCGCTCGTTGACACGGATTGCGAGCCACAAGGCACGCATGCAGGCCCGCCGTGACGGGCGTATCCAGCACGCGGCAGCAGCAGAAATCCTGCGCGTGCGGTGCTGCGATCAGCAGCATCGCGCCCCGCCGCAGTGGGCGGGACGCGGTAAGCGGCTGTCAGGCCGCCTTCGGCTTGTTGCGCGACCAGATCAGGTCGTGCGTGCCGTCCTCGTTCTCGATCAGGCGGGCATAGACCGTCGCCGGGAACGAAGGGTCGTCGATGGATACGGACAGGTATTCCCGCCCGGCCTCGCTGGTCTTCTTCCACGCTGCGCCGACTTCGTGGCCAGCCGCTTGCAGGTGGAAGTCGGGGGCGTTCTCGGTGTCGCCCTTGTCGTTGGGAACCAGCTTGACCTTGACGTTGAGCGTCAGGGTGCGAAGCGTGCCGGTGAAGCCGTCTTTCTCTGCGGTGAAGGTGCCGATGTTAGCCATGATGTTTCTCCTTTCGGGTTGAACAAGGTCGCGCCAGTGCGTCCTTGTTGTGATCCGGCCGGCGGGGGATGGGCTGGTCGCACCGCACAGCGGTCGCAACAACGTGGAGAACCTGGAAGCGAAAAGAATTTGTCCCGCGAGGAATGCGCGCAGCGCAGGGGAAATTGTTTTCGCTGCAAGGTTGCGGCCATCAAGCACAAGGCGCAGCCGCGCCACCGCCAGGATTCACAACAAGACAAGGACGCACAGGCCGCCCGCTCCCGAATGGAGACGTGGCCAACTCGGCATCCCCGCGTGACGGCTGCACCGGCTTGCGCCCTGACGCGGGCCAGGTCAATGCCCCGACGACAAGGCCAGAGCGCCCCTGCCGCAGCTCACGGCCACATACTGAGGCGTGGTGTGGAAGCTCCATAGAAGCGAGGCTGGGCGGCGTGTCGGTGAACCGTCTTTCGTGACGTACAGACAACGAACCGCCAGCGTCGGGGACGGCACGCTTTCGTGCAACCTGCCGCAGCAAGCCGGGGCGTAGCCACACCAGCCCCGCCCATTGCGGCGGGGCTCGGTCGAATCGTTGGCGGCGCGATGCGCCGCCACACTTGCTGGCTTCGTGGATTTCGCGCACGAGCGCCCTTGTGCGTGGCCCCATCGCCGCCTGTCCGAAGGCGGCGATGGGGCGTTTTGGCTTTGAGCAGTGAAACCGGGCGCGGCCACCGCCGCGCCCGGAGTTTTCGACCACCGGCCCCAAGGCGGCACGGCTTGGGGCCGGTGCGGCTCGTTATTCCTTGGTTTCGATGATCCACCACACGGCGCGCGGCAAGGCGCGGCCCGTGAGGGGATGCAGATCGGTCAGGTCGGCGCGGGCCGTCCAGCCACGCGGCGGACGGTAGCCGCGCACGTCGCCGTCGCCGTGCCAGCGGCGGGCGCGCACCGTGCCGGAGGCATAGGTCGCAGCTATGCGGGGGCGGTTTGCGGGTTGGTGGGTCATGGCAGGCATCCTCAACATGAAGCGCCCCGGCCGGAACCGGGGCGCTATCTACGGTGCGAAGTCACGCGGCCAAAGCCTCGGCCTGCGGCTGGTCATCCGCCACGGCGGCCACTTCTTCCTGTGCTTCGGCTTCGCCATCCGCCGGCGCGTCCTGCCCGGTCTGCTGCGGGCCTTCGGAGCGGAAGATGGCGGGCATCCAGCCGGTGCCAGCGGCCAGCCGTTCGGCTTCGCTGGCAATGTCGCCCTTCTTCAACTTCGCCAGTCGGGTGACGTGCGAGGGCGCGAACCCGCCAACGGCTTCCAGAATCGCGGCCTTCGGCACATGCCGGAAGTAACCCTCATTGGTGGGCTGCCACCACGCGGCCATATCCAGCCCCACGGCCTGCGCCAGTTCCGCGCCGGGCTGGTGCGGCGTGGCGCGAGGCGTCACCACGTCCACCGTGGAAGCTAAGCACACGGCCAACAGCCGCACCAGTTCATCCTGTGATTTCGCCAGCAGCGCGGCGAACAGTTCGGCGCTGTCCTCCGGCAAGGTTTCGCCTGCCACCTGTTGCAGTTCGCGCAGCGCCACGGCGGCGGGTGATTCCGGCCAGTCCGGGGCCATGCCTTCCAGCCGGTCTTGCACCGTGAGGCGCACACCCAGCGGCAGGTCGTGCCCGTAGTGCCTTTCCTGCAAGACGGTCTGCACCATGCCATGCACCACGGCGGCCAGCGCTGCTTGCGGATGCCGTGCAACTTCGATTTGCAGCGCAGCGGTACGGTGCGCGCTCAACCGCTGCGCCAGTCGGTCAGACATGGCGGCGGTCTTGGGCTGCTCGTCGTCCTCGCCTGCGTCCTCGTTCGCGGCTTCGCCTTCGCTGCCGAAACCCTGCCGCAGCCGCTCCAGCGTGCGCAGTGCCTTGGCCTCCGCTTCGCGCAGCAGCCCGCGATGAATCGCGGCCTGCCCGTCGCGGTCGATGGTGACAATGGCACCGGCTGCGGCCTTCACGTTGGCCGCATAGTCCAGCAAGCCATCTTCCAGCGCCTGCAACTGCTCGCCCAGGCGTTCGCCTTCTTCCTGCAAGGCATCGGCCTTTTCCTCGTCCTCGTCGTCCAGCGCGGCATCCACCGCCTCGGCCAGTTCGTGCAGCTTGGTTTGCAGCTTCTCGATGCGCTGCGCGTCGCGCTTGTTCGGACTGCGGCGTTCCCTTGGCGCACGCTGGAAGGCTTGCAGATCGGCATGGGTCATGCCCGGCGTGGCATCCACCCACGCCCAGCCCTCGGCCTGCACCTTGGCGGCGATACCTGCCAGCTTGTCCTGCGCCAGCCGTTCCAGCAGTGCGGCATCGGTCAGATACACGCCTTTGTCGCCCTCCGCGAACAGGTCGCGGCGGATGCCACCGCCTTCCTGCTCGTAGCCGTCCAGCCCGACAAAGCGCACCAGCGGATGCCGGTAGGCGTCGATTTCGCGTTCGGTCAGGCGGTCGCGCAGGTTGTGCGGGCCGCGCTGCCATGTGGGCGCATCGTAGAACGCGGCTTCCTGCGCAGCATGGTCGTCGGTGATGGCGAGGGCCATCAACTGGTCAAGGCTCACGGCCTCGGCCCGGTAGTCGGCCAGCAGGCGCGGCGACACGTTGGCGAGTTTCAGACGGCGCTGCACCACCAGCGGCGTGACGCTGAAATCCGCTGCAATGTCCTCGATGCTGCGGCCTTCGGCCACGAGCGCGGCGAACGCCTCGAACTGGTCGGCGGGGTGCATGGCTTCGCGCTGCACGTTCTCGGTGAGGCTGGCCGTGCGGGCGGTGCCATCGGCCACCAGCAGGCAAGGCACCTCCCATTCCTTGCTAATGCGGTGCTTTTTCGCCAGCAGCTTCAACGCTGCGAGGCGACGGTCACCGGCCACGACCTCGTAATGCTCGCCATCGGCGGCGGCAATCACGATGAGGTTTTGCAGCAGGCCGACACGCTGGATGCTGGCGGCGAGTTCGGGAATGGACATGCGCGGGGTCTTGCGCACGTTGCGGCCAGTGGGACGCGACACCAGCCGCGACAGCGGAACCAGAATCAGGTTCTTGGTCGGATCAGCGGCTTCCAGCGGGATAGCGGCGGCGGTGTTGATGGCGCGGGCTTCGGTTTGGGTAACGGCGTTCATGGTGATAACTCCTATCGGTTCAGGGATGCAGCAGCGAAGAAAGCGACAAGGGCTGCTGCCTGCCCCTGCCGCGTGGGGATTCAGGCTTTCAACTGGCGCATGCCATCGGCCAGCAGCCAGAGGGCGCGATTTAGTCGGATGTTTTGGTCGATGCCCTGCACCGGGCGGGTTTGCTGTCGGCGCCCGTTGGCGCTGCGGCCACGCAGCCCGCCTTGGGTCAGGTTTTCTTGGGTGCGGTTGAACACGCTCCACAGGTCGGGGCGGCGGTCGTCGAAGCGGCGCGGCATCAGGATTTGCGATTCCGTGATGGGCGCGGGCTTGTCGGGGTCGTCGTACTTGAGGGCGAGCGCGGCGCGGGCGAACACTTCGGATTCGCCATCGTCCAAGGTGATGCCGCGCATGGCATCGCGCGATTCCTTCACCCGATCGAAACCGCTCAAGACTTCGTAAGCCCCCTCAATGACCAGACCGGCCACGTCGCCTTTATGGGGCACTCGCACATCGGCCACGGTGTTGCCGCAGACAAGGCCATTGCTGCACACGAACCGGAACATTCCGGCCAGCATCTGATAGCTGCTGGTGCCGTCGTGCGAGTTCAGCAGCACGATTTCGTTGGCCTCCGCGCCGTTGATCTGGCTGGCATGGCGCAAGCGAATCATGTGTTTGGTGTGCTCGCGCTTGCCTTCGTCGCGCACGCGGGTTTGCGTCACCATGAAAGGCTGGAAGCCTTCTTTGCGAAGCTCGGTCAGCACGGCGGCGGTGGGGATATAGGCGTACCGCTGCGAACGGCTCTCGTGCGGGGCATCCGCGAAGATGGACGGGGCCACGCGGTGAATCTGGTCGTCGGACAGCGGGTAATCGCTGCGCAGCGAGGGGGAGCGGAAAGCGAAACGGGATGCGAGTTGCATGGTCTTTCTCCTGACAAAAGAGGTTTGCTGTTCACACCGCACACCGGATTTCTAGATTCGGAGCCCAGCCTTTCGGCTGTTTGGTGCGGTCGGCACGAGGAACCCGGTTGGCCCTGTTGCCACCGTCTTTCCTGAGTTCATCGCCCGCGCCCAAAGGAGCGCGCGGACGGGGGCCGTCAAGGAGCCAAGCGCAGGGTTGGTGCGGCCCGCAGGCGCAGCCGAGGACACGGCCCTGCGCGCCTTGACGGCACACGGTCGCGGGCTACGGTCGCGGGTAAGGTGATGAAGTCAGGGGAGACGGCTGGACAAGGCAACGGCCATCCCTTTGTGCTGACCGCACGCAAGCGAAGCGCGCAGGCCCGAAGCTGGAAGCCGGGCCGTAGGCGTCAGCGATGCGGAAGGCTGGCGAAGCCAGTCCCGCCAGGGATGAGCGACTAGCGAACCTGGAGCAGCGCGATCCGCGAAGCGGAGACGCAAGAGGACTCTTCGTTTACCATTTGTTTCGCAAGCAAATGATGGGAAAGCAAGAACACGGAGATATAGAGATGATTGTCTGCATCAACCGCCTCAAACAGTTCGGAATCTTCAGCGACTTCAATGGAACGAAGATCCAAAAGTTCGGCCGGTACAACCTGGTCTATGGTTGGAATGGAACAGGCAAGTCAACGTTATCGAATCTATTCTCTTGCTTTGAGCTTCGCTCGATGGTTCCCCGCTTCAGCACGGGCCAATTTTCAGTAGTTCTGGAGGATGGCTCAACGATCACGGAATCCACACTCCACTCATCCCAATTGAATATTCATGTTTTCAATCAACGCTTCGTGCATGAGAACATTGATTGGGACAAATCCGTAAAGAGCATCCTTCTTATTGCGAAAGAGAAGATTGATGACTTGCAGAAGCTGGAGAAGCTGAAGAGCGAGCTTCAGTCGAAAAAGAAGGCTCACGACGACAAGCAAAGCGATATCAAGAAGCAGCGTGAGGCATTAGAGAAGTTCCTGACCAATGCTGCCAAGAAAATGAAGCTTGGACTTCAGGCGATTGATACGAGCGACAGTTATTACTTGAATTACGACCGCCGCAAGCTCTTCAACTTCATACAGAATAACGGCGAGACAATTATCAAGGCGGAGTCGGTTCTTCCAGATGAGAGGGTTATCGACCTTACGAATGCCGCCAAGCCAGATCAGCTTCCAAGCATTGCTTTCGCCTCAACGGCCATTGAGCCGGACTACTTTAAGAAAGCGGCGGGCCGCATCAGAGATTTGATTGGGACTACGGCGGTCAATCAAGCAATCCAGCGGCTGACCGATAACCCGGAAATCCGCGAATGGGTTCAAGCAGGCTTGGAAATCCATAAAAACCACGACTCGCAATCCTGCGAGTTCTGCGGCTCTCCGTTCGCCCAGCTTCGTGCCGAGGCGCTTGCTGCCCACTTCAGCAAGGAGTTCACGGAGTTTCAGAGCCGACTTCAGAACGCGGCGACATGGATTGAATCTCAAGGCGCTCCAGCTAATCAGTTTCCCGCATCGACCGAGTTTTATAAAGAACTATCGGCCGAGGCAGAGAAGCTTCAAAAGGACTACGCAACTGCTGCTGAAAAGATCGACCAGCAAATCGACGCCTGGCGGGAAGCCCTGAAGGCCAAGATCACAGACCCTGGGAAGACAGACATTCAGATCTCGGATGTGGTTGAAGACGATGTCACCAATTTCAATGACATCCTGAAATCGATTGTTGCTCTCGTTGGAAAGCACAACAATAAGACTTCAAATTTCAAATCTGAGACCTCAAAAAGCAAGGTGGCACTGGAGCTTCACTTTGCTGCGGCTGAGGTGCAAGAGTTTGACTATGCTGGAAGTGAGAAGAAGTGCAATGACCTTGAGTCAGAAGCAAAGAACGACCATAAGGAAATTGAAAAAATTAGTCTAGAGGTCGGAGCCATAGAAGCGGCGCTCTCGAATGAAACGGTCGGGGCAAAGGAGTTCAATGACATCCTGCATCGCTTCATTGGCCGCTCTGAGCTTTGCCTGAACTTCAATCAGAAGAAGAAAGGCTATGAGATCATCAGAAACGGGGTTGGTGAGCACGATGGGAATTTGAGCGAAGGTGAGAAAACTGCGATTGCATTTGTCTATTTCATCACGAAGCTCAAAGAAAATGGAAATAACATCAAGGATACGATCGTCGTCGTTGACGATCCGGTCTCAAGCTTTGATTCTAATCACTTGTTTCACGCCTACTCGTTTTTGAGAACGCAATGCACTGAAGCCAAGCAACTTTTTGTGCTGACTCACAACTTCACTTACTTTAAGCTAGTGAGAGACTGGTTCACTGGCACCAATAGGAATCGAGTCAAAAAAGGCAACGCCGAGAATTGCTTCTTTTATCGCCTGGATGCGCCACCTGGCTCCCCTCGTCACTCCCTACTTGTGGATGCCGACGACTCACTCAAGAACTACGGTTCCGAGTACCACTATATCTTCAAGAAGCTCTACGAATATAGGGCGCACACAACACTCAATCGAGATGAGGCGTTCTTGACCGCCAACCTCGCCCGAAAGCTTGTTGAATCGTTTTTCACCTTCAAATATCCAAGGCGTCGAAGCGACATTAGTCAATTGATGGAGGCTGGCCTAAAAGATTGCACCATCACGACACCAGAGCTTAAAGAAAAAATCTACCGCTTTATCAATAAGTATTCACATAGCGACGTTATTGAGATAACAGAGGAATCCGCAGAAAACTTGGCAGGCGAAAGCCACAGCGTCATCGGGAACATCTTCCAGTGGCTGGAAGAGGTGGACAAGAAACATTACGACGAGATGATTCAGGTTGCGACGGCCTGAGCATCAGGCCGCGAGGGCCATAGCTATGCCACCAGGCGCAGCAAAAAGGGGCCGAAGCCCCTTGGGCTAGATCAGCCCATGCTCGGCGAACGATGCCGTTTCGTTGCCCGCAACGATGATGTGATCGAGCACGCGCACGTCCACCAGACCCAACGCTTCCTTGAGCCGCTGGGTCAGCGCCCGGTCAGCCGCGCTCGGCTCGGGGTTTCCGCTCGGATGGTTGTGCGAAACGACGACCGCCGCCGCATTGAGCCGCAGCGCCTCCTTGACCACTTCGCGCGGATACACCGACGCACCGTCAATAGTGCCGTGGAACATCTCCCTGTATTCGATCAGACGATGGCGCGTATCCATGAACAGCACTACGAACACCTCATGCTCGAAGCTGGCCAACTTTGTACGCAAGTATTCCTTGACCGCCGCCGGCGAAGTGAACTCTGCTCCGCGCCGCATTTTCCGGTCAATGACCTGGCGCGCAGCTTCCAGAATGTCGTCGGCCGATGCCGGTAGATAGCGCCCGTGCGCGTCGCGCACCAGCAGACAGGAATCGAACGAGGGAAAGGACAGTTGCGACATGATCGTGCTCCGGTTGCTCGGGCGGAATTGCCCGGAACCGGCGGCAGCACGGCGCAGCGCAAGCAGTCAGGGGTCGCAGACGGCCGCCAGGACGCAAGCGCGCATGGCGCGCGCCGCCCTTGACGGCGAGAACGCCGTGATACGGTGAAGGGAACAGCAAGACCGCCCACACCCGCCCACTGCACAGAGTCGATTTTTGGCAAGCGGAGCGCGCAGGCCCGGATCAACGAGCCGGGACGGAGGCGTCAGTGATGGAAGCCCGACAGGGGCGAGACTCGCGCAGCGAAGCTCGATGCGCAGCACGACAGCGCGACGGCGGCACGCCGGGACGCCCGACTGCTTGGGACAGGACTACTCGTTGTCCGTCTTGCGCTGCTCGATTTGCAACTGCGCCCGTTGCGTTGCCTGTTGCAGCCGCTCCACCAGCACGCCCCTCGGCGGCAAGGCGGTCAGATACTCGGCAACGTGGATGCCGGACTTGTCCAGCTCCAGCAATTCGATCTGCTCGCGCTTCTTGCCGGTGCAAAGGATGATCCCGAGCGGCGAGGCTTCCTCCGGCTCCCGTTCGTGCTTGTCTAGCCACCGAAGGTAAAGCTCCATCTGCCCTTTGTAGGCCGCCTTGAAGTCACCTACCTTCAACTCCACCGCAACCAGCCGCCGCAGCTTGCGGTTGTAGAACAGAAGGTCAAGGTGGAAATCCTCGTCGTCGATCGGAATGCGCTTCTGCCGGGCGACGAATGAGAAGCCCGCGCCCAGCTCCAGCAGGAAGGACTCCATTTCACGGATGATCGCCGCTTCCAAGTCGCCTTCCTGCCAAGTGTCCCGCAGGCCCAGGAAGTCGAGGATGTACGGGTCGCGCATGACCAGGGCCGGCGACATGCGCTGCGCATCGCGCAGGGTCGCCAACTCCTGCGCTATGGTTTCTTCCGGCTTTTGGGAAAGCGCCGTGCGCTCGTACAGCATCGAGTCGATACGCTCGCGCAGCGTCCGCACGCTCCAGCGTTGGGTGCTGGCCATCTGTGCGTAGTAGTCCCGCTGGAGCGGGTCTTTCAGCGGCATCAGGGCGATGAAGTGCGTCCAGCTCAATTCTCGTATCAGTGATACGAGAATTCGCTCGTCGGGGAAGGTGGCGGCGAACTGCACCATGCGGCGCAAGTTCTGCTCTGCAAAGCTGCTGCCGTACTCCTCCACCAACTGCGCAGCCAAGGTGGGCAGAACTTCCTTGCCGTAGGCGCCCCGGCGCCTGTCCAAGACCTGCGTGTGGATGCGTTGGCCGATGCGCCAGTAGAGCATCGTAAGCTCGCTATTCACCGTCGAGGCGGCGCGCAAGCGCGCCGCCTCGATCAGTGCCCGAATGTCGCCCAGCAGCGCCGCGGGCGCTGCGAGCGATGCTGCTGATGGCCGGCGCCCGTTCATGCCACCGCCTCCGCAAGCTGCCGCGCGCCCGTGATGGCTTGGCGGCGGCTGGCCACCAGCTCGGCCGCCTCGCGCACCGGCTTGTCCTCGGTGTGGACGTAGTGCATGAACATCGCCACGGTCTTGTGGCCCGTCAGCTTCATTCCCACTTTGGTCGGCACACCGGAATTGGCAATGTCGGTGGTCGAGCGATGACGGATGCCGTGCGTGCCTACGTGCGGCACGCTGGCGGCCTTGAGCGTCCGGCACCAGCCGCCATAGTGCTCGCCAAAGGTCAGGTGCTTGGCCGGGTCGTTCGGCGACGGCAGGACGTAAGGGCAGCCTTCCAGACGCGGCGCCGTCGAAAGCAGCCGATAGGCTTCCTCGCTCATGGGCTTGGAAATGCCGCCAACCTTGCTGTCGGGCCACACCACGCGCCGGTTCTCGAAGTCCAGCCAGCTCCATTCGAGCGGGCAGATTTCGGAGCGCCGCGCCGCAAACTCGAATTGCAGCCGGATCGCCAACGGGATGACGTAGTTCTCCAGCCCCTCCGCCTCCAGTTTCTCCAACTGGCGGAAGATCCGCACCATTTCCTCGTCCACGATGAGCCGGGTTTCCTTGCCCGGCGGGTACATCGGGACGTGGCGGCACGGATTCGTGCCGTCCGGGCGGAAGCCCCAGACTTCGGCCAAGTTGAACATCTTGCGCAGCACGCCGAAGGTCTTGTTGGCCTCGGTCGGCTTGTAGGCCAGCTTTTCCATGAGCCCCGCAATGTCGGGCCGCTTCACGTCATGCACCTTCTTGCGGCCCAGCAGCGGGATGATGTTGCGGTCGATGACGCCCTGGTAGCCGTCCTGCGTGCTGACCTTGTTGCGCTTCTTGGAGTAGTCCTCCATGAACTTTTTGCACAACTCGGCCATCGTGGGCGCCTTGCGCGCCTCGGCCTTGGCACCGCCGGGATCACCACCCCGGCGAACCTCGGCCAGCCAGTCCTGCGCTTTGACCCGCGCCTGTTCGACGGTTAGCTCCCCGTAGAGTCCCAGCGAGGGCTTGCGGGGCTGGCCAGAGTTCGTGCGGTACTGGAGCATGAACACCCGGCGTCCCGTCGAGGTAATCTTGCAAAGGAAGCCGGGCACGACGGTATCCCGTAGTTCGATGTCCTTCGCCTGGGGTTGCGCCGACTCTACGGCGGTCTTGGTGAGCTTGATCTTTGCCATGATGACTCCTTGGAACGACCCGGATTCCAGGAGCCAGATAGGAGCGGCGCGAGGGAGAACCGGGTCAAGTTTCAGAAAGCACCGGCATATGATGGAAGCGCGTAAGCTATTGATAAACCTGCTGTATCGGGCTACGTCGCAGTCCAGCGAACTACCGGGCTGGAGTCATCGTGAAACAAAAAAGGGGCGCTGGCGCCCCTTAATCATGATTAACCCTCGCCGCTTAAATGCCGGCGGTTTCCCGAATATAACGGCGCGCTTTTACCGCATACTCGAACGGATTGGCCAGCGCCGGATCCTGCTCGGCCTCCACCACCATCCACCCTTTGTAACCGCGCTCGTCCAGTAGCTTGAACACCGGCCTGAAGTCGATCACGCCATCACCCGGCACGGTGAAGGTGCCCTTCTTCACGCCGTCGAGGAAGCTCAGCTTGTTGGCTTTCACTTCCGCCACCACCTCATCGCGCACGTCCTTCAGATGGACGTGGTTGATGCGCGGCAGATACTTCTCCAGGATCGCCATCATCGCCTGCTGGCTGCCTTCCGAATAGTAGGCGTGGCCGGTATCGAACAGCAGGTAGACGTCGTCGTTGACCATGCTCATGTAGCGATCGATTTCGGCCGTGCTCTGAATGCCGGTGCCCATGTGGTGGTGCAGACACACCTGCATGTCTTTGCCGGCGGCGATCTTCGCCAGCTCGTTGTAACCGTCAGCCACGCGCTGCCACTCTTCATCGCTGAAGTACGGCTTCTCTTCGAACACGCCTTTGGTGGTGCCCTGAATGCTCTTGCTCTGCTCGGAGCAGCCGATCACCCTGGCACCCATGGCATGCAGGAAATTCATGTGGTTGATAAATTCATCGATGGTTTTGTCTTTCTGGCCGTCGGCGAAAAAGGTGCTGAACCAGGCGTTGCAGATCTGGATGCCGCGAATATCCAGCATCGGTTTCAGCACCGCCGGATCGCGCGGGTATTTGCTGCCCACTTCGCTGCCGGTGAAGCCGGCCAACGCCATTTCGCTGACGCACTGCTGGAAGGTGTTTTCCTTGCCCAGATCGGGCATGTCGTCGTTGGTCCAACCGATTGGCGCAATGGCCAATTTCACGTTGTCTTTATTCATGGTCTGCCTCGGTCCTTGGAGGGCCGCCGGTGCAAACGCCGCCGGCGAGCCGAATAAGATTATTTGCCCAACAGCTCTCTTTCGATGCGCTCTCTGGTCGCTACCGCCTGGCTCGGCATCTTTTCCGGGTAGCCGAACAGCGAGGTGCAGATGATCGATTCGCCGCCGACCTTGAAGCTGCGGTGGGCAAATTCCATGTCGCGCAGCGTCTGGAACAGGGCGTCGAAATTCACCTCGCCTTCGCCGATGCCGACGTGCTGATGTACCGCGGCGTCAACGCCCGGCGGGTTGACGATATAACGGCAATGCTTGGTGTGATTCATGGTGTCGGCGATCAGCACGTGGGAAAGATCGTCCCCGGCGTACTGCAGCATGCCGGCCACGTCACCCTGCCCCTTGTCGTAGTAGAAGGTATGCGGCACGCTGTAGAGGTATTTGACGTGGTCGCTGCGCAGCGACTTCACCAGATCGGCGGTTTCGTTGCTCAGCTCGCAGAAGTCCCACGGGTGCGACTGGATCTCCATACGGATACCCTCGCGCTCGACGATCGGCAGCAGCTCCTCCATCGAGCGATACCACAGCTCCTCGCAGATCTCCGGTTCGTTGGGGTTACCCGCCAGTTCGGTGTTAATCACCTGCACGCCCATTTCCACCGCGATTTCGATCATCCGCCGCCAGTTTTTGACCGCCGCCTGGCGGCGATCTTCCCCCGGCCCGGACCAGCGATACACCACGATAAATGAGGAGATCTCCACGCCGGCCGCTTTCAGGGCGTTTTTATACTCCGCCATGATTTCGCGGCTGGCCTTCGGATGCTTGTAAAACGGGTTGATCTGCGGGTGCGGCGACTGCTCGATGTATTTGTAGCCCCAGTCTGCCACCTGCTGCACCATTTTGGTCACGCCCAAATCCCGTATAACGTCGACATCAAAAGCGATCTTCATGGTCACTCCTCTGCAATCGTAGGTATGGGGGACAAGCCAATTATTTGTTGTAGAACACCGGGCGCGCCGGCAAGGTCACCGGCACAATCTCGCCGCTGAGCTGGGCCGCCACGCAGGCGTCGGCGGTCACCGCGGCGGCGTAGCCGTCCCAGGCGGAAGGCCCGGTCAGCTTGCCCGCGGCCACATCGTTGATGAAACCCTGCAGCTCGACGTCATAGGCGTCGATAAAGCGATCTTTCCAGTCGGTCAGGATTTCGGTCGACAGGCGGGCGCCGCTGCGCATCTGTACCGAGGACGGCTCCGGCAGTTTGGCGATGCCGGTTTCCCCCACCACTTCGCACTGAATGTCGTAGCCGTACTGGCAGTTGACGAAGATTTCGACGTCGATGCGCGTACCCTTGGCGGTTTCAAACAGCACAATCTGCGGATCTTTCAGGTGCGGGAACGCCTTCGGGCTCTTACGCGGGAACACCACCTGCACCGACACGTAGTCATCATCGAGCAGCCAGCGCAGCACGTCGATTTCGTGGATCAGGGTATCGGTGATCGCCATATCGGTGGTGTAGGCCTCGCCGACCGTCGGGTTGCGGTGCGCGCAGTGCAGCATCAGCGGTTCGCCGATCTGGCCGCTGGTCAGCACCTGTTTCAACGCGCGATAGCCCTGGTCATAAGGGCGCATAAAGCCGACCTGCACCAGCCGCTTGCCGTGTTTCGCTTCGGCATCGACGATGTTTTTGCAGCCCTGCGCGGTCACCGCCAGCGGCTTCTCGCAGAACACCGGTTTGCCGGCGGCGATGGCCGCCAACACGAACTCTTCGTGGCTCGGCCCCCAGGAAGTGACCAGCACCGCCTGCACGTCGGCGGCCTTGATCAGATCGTGGCCGTTGTCATACACCCGCGCATCCAGCTGCAGATCGCTCACCACCTTGGCGGCGTTGTCGCGGTTGATGTCGTTTACCGCCACCACGCGGGCACCCTGCAACACTTTGCTGCAGCGACGGATATGATCGCGGCCGATGGCGCCGGTGCCGATAACCCCAATGTTCAATGTCATTTTCGCTACCCTCGAGATTTATGTATGAAAACGAATCAGTAATCGCGCGCCTTATCGATGTTTTCCTGCAGCTTGCGCGCCACTTCGACGATTTTCTCGCTGTCGGCCACCTGAGCGCCGCCCACGCGCCACCAGCTGAGATACTTGTGCACCATGGTCTTCGGCAACACCTTGATGTCCAGCAGCGTGGACACGGTTTGCCTGCGGGCGTCGGCCAGCGCGTCGAGCAGCTGCTGCTCGGTGGTGACGCGATAGGTTTTACAGCCGTAAGCCGCCGCCAGCATGGCAAAATCGACCGGCACCAGCTTGCCGTCGAGCTTGCCGCCCTCTGGATTGCGGAAGCGGAATTCGGTGGTGTAGCTGTCCATGCCGTGTTCCATCTGCAGGTTGTTGATGCAGCCGTTGGTCATGTTGTCGAACAGCACCACGTTGATCTTGCAGCCTTCCTGAATCGAGGTGACCAGTTCGGAATGCAGCATCATGAACGCGCCGTCGCCCACCATTGCGTACACCTCGCGCTGCGGCTCGGCCAGCTTGACCCCCAGCGCGGCGTTCACCTCGTACCCCATGCAGGAGTAGCCGTATTCCACGTGGTAGCCGTGCTCGCCGCGGTTGTGCCACACCCGCTGCAGATCGCCCGGCAGGCTGCCGGCGGCGGCGACGATCACGCTGTCCGCCGGCAGCTCGCGGTTCAGCACCCCCAGCACGCGGCTCTGGGTCAGCGCGGAATCGGTCTGGGCGATAAATTCGGCGAACACCCGCTCGCGATCGAGGTGATCGTCGATCTCCGGTACAAAACCCGCGCCGCCGTATTCCACCGCATAAACACGCGCGGTCTCTTCACGCTGGGCACCGCGCGCCGCGGCGATGGCGTCGCCCCAGCCGGCGCGGTAGTCAGCCTGCACCAGCAGCGCGCCCAATGCGTTCAGGGCCTCGCGGGCATCCGCCAGCACCTGCACGCCGTCGAGCTTGCCGGCGTCAAAGGCGCTGACATTGATATTGAGGAAGCTGACGTCCGGGTGTTGGAACAGCCATTTGGACGAGGTGGTGAAATCGGTGTAACGGGTACCGACGCCGATCACCAGATCGGCCTGCCGGGCCAACGTGTTGGCCGCCAGGCAGCCGGTTTCGCCGATGCCACCGAGGTTGAATTCATGGTCGCTCGGCACCGTGCCTTTGCCAGCCTGGGTTTCGGCAAACGGAATGCCGAAGCGCTCGGCAAATTCGCGCAGCGCCCGCCCGGCCTGCGAGTATTTCACGCCGCCGCCGCACACCAGCAGCGGTTTGCGCTTGGCGGTCAGCAGCGCCAGCGCGTCCGCCAACATGCCGTCGGTCGCCGGGCGGCGATCGAGCCGATGCACGCGTTTTTGGAAGAAATAGTCGGGATAGTCGTAGGCTTCACCCTGCACGTCCTGCGGCAGGCACAGCGTCACCGCGCCGGTATCCGCCGGATCGGTCAGCACGCGCATCGCGTTGATGCAGGCGCTCATCAGCTGCTCCGGCCGCACAATGCGATCCCAGTATTTGCTCACCGCGCGGAACGCGTCGTTGGTGCTGATGCTGAGATCGTAAGGCTGCTCGATTTGCTGCAGCACCGGATCCGGCTGGCGGGAGGCGTAAACGTCACCCGGCAGCAGCAATAAAGGAATGCGGTTGGCGGTGGCGGTGGCCGCGGCGGTGATCATGTTGGCGGCGCCGGGGCCGACCGATGAGGTGCAGGCGTAGATCTGCCGGCGCAGCTTCTGTTTGGCAAAGCCGATCGCCGCGTGGGCCATGCCCTGCTCGTTGCGGCCCTGATGTACCCGCAGCTCGCCGCTATCCTGTTCCAGCGCTTGCCCCAGCCCCAGCACGTTGCCGTGGCCGAAAATCGCGAAAATGCCCGCGACGAATTTGGTTTCCACGCCGTCGGCCAGCAGATACTGGTTATCGAGAAATCTGACGAGCGCCTGCGCCATGGTTAGCCTGATCTTGCCCATTTACTCCCCCTTTAGATTGAGGGCCGCCCCGGAAAGGGCTCGCGCCGAGCCGACAATCCCGTGTTTGTGTTACGCGGCGGCAGCTATTATCTTGAGCAGGCGATGCCCGCTGCTCACGAAGTCGACAACCTGAAACGTGAAGCGATTATAAACAAATATATTTTTCATAAAATCACATTACAGAAGAAACATTTCATTTTGCGATAAAGATCGCATATTGCATGAAAAGCCCGTTTCATCTCGTGCTTCAGCCTTCGCTGACTTCGCGCCACGCAATGGCGGG
>NZ_KV792402.1:54133-90751 GCF_001808215.1 Serratia sp. HMSC15F11
GACCACCGTCAGCACTCAGGATGACAGCCTTTTATCCTGTCCTCGCACTCCTTTTCAGCGCGCGCCTGGCCGCCCTTCCGTGGCCGTTTAACCGCCTTTTCCATCCCCTTACCGATGTTTTAAATGCATCACATTTTTGGGGTGTAAATTTCATTTCATATTGAAATTGAAATTTTCATTCCCCATACTGTTCCCATGCTTCCTGCAGGGCGCCACGCTCGGGCCGCCGCCGGAGTTTTGCTTAAACAGAAGGAAACGGGTATGGCTACACAAGAAAAACAGCTTGATGTCATTTGTCTCGGGCGCATCGCCGTCGATTTCTATGCTCAGCAGATCGGCGCGCGGCTGGAAGACGCCGGCACATTCGCCAAGTACCTCGGCGGTTCCTCCGGCAACGTGGCCTACGGCACCGCCATTCAGGGGTTAAAATCCGGCATGCTGGCGCGCGTCGGCGACGAGCACATGGGCCGCTTTCTGCGTGAAGAGCTGCAGCGCGTCGGGGCCGATACCCGCTGCCTCATCACCGACAAGCAACGATTAACCGGCCTGGTGATCCTCGGCATCAAGGATCAGGAAACCTTCCCGCTGATCTTCCACCGCGAAAACTGCGCGGACATGGCGCTGACGCCGGACGACATCGACGAGGCCTACATCGCCTCCTCGCGCGCGCTGGCCATCACCGGCACACACCTGTCGCACCCGAACACCCGCGCCGCGGTGCTGAAGGCGCTGGAATACGCGCGCCGCCACGGCCTGCGCACCGCCCTGGACATCGATTACCGCCCGGTGCTGTGGGGGCTGACGTCGCTGGGCGACGGCGAAACCCGCTTTGTGGAATCGGACCAGGTCACGCGCGAGCTACAGGAGGTGCTGCACCATTTCGATCTGATCGTCGGCACCGAAGAGGAGTTTCACATCGCCGGCGGCAGCACCGACACGCTGACGGCGCTAAAAAACGTGCGGCGGGCCACGGCGGCCACGCTGGTGTGCAAGCGCGGCGCGCAGGGTTGCTCGGTGTTCGAAGGCGAAATCGCCGACGACTGGGCGCAGGTGAAGCTGCACGCCGGCGTGCGGGTTGAGGTGCTGAACGTGTTGGGGGCCGGCGACGCCTTTATGTCCGGCCTGCTGCGCGGCTACCTGAACGATGAGGGCTGGGATCAGGCCTGCCGCTACGCCAACGCCTGCGGCGCATTGGTGGTGTCGCGCCACGGCTGCGCGCCGGCCATGCCGACCAAACGGGAGCTGGACGACTACCTGCTGCGCGAACGGCAGGTCACGCGCCCGGACCGCGACGCACGTCTGAACCACCTGCACCGGGTGACCACCCGCAAGCAGCAATGGCCAGAGCTGTGCGTGTTTGCTTTCGATCACCGCAAGCAGCTGGCGGACATGGCGCGCGAAGCCGGCGTCGGCGAGGAACGCATTCCGCGCCTGAAAACCCTGCTGTTAACGGCGGCGCAACAGGCTGCCGCGCAGGCCGGCCTCAACGGCAACAGCGGCATTCTGGCCGACACCACCTACGGGCAGGCGGCGTTGAACGAGATCACCGGCCAGGGATGGTGGATCGGCCGGCCGGTGGAGCTGCCCAGCTCGCGCCCGCTGCGCCTGGAGCACGGCAATATCGGCTCACAATTGATCGACTGGCCGCAGGAGCACGTGGTGAAGTGCCTGGTATTTTATCACCCGCACGACGCGGCGGAACTGCGCCGCGAGCAGGATGAACTGATCGCCGACGTCTACCGCGGCTGCTGCAAATCCGGCCACGAGCTGCTGCTGGAGGTGATCCTGCCGGACAACAACCCCGACAAGGACGAACGCCATTATCTGGAGATGATTGAACACTTCTACCGGTTGGGCATTCAGCCGGACTGGTGGAAACTGCCGCCGCTGAGCGCGGAAAACTGGCGGCGGGTCGGCGCGCTGATCGACACCTACGATCCCTTCTGCCGCGGCGTGCTGATCCTGGGGCTCGACTCCCCGGAAGCGGTGCTGAAGGCGGGCTTTGCCGCCGCTGCGGATGCGCGCTGGGTGAAAGGTTTCGCCGTCGGCCGCACCATCTTCGGCCAGCCTTCGCGCCGCTGGCTGCAGGATGAAATCGACGACGCCGCCCTGATCGAGCAGGTGAAACAAAAATACCTGACGCTGATCGGTTTCTGGCGCCAGTACCGTCCGCAGGTGGGCGGCGCGCACTGACAGCGAGCGCGAGTTCACGACCCCTTAAGGCCATTTCGCCGCTTTAAGGGGATTTTTTTGCCCCTTTTCTGTGAAGTCGCGCAATGTGCGATCGAATAAATCGCTTTTTGAGGAAATGAAATTTCCGCTCCGTCTGTTAAAATACCCTGTCAATATTTCAGGCGTCAGGCCAATGCGCCTTCACCCCACTGCGAGCCGAATGGATGAACAACCCAACTCAACTTTCGCTGTTACAGGACGAGATCCGCCACCGTTATGAAACGCTGAGCAAGCGTTTGAAGCAGGTGGCGCGCTACATTTTGGATAACAGTAACAGCATCGCTTTCGATACCGTTGCCTCCATCGCCGCACAGGCCAGCGTGCCGCCCTCCACGCTGATCCGTTTCGCCAACGCCTTCGGCTTCAGCGGCTTCAACGAAATGAAGCAGGTATTCCGTCAGCATCTGATGGAAGAGACGGCGAACTATACCGAGCGCGCGCGCCTGTTCCGCCAAACCTCCACCGACGACAACGTCGCGCCGGAGAAACCGGCGGAAATCCTCAACGTGTTCACCATGGTCAACGCGCAGGCGCTGCAGCAGCTGGCGATGCAGATCGCCCCCGAGCAGCTGGAACGCGCCGTCGAGTTGCTCAATAACGCCGAAAACATCTACGTGATTGGCCTGCGCCGCTCGTTCAGCGTCGCCTCTTACCTCACCTACGCGCTGCGCCATCTGGAGCGCCGCGCGTTTCTGATCGACGGCCTGGGCGGCATGTTCACCGAACAGCTGAGCATGGTGAAACCGAAGGACGTGGTGATCGCCATCAGCTATTCGCCGTACGCCCGCGAGGCGGTGGAACTGGTGGAACTGGGCGCCAAGCGCGGCGCGCAACAGATCGCCATCACCGACAGCCAGGTCAGCCCGCTGGCCGCCTTCAGCGACGTCTGTTTCGTGGTGCGCGAAGCGCAGGTGGACGGCTTCCGTTCGCAGGTGGCTTCGATGTGCCTGGCGCAGACGTTGGCGGTTTCGCTGGCGCTGAATAACGCCCGGGACGAGTAAGGCTGGGGTGAACGCGCCCGGCAGGCTCGGGCGCGGCGGGATTATTGCAGCAACAAATAACGGTAGAGCGCGCTTTCCAGATCTTGCTTCATGCTGATGAAAAGCAGAATCTCCACCGTCTGGCCGTCGTAGTCATAAATGACGCGATATTCGCTGTCGGGATCCAATCGCTCGTGCAACCGTACCCCCATGCCCGCCAGCACGGCGTTGAAGCGATAGCGGGCAGGATCGTCCGCGATTGCCGCAAGAGACGATAACAACAGATTATCCACGAACACCCCGGCGGCGGCGGCCCCTATCGTTCCACTCTTGTAAGACTCGATGTCTTTCAGGCTCCATTCCGCCGCCGGCGCGACGGTAAAACGTATTTCCTGGGGCATCCTGCACCTCGGGCCTATTTCCGCGCGTCGCGCAGCCGCTGCAACGTTTCTTCGGGCGACAGACCGCGATGATTTTTAATCTCTTGCTTCGCCATCATAGTCAGTTTCAGCAACGCGTTGGACTGGCGCTCCAGATTGCGTTCCCGAATTTCGGCCTCTCTCTCAGCCGCCGTTTGAACAAACAGCTCAGCAACACCATTTTTTGTGACGTAAACCCCGCCTTCAAACAGATCGGGCGAACCTAATCCTTCGCGCGCCGCTTTTTGGGACATGGTAGTCGTCATGGTTTTTCCTCCTGCGCATAGGCAATCACGCTGTATCACAGCGGTTCTTTGGATTCACTCAGTCGGGGAGCAATCGCATGCGGACAGGTTATCATTTGAGCAAGAGGGAGGGCAAATTTAGGGCAAATTTATACCCTAATATAGAGAAAGCCCGGCAAGCCGGGCCTCAAGCGCTTATTGCGCGGCGGGATAGCCGTCGCCGTTAATCCAGGCGTGGTCTTTTTCCCAGGTGAATTTCCACTGCCGCACCGGCCCGGCCATCACGTTGAGATAATAGTTGTCGTAGCCCGCCAGGGTCGCCACCGGGTGATAACCGCGCGGCACTTTCACCACATCGCGATTGTAGACCGGCATGCACTCGTCGAGCGTGCGGTCGTCGGTATAGACGCGCTGCATGCAGAACCCTTGCTCCGGCTGAATGCGGTGATAGTACGTCTCTTCCAGATAGGTTTCGTCCGGCGAGTCTTCTTGATCGTGCTTGTGGCTCGGGTAGGAACTGGTGTTGCCCTCGTCGGTGTAAACCTCCACCACCAGCAGACTGTCGGCCGGCTCGCTGTCCGGCAGAATGTTGTGCACCAACCGCTGGTTGCGCCCCTTGCCGCGCCGCTCCACGCCGATATCCGCCGGCGTGATCAGCCGTGAAGGCAGGTGGCCGCTGCCGGGCGCGCTGCACACCGCCAGCTCCAGATCGGTCTCTGCCCGCACGTCGATGCGATCGTGATGCGGCACATACACCGCGTAAGGCGGCGTGCGCTCGAACGGGCTCATGCGCTTGCCGATATGCGGGTACTCGGCGCGTAGCGTGGCGACGGAGGCGATACCGGCCACCAGCACCAGGCACAGCTCCTTATCGCCGCACTCAAGCTGCAGCGACTGCCCGGCGCCCAGGCGATAAACGTCGAAGCCGACATAGCGCCAACCGGCATTTTCCGGCGTCACATGCTGGATGCGCCCTTCGGCGTTCGGCGTCTGACATTTGGCAAGCAGTGAAGACATCTCGATTCTCCTGTTAATGATTCGTGCAAAGGCCGCTGCCCGAAGGAGCAACGGCCTGGCCTGAATATGACAGCGCTTAACCCAGCGTCGGCATGCTGAATTCGGACACCGTCTGCTGCCCGGCCGGCCAGCGCGCGGTGGCGGTCTTCATGCGCGTGTAGAAGCGCACCCCGTCGGTGCCGTGCACGTTCAGCGCACCGAATACCGAGCGCTTCCAGCCGCCGAAGCTGTGGAACGCCATCGGCACCGGTACCGGCACGTTGACGCCGACCATCCCGGCCTGCACTTCTTGTACGAACTGGCGCGCGTAGTGGCCGCTGCCGGTAAAGATGGCGCTGCCGTTGCCGAACTCATGGCCGTTCACCGTGTCGATGGCGGTACGGTAGTCCGGCACCCGCACGATGCCCAGCACCGGCCCAAAGATCTCTTCGCGGTAGATGCGCATGTTCGGCTTCACATGGTCGAACAGCGTGCCGCCGACGTAGTAGCCTTCAGGATAGCCCGGCACCTGATAATTGCGGCCGTCGGCCACCAGGGTCGCACCTTCTTCCACGCCCAAATCAATGTAGCCCAGTACCTTTTTCTGGTGGGCGGACGACACCAGCGGCCCCATTTCATTCTCTTCGCCGCCCTGCTGCAAGCCCGGCCCGACGCGCAGCTGCGCGATCAGCGGCTTCAATTTGGCGATCAGTTTGTCGGCGGTATCGTCACCGACCACCACGGCGATCGGCAACGCCATGCAGCGCTCGCCGGCAGAGCCGAACGCGCCGCCCATCAGCGCGTTGACCGTGGCGTCCAGATCGGCGTCCGGCATGACGATCGCCTGATTCTTCGCCGCGCCGAAGGCCTGCACCCGCTTGCCGTGCGCGCTGGCGGTGGTGTAGATATGTTCCGCCACGGTGGATGAGCCAACGAAACTCACCGCCTGAATGCGCGGATCGGTGCACAGCTGCGCCGCGTCTTCATTGGCGCAGTGCACCACGTTGAACACGCCGTCCGGCAGGCCGGCTTCTTTCAGCAGCTCCGCCAGGCGCACCGAGGCGGAAGGCACCAGCGCCGGCGGCTTGAGGATGAAGGTGTTGCCGCAGGCCAGCGCGATAGGGAACATCCACATCGGCACCATCGCCGGGAAGTTGAACGGGGTAATGCCCGCCACCACGCCCAGCGGCTGCATCAGCGAGAAGCTGTCGACGCCGCTGCCGACGTCCGGCGAATACTCGCCCTTGAGCAGATGCGGGATGCCGCAGGCGAATTCGACCACTTCCATGCCGCGCGTCAGTTCGCCCAGCGCATCCGAGTACACTTTGCCGTGCTCGCTGACGATAAGCTCGGCCAGCTCGTCGCGGTGCTGTTCCAACAGCGCCTTGAAATTGAACATGATGCGCGCGCGGCGCAGCGGCGTGGTGCGCGACCAGTCGGCAAATGCCTGATGGGCCACGTCGATGGCCTGTTTGACTTCGGCGGCGGTGCTCTGCGTGACGTGCCGCTCAACCTGCCCGCTGGCCGGGTTGTGCACGTCAACGGTTTGATTACTGCTGCTCAGGCACACCTGCCCGCCAATAAAGTTACCCACGGTTTTCATGTCACGCCCTCTTTTCAAGTCCGCTGTCGCCTGGCCATTCGCCGGCGGCGCGGCGTTAATCGTCCCGCTCGCCAAACCCCGTCGGCAAGCCGGCTAAATCCTGACCGGATACAGCAAACTCTATTTCATTGAAAAAAAAGTTTCAAATAAATTGTTTTGGAAAATTTATTTTTAGTGCGTGAGGTCGCAATTTTGCGGTGTCGATCCGGTTGGCGCTTTCATTACCGTGCCAGGGAAAGCGCAACGGCGGAGAAGAAACCCGGGGTAATGCACACTGACTTTGCTACAGAAAACCCACGCTGTGCCTGCCCTGTCGTTGTTACCGCCAGCCCCCGTTCGCCCAAGGTGCCCGAATCGCTCGCGACGGTTTTTTTTGAACTGGATCTAAAAATCAATATTCCATCATTCACTAATTATGAAATAAATGTTCTTGTTTGTTCCAGCATTTATCGACGACATCGCCTTGATGACAGGCACGGTTCACACCCTTCCGCTCGCCCTCTTCCCGACACCCCAACCGTGCGGACGGAAGCCAGGATAAAAATCGGAGCAACACATGTCATATCAGCGTAAGCACAATACCGGCTACATATTGCGAATTTGCGGCATCGCCGCCCTGGGCGGCATTCTGTTCGGCTACGATACCGCCGTGATCTCCGGCGCGATCGAAGCATTGAAAACCTATTTCAGTCTCAGCCCGGCCGAAACCGGTTGGGCGGTCTCCAACGTAGTGATCGGCTGCGTGGTCGGCGCCTTCGCCGCCGGGCCGCTGGCGGCGCGCTGGGGCCGTAAAAAGGCGCTGATGCTGGCGGCGCTGCTGTTCACCGTGTCCGCCGTCGGCGCGGCCTTGGCCCCGACCTTCACCTGGTTCGTCATCTACCGCATCATCGGCGGGCTGGCGGTCGGCATTGCCGCCACCGTGTCGCCGATGTACATGTCGGAAGTGTCGCCGAAAGACATGCGCGGGCGCGCGCTCAGCATGCAGCAGTTCGCCATCGTCTTCGGTCAGATCGTGATTTTCTACGTCAACTTCAAAATCGCCAGCCTCGCCAGCGAAGCCTGGCTGGTGGAAATGGGCTGGCGCTGGATGTTCGCCTCGGGCGTGATCCCCTGCATTCTGTTCTGCATCCTGGTATTCGTCATTCCTGAATCCCCGCGCTGGAACGTAATGATGGGGCGCGACGATCAGGCGCTGGCGATGTTGACCAAGGTCTCCAACGCCGCCCACGCGCAAAATCTGCTGAAAGAAATCAAAGACTCGCTGCATCAGGATCAACAGCAGCAGCACCGGAAGCTGAACTACGGCGATGTGCGGGTACGTTTCATTCTGTTCGTCGGCTGCATGATCGCCATGTTGCAGCAGGTGACCGGCGTCAACGTAATGATGTATTACGCGCCGGTGGTGCTGAAAACCGTGACCGAAAACGCGCAGGAAGCGCTGTTCCAGACCATCTGGATCGGCGTGCTGCAGCTGGTCGGTTCGGTCATCGGCGCCATGCTGATGGATCGCATGGGTCGCATTCCCTTGATGCGTTATGGCACGCTGGGCGCCATCGCCGGCCTGCTGCTCACCTCGTACGCGCTCTACACCCAGGCCACCGGCTATTTCGCGCTGTTCGGCATGCTGTTCTTCATGGTGTTTTATGCGCTGTCCTGGGGCGTCGGCGCCTGGGTGCTGGTGTCGGAAATCTTCCCAAACCGCATGCGCGCGCAGGGGATGAGCATTGCCGTCGGCTGCATGTGGGTCGCCAACTTCGCGGTATCGCAGTCGTTCCCAATGATCAACGACCACCCGTATCTGTTCTCGCATTTCCACGGCGCCTTCCCGATGTGGATCTTCGCCGCCTGCTGCCTGTTCAGCTACTGGTTCATCGGCCGCTACATTCCGGAAACCAAAGGCGTCTCGCTGGAAAAAATGGAGCAGGTGGTGCTGGCCAAACGCCACCGTCACCCCCTGCCCGACGGCAAGCCGCTGCCGCTGGAAAACGGCAAATCCTGATCTCTCAACTCTGACCGCTGGAGTAATGCCTCATGACACTTGCGCTGGACCGCTTCTGCATTAACCGCAAGATCGCGCCGAATCTCGATCTGGACAGTTTTTTCCGCCTGGTGAAACGCTGCGGGCTCAGCAAAATTGAGCTGCGCAACGACATGCCCAGCGGCAAGGTAACTGACGATCTGAGCGACGCGCAGCTCAACGCGCTCGCCGCGCAATACGGCATCGAGATTGTCACGATCAACGCCCTCGGCATGTTCAATCGGGTAGACGACCCGGCGGCGCTGCTGCAGCGCGCCGAAGCGTTGCTGGCGCAGGCGCAGGCCATCCACAGCCGGGCGCTGGTGCTGTGCCCACACTGCAGCGCCGATGACAAGCGCAGCGAGCAGCAAAAACGCGACGACACCCTCGCGGCGTTGCGGTTGCTGGCGCCGCTGTTTGCGCGCTATGGCGTGCAGGGGTACGTCGAGCCGCTGGGCTTCAGCATCAGTTCGCTGCGATCGTCGCTGCTGACCCAGGCGCTCATCCGCGATTCGGGCGCGCCGTACCGCATCGTGCTCGATACTTTCCACCACTACCTGAGCGATGTGACGCAGGCCGACTTCGATGCGCAAATCCAGGTGACGCAGATCGGCCTGGTGCATTTGTCCGGCGTGGAAGACGGGCGGGATAAAGGCGCGCTGAGCGACGAAGAGCGCATTATGCTGAGCGCAGGCGATCGGCTGGAGAGCCGCCGTCAGGTACAGAACCTGGAACGCCTGGGCTACACCGGCGTCTATGCCTTCGAGCCCTTCTCTTCGCAGCTGGACAGCTGGAGCGAGGCGGATATCGAACGGGAAATCCGCCACAGCATCGCCCTACTGCAAGGGTAAAAAAACGGCCTCCGCGGAGGCCGTTTTTCATGGCGTTACTTCAGGTTGCCGACCACCAGCTGGTGGCGCTCGTTGTAAAACTTACGGTAGGCCATATAGCAGGCGATGATGGTCGACAGGCTGGCGGTGGAAAGCAGCATGAAGGTCACCATAATCTGATATTTGATCGCTTTCACCGGGTCGATGCCGGCGAAGATCAGCCCGGACATCATGCCCGGCAGGCTAACCAGCCCAACGGTTTTCGCCGAGTCCACGGTCGGGATCAGCGAAGCGCGGATGCTGTCGCGGATCAGCGCCGCCGAAGCGAACTTGGGCGTCGCCCCCAGGCTGAGCATCTCCTGAATCTTCTGCTGTTCGCTTTTGAAACGCTGGCCGAGGTTGGTGTAGCACAGCCCCACCGCCACCATGGCGTTACCGGCGATCATCCCGGAGATGGGGATCACCTGCATCGGCGTAAATTCGATGGAGCCGGTCAAGACCAGCACCGCCAGCGTCAGCACCGCGCCGGTGGTGATGGCGATAAACGACGTCACGAACGCGTGTTCGACGTACTTGCTGCGTTTCTTGGCGTTGTAGGCCGCGTTAAAGCAGATGAACAGCACCATCAATACGGTAAGCAGCGCGTTATCCAGGTCGAAAATATACTTCAGCACGTAGCCGACGATGATCAGCTGCACCACCGCGCGGCAGATGCTCCAGATAATGTCCTTTTCCAACGCCAGCTTTTCCCGGTGGCTGATCAGGATGGCGACCACCACCAGGATCATCGACAAGCCTAAGGATTCGTTGGTGATGTTATGCTGATTCATGCTGTTGCTCCTGTTGCTCCTGTTGCTCGGCGCCGTGCGCGCGCAGGGTGATCACCTCATCCGCATGCGCTATCTCTTCGGTATCGTGCGTCACCCACAGCACCGCCAGCCGGTGCTCCGCCACCAGCTGATGCACTATCTCATTGACGTTGCGTTTGTTTTCCTCGTCCAGCGCGCTGGTGATCTCATCGAGCAACAGCACCCGGGGCATAAACTGCAGGTTGCGGATCAGGGACACGCGCTGCTTCTCTCCACCGGACAGCTCGTTGATGCTTTTGGTCAGCATCGCCTCCGGCAGGCCGAAACGCGTTAGATCGGCCTTCATTTTTCGTTCATCCGGCGACTGTTGACGGATCTGGTAGGGCAGCGCCAGATTGTCGTAAACCGTATTGCCGAACAGCGCCGGCGTCTGGAAGCAGTAAGAAACCTGCTTGCGATACGCCTCCGGCGACATCTCGGCGATCGCCTGGCCGTCGAAATAGAGGCTCCCGCGGGTCGGATCCATTAAGGAAGAGATGATTTTCAGCAGCGTGCTTTTCCCGCAGCCGGAAGGCCCGGTGATCAGTTTAAACTCGCCTTCACCCAGCGTGAAAGAGACGGAGTCCAGGATCACCTGGTTGTCTATTTGATAATGAATATCATCCAATCTCAGTATGTCTTTCTTTTCCTTCATTACGATGCCGGCTCCCTACACCTGTTCCCGTCTGAGCGATAAGTATATGGCCGCAAAAAACATCTTAGCAATGCCTGCGCGGATGGCAGAGAGCGGAGAGGAGGATTGGCGGAGCAAAACGCCCCGCCAAATGATAAGATTATTTAATGATTAGCTGTAGAGATAGTCAAAAGCGACCGCCAGGGTCGAATCACTCTTTTTTTATCGCTGCCTGTTCGTCGCAGCTGTACCAGCGTAGAGAATTGTTGATGCTGCGGTGGGTGCAGTGGACCTTGCCCTCCTTTTCCAGCGCCAGCAGCAGGGTTCGGGTGGTATAAATGTTTTCGCCGCATTTATCCGCCAGCTCGCGCGTCTTCGGCCACTGCTCCGGCGGGGGATGGTGGCCCCCTGACCCTTCGACACGCTCTCTGCACAATCCTTGCAACACATTCAGCATCAGCGATTTTCTACTTTCAAACGTTTTCGGCGCCTTGGCCATAGCATTCCTCCTGAGTGGTTACTGCTGAGCTCCCCCGTTCACGGCTGCACGTCAGCGATGCGCAGGGTATAAATCATGGTGGCGTCCGGGGGGATTGCCGGTGGGCTGCCCTGCTTGCCGTACGCCAGCGCCGGCGGCACCACCAGCGTGATCGAGCCGTGGCGCTGCAGCTTCTCGATAGCGGCGCGAAACAGCGGCGGATAGCGCGTCAACGGCTGCGAGATCACCGTCCCTGCCAACTCCATATCTTTGACCACCCGGCCGTCGACCAGGCTTTCGCGCACCACGATATCCACCCGATCGTCGGCGCCAATCGCCCCATTGCCGGCATAGTCCACCCGGTAGTAGAAACCGAGCGCATCCTGCTTGACGCCCTCCTGACGGGCGAAATCGGCCAGATAGGCTTTGTCGTCCAGCGGTGGCGGTGGTGCCTGCGTCTGCAGCAACCGCTGCTGCGCCGTGCGCAACGCGCTGTCGATGGCGGCCTCATCCAGCCGCAACCGCCCGGCCAGGGTATCGGCGATGCCGGCCAGCAACAGCCGGCTGTCCGCCTCCAGCCCCGCGTGCCGGTTCTCCTGCTGCAAATGCACAATGTCGCGCCCCAGAGACACGCCGGCGGCATACGCCTGTTTGTCCGCCTCGCTGGCCAGCAAGGGCAGTTCGGTGGCCTGCTGCCGCTCGGCCAGCAAAGTGTCGATCCGCTGCTGCTGCTGCGCCAACTGCGCCGCCAACCTTGCGCTGCGCTGTTCGGCCTGCGTTAGCGAAGCGGCCAATGCGCCCACCTCAGGCACTGGCGCAACGGCTTGCCGCAATCCCTTCAGGGCATCGGCCAGCGGCCGAATATCGACGACGGCCCGCTCCCGTTTCGGCGCCGCCGCGGCCTGAGCCGCCGCTAACTGCCGCTCCAACTGACGGATTTTCTCCGCCTGCTGTTGCAAAGACTGCTTCAGAGAAGTTAAACGAACGCCGTCTGCCCCGGCGATGGCAGCCGATTTGGCGGCCGGTGCGGGCACCGGTTTACGCGCGGTGTCTTCCCCGAGCGCGGCCGGCGGCGCCTGCCGTTGTTCAGCGAACTTCAACAGGGCGGGAATGCCGTCGTCGGCGGCGCAAGCGGCCCCGTTCGCCGCCAACAGCAAAAAGCCCATCGCCCATCCTTGCGCGCATCGCTTCATGGCTACAGATTCTCAACCCGGCTGGACAGATCGGACATCAGCTCATGCTCGACGTCGGCGCAGAATTTCTCGGTTTTATATTGATAAAGAGCATCAATCGCTTTACGGGTACTCTCATCCACGTTGCCGCGCACCCCGGCATATCCCGAGGCGTTGGAAAGCAGGCCGTTAAAATAGGCAATACGCTTTTGGTAACTTTGCGGATTAATATTCTTTAACGAATTAACCCGTTGTTGGCAAAGCGCGATGCGTTGTTCATCGGATTTATCATTAGGATTGTTCTGTGAAAGTTTTTTCACAGAATTCAGTTTTGTCTTGCTACCGTCCGCACAGCCAGATAGCACCATAAAAGACAGCAAAAATATAGCCAACCCCACCTTGCGGCGTCCGCCGCAAGCATTAATCATCGTTATCATTCCGTTTATAATCCTTTAATTGTCACTTAGGTCATCATTATGTGGCGAACGGCAGCGGCACATGCCTTAATTTGATTAATCAAAAGAGGTTAGACAGCGAAAAATCCCTATACCGCAATGCGATAGAATAATTCACTACCGGTGTAATTGTTATTCAATTGTTAATTAATTAGATCTAAACGCGGGTTAAACGCGAATAAGAAACCCAATCAATCGTGAACAAAAAACCATAAAACAACAATAAAAACAATTAATTATGTTTTATATTTTGTTTCTAAAGAGAAATGCATCATCTGCTGCCTAAGGGCGATATTAGCAAAACAATATTGTGAATTGTAGGTGCACCCCTATTTCCCCCGATCTAATATCTCGCATATCGTTATTTATATAGTGATTTATACTGGATAATATTTGTATACGATCTATTGATTTTAAAGCAAATATATTTCTTTTTCCTTTTGGTTTTATATTCTGAATTTGACTTAATTTAATAAAATCTATTCCCAAGCAATACTATTATTTGCAAGAATATTCCCAGCAACACGCCACACATAAAACTCGTATTTTATTTACCAGAAAATCCATTGTCGATTTTCCAAATCTCGTTATTTCTCATAAATAACGGATGTTGGCGTATTGCCCAGAGCAAAAGGATCTGGCTCCAACCGCACGGCCGGCGACATGGCGTTGCCGCCGCCGCGGGGGATTTAGATGTGCTGTTCTTTTTATTTAAAAACTCTCTACAGGAACCTGAGAAATGAAACTGAATAAATTAATGCTGGCAACCGTGATTGCTTTCGCTTCCGCATCTGTTGCTCATGCCGCATCTAATCAGGGCAGCGGTAAAGTCACCTTTACCGGCGAAATTATCGATGCGCCATGCAGCGTCGCGCCGGAATCCGTTGATCAGACCGTGCCGATGGGCCAGATCAGCAGCCGCATCCTGGCCAACCAGGGTAAATCCAGCATGCAACCTTTCAACATCGAACTGAAAGATTGCTCCATCTCCACCATGAAAAACGTCAAAGTGTCCTTTACCGGCACGCCTGATCCGATCAACAGCAAACTGCTGGCTCTGAGCGGCACCGCAACCGGCGCCGGCATCGTGATCTACGACAACCTGCACTCCAAAGAAGTGGAACTGGGCACCGCGACCGACGGCCAGGGCCTGAACGACGGCGACAACTCGCTGAAATTCGCCGCTTACCTGCAGGGCAGCAGCGCCTCAAGCACCGTGGTACCGGGCGACTTCACCAGCGTGGCGAACTTCACCCTGGCTTACCTGTAATACCCCACAGGGGATGTCTCAGGGCATCCCCCGCTTTATTGCATGCCGAGGATACCGGCAAGGGAACAGGGAAAGACAGGGAGACGCCAGTATGACTATCCGCCTTTGCGGCCTGTTGCTCATCGCGCTCAGCGTTGGCAACGCGGCGGCGGCAGCGAAAAATCAGGGCCACGGCAAAGTCAGCCTGGGCGGCACCATCGTCGAAACGCCGTGCGGCATCGCCAGCGACAGCCTGGATCAAACCGTCGATTTCGGGCTGATCTCCATGAGCGACGCCTCGCAGGACGGGCAGTCGGTGCTGATCGGCAGCCGCCGCCATTTCACGATCAAACTGGTGAACTGCGAGCTGGCCAGCCAGGTGAAGCCTGACTTCATCTATCGCGCGGCCAACGTCACGTTCGACGGCACCGCCGACAGCCGGGATCCTTCTCTGCTGGGCGTTTACGGCGAGGCGAAGGGGGTGGCTATCGAGCTGTTGACCGATGCCGGCACCCCGATCCCGCTCGGCAGCACGACGGCGGATTACCAGATTGTCGCCGGCGACAACACGCTGCGCTTCGGCGCGCAGTTGCGCCTGCATCCCGACAAGGCGCGGGCGGGCGGCTTCAGCTCTCTGGCCAAATTCACCCTGTCTTATCTCTAGCGCCGGCGGGCGCTGCACAGCATTACGTATTCAGGTCGTACGGATGACCTGCTATTGGGCGCGGACTTGCCATGAGTGATTATGCTATGACGTCATTACTGACACGGAAACACCTACCTCTCCTCGTCATTCTATCTTTCCTCTGGGTGCGTCCGGCATTTTCCGCCACGGAGTTCAATACCGACGTGCTGGACATCGGCGAGCGCAGCAAAGTGGATCTTTCGCGTTTCTCCGATGCTGATTACGTCATGCCCGGCGCTTATTTGCTGGACATCAAGATCAACCAGAAAACGCTGCCCCAGCGCAGCATTCAGTATTTCCCGTCGCCGGATAACAAAAGCGGCAGCCAGGTGTGCCTGCCGCCTGACCTGGTGGAAAAAATGGCGCTGAAAGAAGAAGCGGCCAAAAAAGTCACCCTGTGGCACGACAACCAGTGCGCCGACATTCGCGGCATCAAAGGCGCGACCGTCTCCGATCGCATCGGCGGCGGCGTGCTGGCGATCACCATCCCGCAGGCGTGGATGAAATACTCCGATCCCGACTGGACGCCGCCCGAGCAGTGGGACGACGGCATCCCCGGCCTGCTGCTGGACTACAACCTGAGCGGCCAGTTAGGCAAGCAGAACCACAACAACAACACCGCCCAGAACCTGAGCAGCTACGGCACGCTGGGCGCCAATATGGGCGCCTGGCGCCTGCGCGCAGACTACCAGGCCAATTACAATCAGCAGGCCGGCGATCGCAGCACCGGTTTCGACTGGAACCAGATCTACGCCTATCGCGCGCTGCCGATGCAGGCCGCCAAGCTGACGCTGGGCGAGATCTACCTCGACTCCGGGGTGTTCGACGCCTATCGCTTCACCGGCCTCAACCTGGCCAGCGACGAGCGCATGCTGCCGCCCAACCTGCAGGGCTACGCGCCGGAAGTGCGCGGCATCGCCAAGAGCAACGCCAAGATCACCGTCTCGCAGGAAGGCCGCACGCTGTACGAAACCACCGTGCCCGCCGGGCCGTTCGCCATTCAGGATCTCAACAGCTCGGTGCGCGGTAAGCTGGACGTCAAGGTGGAAGAGCAAGACGGCACCGTCTCGACCTTCCAGGTGGATACCGCCACCATTCCGTACCTGACCCGACCGGGCTACGTGCGCTACAACGTGGCGCTGGGCAAAACCTCGGCCTACGACCACCGCACCCAGGGGCCGCTGTTTTCCGCCAGCGATTTCTCCTGGGGCCTGAGCAACGCCTGGTCGCTGTACGGCGGCGCGCTGCTCGGCGGCGACTATAACGCCTGGGCGCTCGGCCTCGGCCGCGATCTGAACGTGTTCGGCGCCATGTCGCTGGACGTCACCCAGTCGATCGCCCGCCTGCCCGGCGAACCGACCGCCAGCGGCATGTCGTTCAAGCTCAACTACGCCAAACGCTTCGACGAGCTGAACAGCCAGATCACCTTCGCCGGCTACCGCTTCTCGCAGCGCAAGTTCATGAACATGTCGCAGTACCTGCAGGAGCGTTACGGCGATTACGACAAGAATTACAACGGCCGTCAGAAAGAGCTGTACACCATCACCGCCAGCAAAACCTTTATGGCGGAAGACAGCGCCAAGGCGATCACCGCCTACCTGACCTACTCGCACCAGACCTATTGGGATGCGCGAACTCAGGATCGTTACGGGCTGTCAGCCAGCAAGCTGTTCAGCGTCGGCGATATCAGCAACATCACCGCCTCGCTGTCGGCTTACCGCACCTATTACCAGGGCCGCACCGACGACAGCGTGATGCTCAACTTCACCGTGCCGATCGGCGATCGCCGGCGCGTCGGTTATGCGCTGCAAACCAACAATGGCGATGTCACGCAGACCGCGTCGTACAACGACTACAGCGATCCGGACAATACCTGGCAGGTCAGCGGCGGCTTTAATCAGTCCGGCAAATCGCTGGCACGCGGGTACTACACCCATAACGCTTCATTCGGCTCGCTGAACGCCAGCGCCTCTTACCAGCAGGACAGCTACTCGTCGATCGGCGGCTCGTTCCGCGGCGGCCTCACCGCTACCCGGCACGGTATCGCGGCGCACCAGAACTCGAGCAACGGCGGCAGCCGCATGATGCTCGACACCGACGGCATCGCCGGCGTGCCGATCAACAACGGCCGCGCCTACAGCAACCGTTTCGGGCTGGCGGTGATTTCCGACATCACCAGCTACTACAACACCGACACCCGCATCGACGTCAACAAGCTGGCGGACGACGTCGAGGCCACTCGCGCCGTGGTGCAAGGCACGCTGACCGAAGGCGCGATCGGCTACCGCCACTTCGAGGTGGTGAAAGGCAGCAAGCTGCTGGCCACCATTCGCCTCGCGGACGGCAGCGAACCGCCGTTCGGCGCCGCAGTGCTGAGCGAGAAAGGCCGCGAGGTCGCGGTGGTCAACGACGGCGGTTCGGTCTACCTGACCGGCGTGCAGCCGGAGGAAAAGCTGGACGTCGCCTGGGAAGGCCAACGCCGCTGCCGCATCGTGATCCCGGGCGCCGCCAAGCCGCTGGACCAGCTGCTGCTGCCGTGCGCCACCCTGTAATCCGTAACGCTGAGAAATAATGACATGAACAAACACCCGATAACGCTACTGACCGCCGCCGGCCTGGCCCTGAGCGCCGTACTGCCCACCGCCGACGCGGCGATATCGCTGGATCGCACACGCGCCGTCTATGTGAGCGACGCCAAATCGATCAGCCTGAATATCGTCAACGAAAACAAAGAGCTGCCTTTCCTGGCGCAGTCCTGGCTGGAGAACGAACAGCACCAGAAAATCACCTCGCCGCTGGTGGTGCTGCCGCCGTTGCAGCGCGTGGAACCGAGCGAACGCAGCGTGGTGCGCATCACCAAGACGCCGGAGGCGGATCGCCTGCCGCAGGATCGCGAGTCGGTGTTCTACTTCAACCTGCGCGAGATCCCGCCGAAAAGCACCAAAACCAACGTGATGCAGCTGGCGCTGCAAACGCAGATCAAGCTGTTCTACCGGCCGAAGGCCATCGTCGCGCCCAAAGGCGAAGTGTGGCAGGAAAAGCTGGTGTTCCGTAAAAGCGGCGGCGCCGTCACCGTCGACAACCCGACGCCGTTTTACATCACCCTGACCGGCATGACGCGGCAGACGCAAAAACAGGGCGGCGGCGCAATCGGCGGCTTCCAACCGCTGATGCTGAAGCCGAAGTCCAGCGAAAGTCTCAAGCTGCACGACACCGGCATGAACAGCTTCGTCATCACCTACATCAACGACTACGGCGGCCACCCCGAACTGCGCTTCGCCTGCAACGGCAGCGTTTGCACCGCCGTGCCCGAGAAAAAATAAGGAGGTCCAGCATGGCTGAATTCACCGATCGACTGCGCCCGCTGCTGCTCGGCGCCCTGCTGTGTGGCGGCAGCGCGCTGGCGGCAACGCCGCTGGGCGTGATCGAAGGCACCACCGGCACCGTCAGCTTTCACGGCGGCCTGCTCAGCTCCCCCTGCAGCCTGACGCCGGACAGCCGGGATCAGGCCGTCGATCTGGGCGACGTCAGCGCACGCGACTTCCGCAACGCCGGCGATCGCAGCGCGCCGGTGCGTTTTCGCCTCTCGTTCCGCAACTGCCTGCTGGGGGCACGCGCATTGGCGGATAACCCGGCCGGCCCGCGCAACGGCGACGCCGGCCGCCTCTATCTGCAGGGAGAGCAGGCCGCGACGCTGGTGTTTCTCGGCGAAAGCGACGTCGACAATCCGTCGCTGCTGAAGCTGAACGGCGGCGTACAGGGCATCGGCCTGCGGCTGCAAGACCAGCAGGGCCAGGCGCTGGAACTGAACCAGCGCAGCCGCCCCTACATTCTGCAACCCGGCAGCAACACCCTCTGGTTCAGTGCCAGCGTGGAGTCCACCCAGCGGGCGGTGATGGCCGCCGGGTTCGCCGCCGTGGCGCACATTCAGGTGATTTACCTGTGAGGCTCGAGAACGCGATGAAAATGCAACTGACCAAACTTTGCCTGCCGCTGGCGATCGCGCTGGCGGCTCCCGCCGCCTGGGCCAACGGCTACGTCACGCCGGACGGCGGGCCGAAACCGTTCTATATCGATCTGAATCAAAGCAACATCACCAACCAGGTAGGGTTCACCAGAGTGTTCCCCTATTCATTAGGCGGCACCTATACCGGCAAGGCTTACTGCGACACGCCGATCCCCAGAAGCCCGCACTTTTACAAGTCGGATTCGGCGCTCCCCCCATCCAGTTACGGCAACGGCTTCTTGCAGCTGAACGACTTCCTGGATTTAAAAGCTGAGGTATGGATCGCCGGCTATAAGAAGGCCTATGTCACCGTGCCTTTTTACAACGAATCCAACGAGTACCCCAATCACAGCTGTACGCCGCCCTATGTGCAGGTCAACAACTATGAAAGCGGCTCCAAAGGCCGCATCACCTTCCGGGTGCGCAAAAAAATCATCAACGGCGTCGAGATTAACGATCGGCAGATCATCGAGATGTTCGGCCGCCTGGGCTCGACCGACGGCGGCTTCGGGCCCAACCCGATGGCGCAGGTGTTTATCCAATCCGCGATCCTCTACGTGCCGGATAAATGCGTGGTGAACGAAGGCCAGCTGATCAACGTGGAGTTCGGCGAGATCGGCGGCAGCGATCTCAACGGCTCGAACTACCCGCAAAGCATTCCGGTGCGCTTCCAGTGCGAGGGCGGCAGCTTCGAGGACGGTACGCTGAACATCAAGCTGGCAGTCTCAGGCTCGGCGGCCGCCTTCAGCAACGAGGTGTTCAAAACCGACAAGAACGATCTCGGCATCCGGCTGACGCACAACGGCCAGCTGGTTATCCCGAATGAGTTTTACCCGGTGCCGAATATCGGCAACGGCGGCTCCTGGAACCTGGTGGCGGCACCGTTCGCCAACGGCGGCGCAGAGATCGGCGAAGGGGAATTCAACGCATCGGCCACCATCGTGGCGGCATTCCAGTAACCGAGGGAGGAACGAAAATGCGTCTACGCGCTTTAGCGCTGCTGAGCTGCGTGCCCTGGTGGTTTACCGCCATGCCGGCGACGGCGAATACCGAGCTTATCGGCGCGCCGGTGCAGTTCCACGGCACCGTGGTGAGCCGCCCGTGCAATATCGAACCGCAGTCCGCCGACCAACTGGTGGAGATGGGCACGGTGATCGTCAAAACCCTGTACCGCTACGGCCACACCACGCCGGTGCCGTTCAGCATCAAGCTGACCGACTGCAAGACTACGGTGTTCAAATCCGTCAGCGTGACCTTCAGCGGCACTGAAGACGGAGAGCTGCCGGGCAAGCTGGCGATCAACAACGGGGCGAACGGCGCCGCCATCGCCCTGTTCGATCATCAGGGTGCAGATATCGATCTGAATAAGGCCACCAGCGCCGTCGCGCTGCAAAACGGCCCCAACAGCCTGAACTTCACCGCCTATGTGCAGGGACGGCCGAGTGCGATTCAGAACCAAAGCATTACCGAAGGCGAATTCACGTCCGTCGCCAATTTTGTGCTGGCGTACCAATAAGCCCGCACCGCCCCAGGGAAATCAGGAAAACGACCGGTGCGCGAACGCCGGCGATTGGCCGTCACCGTTCGCTCCGGCGCGGTGCCGCGGCCTTTTAAGGAGCCACCCATGCCAGATATTCGCTTCACGCTGTTCGACAGCGATAACTTCTACCAGCAGGGGCTGCGTCTGCTGCTGCAGGACTATCTGCACTCCCTGAACGAATGCCAGCGCCGGTATCCGCAATTCTCACCGCTGGCGCTGCAGGCGTTGGATAACATCGAAATCGTGTTCCGCACGCCGGAAGAGCGCTGGGGCTGCGCCTGCTGCTATCAGAGCCCCTACGGCATCCCGCGCCAGCGGCAGCTGACCCTGCTGATCCTCGACGACACGACCCAGCAACAGGTGAAAAACCTGCCGCCGCTGTTCAGCATCCATCGGGGCGATTCGGCCTACGCCATCCGCCTCAAGCTGCAAATGGCGTTGGAAAAATTCATCCAGCATCCGTGGATGGCGGTGCATGCCGCCGGCATGTGGAAATGCCAGGCCTGCCGCATCGCCGCGCTCAGCCACTGCGAGAAAAAGGTGCTGGGATTGATGAGCAGCGGCATGTCCGCCTGCAGCATCGCCGGCCTGCTGCAGCGCAGCCAGAAAACCATCAGCGCCCACAAGCGTTCGGCGATGCGCAAGCTGAACGTGCGCAAAAACAGTGAGTTGAATAAGGTGCTGCTGAATCAGCGGGGGCTTGGCTGAGCGACAACAGGCTCGCGAGTGACGCCAGAGTGGTTTACTCTGAATACTCATTTTCGCACTGCAAAGCGAGCCGGAATACATGCCCAGAATAGCCAAAGTCGTTGACGTCCCCGCCATCGGCGAGCTCGATCGCCTGGCGGGCCAGCTTAGCCACCAGCTGGCGCAGGCCCTGCGCCAGGCCATCCATCGGGGCGATCTGAAAGCGGGCGATCTGCTGCCCTCGACGCGACGGCTATCAGCGGCGCTGCATCTGGCACGCGGCACGGTATTGGAAGCCTTCGCTCAGCTAACGGCGGAAGGCTTTCTCGAGCCGCAGCCCGGCTCCGGCACCCGGGTCGCTCACTATCAGGCGCCGCGCCGCACGCCGCACGCCAACGTGCAGGCGAGCTCGGCGGTAGCGGTGCCGCTTTCTTCACAGGCGCAGCATCTGGCGCGCTTCGCCGCCCAGGCACGGGCGCTGCCGCCGGTACCGTTCACCGTCTCGGTGCCGATCGGTGATACCGCGCCCGACGATGTCTGGCGGCGGCTCGGTAACCGCGTCCGGGCACGCGGCCCCGGCGCCCCGTCGGGCTACGGCGATCCGCTGGGCGCGTTGCCGCTGCGCGAAGCCATCTGCGACTATGTGCGCCGTTCCCGCTCGGTAAACTGCACGCCGCAGCAAATCCTCATCACCTCCGGCACGCAACAAGGGCTCTATTTGGCCGCCCAGATCCTGCTGGACGCCGGCGACAGCGCCTGGGTCGAAGATCCCGCCTACGCCGGCATTACCGCCATTTTCGACAGCCTGTTTCGCGATCGGCACATGATTAGGGTGCCCGTCGCCGACGACGGCATCGACGTTGCCGCCGGCGTGCGTCTGGCCGCCGACGCCCGCGCCGCCTTTGTCACGCCGTCGCATCAATATCCGCTGGGCATGCCGATGAGCATGGCGAAAAGAAGCGCCCTGCTGGCCTGGGCCAAAGAGCGGCAGGCCTGGATCGTGGAAGACGACTACGACAGCGAGATGCGCTACGCCGGTCACCCGTTCCCTTCGCTGCAGGGGCTGGCGCCCGAACGGACGCTCTATCTCGGCACCTTCAGCAAGATGCTGTTCCCTTCGCTGCGGCTGGGTTACGCCGTCGTGCCGCCGCCGCTGGTCGACGCCTTTTGCGGCGCCAGGATCCTGATGGATCGCCATCCGCCCAGCGCGGATCAACACGTGCTGGCCGCCTTTATCGCCGAAGGGTATCTCGACCGGCATATCCGCAAAATGCGCGGCGTCTACGCCGAGAAACGCCGGGTGCTGATCGAGGCGATCAACACGCATATCCCCGCTGAGCTGGCGGTCGTGCAGCCCTGCGATCAGGGCATGCACATGGTGCTGTGGCTGAGGAAAGATCTCGATGACGTGCGGGTCGCCCAATGCGCCAACGAAGCCGGATTGGCGCTGCGGGCGGTGTCGCCGATGTATGCGCCCGGCCACGGTGAGCCGGGTCTGGTGCTGGGATTGGGCGGTTACGCCGACCGCCAGGTGCAACAGGCGGTGGAACGGCTCGGACAGGTGATCCTGGCCTGCGCCGGCAGCGGCGCCTAGCGGGAAAAACGTTTGGCGCCGAACACGCAAACCACCACGCCGGCCATCACGGCGATCATCATCGGCTGGACGGTCTCATGCAGCAGCCAGCCCGCCAGCGCCAGGCCGAAGAACGGCTGCAGCAGCTGCAACTGTCCGACGGCGGCGATGCCGCCCTGCGCCAGGCCGCGATACCAGAAAATAAACCCAATCCACATGCTGAACACCGAGACGTAAACCAGCGACAGCCAGGCGGCGCCGCTGATCGCAGGCCAACCGGCCGGTGCCGCCAGCCAGGTGGCCGCCAGCGTCAACGGCAACGCCACCACCAGCGCCCAGGAGATCACCTGCCAGCCGCCGATCCGGCGCGACAGCACCGCCCCTTCGGCATAACCCAGGCCGCACAGCAACACCGCCCCGACCATCAGCGCATCCCCTTGCCAGGCACCGCCGCTCCCCTGGCTCAACGCGAAAGCGCCCACCAGCACGGCGCCGACGCCTGAAAAAGCCCAAAAAGCGGGCTTGGGCCGTTCTCCGCCGCGCAAAACGCCAAAACCGGCGGTCGCCAGCGGCAGCAGGCCGATGTACACCAGCGAATGCGCCGAGGTGGTGTGCTGCAGCGCCAGCGCCGTCAGCAGCGGAAAACCGATGACCACGCCGAGCGCCACAAACAGCAGCGGCGGCAAATCGGCCCGCGTCGGCCGCGCCTGCCGGGTGATCAGCAGCGCACACAGGGCCAGCAAGGCGGCGATCGCCGCCCTGACCGCCGTCAGAAACAGCGGATCGAGCTCCAGCACCGCCACTCGCGTGGCGGGCAGCGAGCCGCTGAAGATCATCATACCGAGGAAGCCGTTCATCCAGCCCTGGGCCGAATGCCCGACGGCGGGATGTGCAGGGGGAACAACGAGAGTTTTTTCAGACTGACTGTCCGTCATGTGAACGCTCCGCACGCCTGAGGCATACCGAAATCGGCAACCCGCGAGGCGATGTCATAGTGAAAGAGAACATCGTTCCCCGGTGTCGCTTGCCGGGGCTAGGCTCTATTTTTCAGATAAAGCGGTTCACAGACAGGTCCAGATAGCGAAATTTTCACTGTGCCGGTTAGCAAAGCGCGCCGCTAACGCCAAAGAAGGGCGTTTTTCGGGCTGTCCTTGGCCGTTTGGCGGCTCTGCCTGCGGGGTATCATGGACTTTTATGCGTTTTTGCAGAACAGGACAAGGTGCGGTGCCGTGGTGAAACCCTTCTTACGCAGTGGCAGTTTGGATGATGTGCTGGCTTTAGGCGAAAACGGGCAACCGGTCTACGCCTGCGCGCAGCAGCTGCGGGAAACCCTGCGTCTTCGCCGGCAGCAGCAGGCCGCCGACTGTCTGGCGATCCCCCAACCGAACGAAAGCGGCACCCGCATCGACTGGTATGCGCCCTTCCCCGGCAAGGTCACCTCCTGGCTGGCGGCAAGCGATGCCCAGCGCGCGCAGGCAGTGCGCCACCTGGAACACTGCCTGACGACCTTTCGCAGCCTGACGGAACAGGCCCAGGCGACCGATCACCCCAGCCATCGCCTGTTCGGCGCGCTGCTGGCCAAAGCGATGCACATGCCCGATCCCAACCACGTTTATCTGGTGGACGACCGGCCGGTGCTGACCTTCTGGGGCTTTATCAAGCCGCAGGCGCAGAGCCCGGACGATCCGTTGGCCTGCCTGCGCCCGATCGAAGCAGAGGTGAAAGTCGAAGTGGAAAAACCGGCGCCGATCGCCGCCGCTCCGCGTAAACCGGCCGTTGTCGAACCGGTAAAACCGGCCCCGGCCGCCGAGCCCGAACCGGCGCCCGCCCCGGCAGCGCCTATCGAATCCCCTGCCGCCGTTCGCCCGCGCCGGCGCTATGCTCTCTGGCTCTTTCCCGTGCTGCTGCTAGGCAGTGCGGCGCTGGCCGCCTGGCTGCACCGCTCGCCGCCGCAACCGGCGATGCCGGCGGAGGTCCAGCATCCGGCCCCGCCGGAAAAAGCCGCCGCGCCGTTGCCCAAACTGCGCTTGCCGCTGGCGCACGCGACGCTGATGCCGCCGCCACCGGCACCGGTCATCCCGCAGCCGGCGGACAAAAATGCGCTGGTGCTGCCGCCCGAGGCGGTGAAGGCCGGCTCCACCCGTTTCCTTAACGGCAAATGGCGCGCCACGGTGGCGCTGAAAGACCCGATCACCGGCAAACGCCCCGGCCTGCAATACCGTCTGAACGGCGGCAAAGGCAACGCCATCATCGCCTACGGCGACGGCGTCAGCTGCCGGGTGGCGGTCGAAGCCGGGCTGATGCAGTCCGGCAATCTGGTGATCAACAGCCGCACCAAGGCGCGCTGCAGCGACGGCAGCCGCTACCAGATCCCGGAGATCGTTTGCCGCCAGGGCGAAACCGGCGCGGCGGAGTGCACCGGCCGCTACGATGCGGACACCACCTATCCCATGACGTTCAAGCGCGAGAGTAAATGATGCTGGCACCCCTTACGGACTACAAACACGGCATTACGCTGATTCAGGACAGCGGCATTCAGTTGCTGGACTTTGCCCTGACGCCGCTGCTGGACGCCGAGTTTCCCGGCAAATTCGTGCGCAAGACCGCCAGCGGCCCGCTGCTGCGCCTGCAATGGGAGGCCGAGAGCGGCAAATACCAGCTGCCGGCCGTGGGCGACCAGGCCGCCGAAGTGGTGCGGCCGGAGTTCAGCTATCCGCTGCAGCAGTCGCTGCGCCTGCTGGATAAGCTCTGGCTGCCGCTGCCCTTCTTGCGCCACACCCCGGCGGGCCTGTTTTTGTCGGGCCCGGACAACTGGGCGCGCCTGCAGGTGGTGCAGCTGGATGAACCGGATCAGGACGGCAACCTGCTGCGCGTGGTGCTGGCCTTCGACACCCGCGCCGCCGCGCCCGGCCAAGAGACACTGGCGCCGGGCGAAAGCGATCTCGGCACCGGGCTGAACTTCGCGCTGGCGCACCGCAACCACGAGCTGGGCGAGTTTCTCGATCTGACCTGGGTAGACGGCTGGCTGCGCGAAGCGTTCAGCCAGCGCGCCGCCGAGCGGGAGCAGCGCGCCGAAGTGGAGATCAACGCCGGGCTGAAAACCTTCGAGTATCAGGCGCACTACCTCAATCTGCTGCACATGCTCGGCCATCAGCTGGCGGTACCGCAGATAAAAATGGTGGCGGCGACGCTGCAGCAACCGGCGATCGACGTCGATCTGGTGCTGGATGTCGGCAACTCGCACACCTGCGGCGTGCTGGTCGAAGACCACCCGGAAGAGAGCAACGGCCTGAAGCAAACCTACGAGCTGCAGCTGCGTTCGCTGTCCGAACCGCACCGCGTCTACAACGAACTGTTCGAGAGCCGGGTGGAGTTTTCTCAGGCCAGCTTCGGCAAGCCGCATCTGTCGTTCCAGAGCGGGCGCGACGACGCCTTCCAGTGGCCCTCCATCACCCGCGTCGGCCGCGAAGCCGCGCAGCTGGCGCAGCGGCGAACGGGCCACGAAGGCACTACCGGCATTTCCAGCCCGCGCCGCTACCTGTGGGACGAGGAGCGCTATGCGCCCGGCTGGCGCTTCAACGAGCGGCACGAGCCGATGGCCGCCGCCGCGCCGTTGACCACCCTCATCAACGACGAAGGCGTGCCGCTGTCTGCCCTGCCGACGGCGCAACGGCTGCCGGTGTTCGCCGCCCATTACAGCCGCAGCGCGGTGATGACGCTGATGCTCGCCGAGCTGTTGGCGCAGGCGCTGATGCAGATCAACAGCATCGCCCAGCGCAGCCGCATGCCGAACGCCGCCGCGCCGCGCCGTTTGCGCGCCATCATTCTGACGCTGCCTTCGGCCATGCCGAAACCGGAGCGAGAGATCTTCCGCCGCCGCATGCAGGAAGCGATCGGGCTGGTGTGGAAGGCCCTCGGCTGGCACCCGCAGGATGCGCCGTTCGACGGCGCGCACGCCCGCTTCCCGGTGCCTCAGGTGCAGATGGAGTGGGACGAGGCCACCTGCGGCCAGATGGTCTATCTGTACAATGAACCCCAGGTGAACTTCGCCGGCCGCACCGACGCCTTTTTCGCCGCCATGGCCCGGCCCGACCGGCCGCTGGCGCCGGGTGAGCAGGCGGGAAAAACGCTGCGCATCGCCTCCATCGACATCGGCGGCGGCACCACGGATCTGGCGATCACGCACTATTCGCTCGACGACGGCGTGGGCAACAACATCAAAATCAACCCGCGCCTGCTGTTCCGCGAGGGCTTTAAAGTCGCCGGCGACGATATCCTGCTGGACGCCATCCAGCAGTTTATCCTGCCCGCCGTGCAGCAGGCGTTCGAAGCCGCCGGCGTGAACGCCGCCCCGGCGTTGATGGACAGGCTGTTCGGCAACGAAGGGCGCATGGACGGGCTTTCCACCCTGCGTCAGCAGGCCGCGCTGCAGATTTTCATGCCCGCCGGACGCGCGCTGCTCGGCGCCTATGAAGAATACGATCCGCTGGACAGCCGGGCGGAAATCGCCGCCAGCCTGGGCGACCTGCTGCCGCAGCCGCCGACGCCGCAGGTGCTGGCGTTTATCAACGGCGAGGTGCAGCGCGAAGCCGACAGCGACGCCTTCGATATTCTGCACACCCCGCTGGTGATCCGCCTGGCCGATCTGCACGCCGCCTTCTTGTCCGATCGCATCGGCATCGGCCGCTGCCTGCGCCTGCTGGCCGAGGGGGTGGCGCTGTATACCTGCGACGTGCTGCTGTTGACCGGCCGCCCGGCGCGTTTCCCCGGCGTGCAGGCGCTGCTGCGCCATCTGCAGCCGCTGCCCGCCAGCCGCATTCTGCCGCTCGAGGGCTACCACACCCGCAGCTGGTACCCGTTCAACAAACGCGGCCGCATCGACAACCCGAAATCCACCGCCGCGGTGGGTGCCATGCTGTGCCTGTTGGCGATCGACCTGCGCCTGGAGAGCTTTTACTTCAACGTCGGCGATTTCCAGCCCTACTCCACCATTCGCCATCTGGGCATGCTGGACGGCAACAACATGCTGGCGGACGATAACGTCTATTACCGCGACATCGATCTGGATCGCGCCGACTTCGCGCTCGACCCCGCCGGCAGCTTCCAGCTGCGCGGCCCGCTGCGCCTGGGCTTTCGCCAACTGGACAACGAACGCTGGCCGGCCTCGCCGCTCTATACACTGACCATCAATGACGCCCAGCTGGCGCGCAAACTGGCCGGCGATGCGGTGATCACCCTGCGGCTGGCCATTACCGCCAGCGCCGAACAGGGCGCAGAAAGCGTCAAGATCGCGCAGGCGTTGCTGGCCGACGGTAGCCCCGTCCCGGCGCACCATCTGCAACTGAAACTCAATACCCTGGCTGCCAGCGCCTCCGGCGCGACCCACTACTGGATAGACAGCGGGAGCATTTACCCACGATGAAAGCCACCACTACCGCCCAATCGGCCCCGAACCACGCACTCAGCACCGGCATTCTGCAGGCGATCGCCTGGGTGGACGCCGCGCGCCGGCAGTCCACTCGTTTGGAACAGGAGGCGGATCGCCTGACGCTGCGCCTGCGCCGTTGCCATAACCGCGCGCTGCAATTGGCGAATGCGCAACCTGAGCAGGTCGCTATCGGCCTGTACGGCCACAACACCGCCGCCAAGGCCCACCTGCTGGCGGCGCTGGCCCCCGGCGCAGAAAGGCTGCACGCAGACGCCGCGCTGGCGGTGCGTTACGGCGCCGTCGCGCCGTCGCCGTGCGCCGAGTATCCGCTCGCCCTCGCGCTGCTCGATGAAGCGCAGTGGCTGGCCATCACGCTCGATGCCGCCGCGATGGGCGGCTTCCGGCTGGACTGGGACGCCCGCGCGATCGCCCGCCATCTGCAAGCGTTGGCGCGCCACCGCCAAACCGTCGCCCTCGACGGCCTCAGCGACAGCGATGTGCTGATGCTGTGGGATAGCCAACGCCGCCACGGCGACAAGGGGCAACAGACGCTGGACAGGCATTTCTGGCCGCAGGCCGTGGCGCTGGCGCCGCAGTTGAGCATCGACGATCGCGCGCGCCTGTTTGCGCCGCTGTGGGGAGAGGAAACAACGCTGACGGCGCATTATCGCCAGCTGGCACACACGCTGCATGCCCTCGGCGGCAGCCGACAGGTTCATGCTTCGCACCGCGCCTTGCCGCTGCTGACCGCGAGCGCCGCAGCGGAAAACGCGACGATCGTCGTGATGGCCGAACACGGCGGTGAACGGGAGATCGCGCTGAGCGATCTGACCTGGCTGACCGCCGAAGTCACCACCGTTCTGCCGCAAACGGCGCAGGCGGGCCTGCCCGCCGACGTGGCGCTGATCGACCTGCCCGGCAGCCGCGCCTGCCCGCAGGCGGAACCAACGCAGCGGCTGCAACAGGCGAAACGCGCCCATTTGCTGTCCCGCTGCGCAGACGGCCTGCACGCCAACCTGCTGCTGGTGGCCGATGCCGCCGCCACGCCACAGGACGCCGCCCGCATCGGCCAGGCGCTCGCCAACTGGGTCAACCAGACTCAGGGGGAAACCCCGGCGCTGCGCCAGCGCCGCAAGCCTGGCCTGATCTGGGCGATCACACCGTTCGATCAACGCGGGGAAGGCAAAGCGCGCCCCGACGACGCCGTACAGCGCCAGGTCGGCGAGCCCGGCGACAGCTGGGCCACGCTGCTGGCGCTGGATGAACAGGATTGCCGCCGTATGGTGAGCTACCTGGCCGCCCAGGCGCGCCCGGCCCAGAAGCAAGCGCGCCTGCTCGAACAGCGCGAAGAGTTGCAGCGCGAGCTGACGGAAAGCCTGCTCGGCAACTGGCTCACCGCCACCGATCCACACGCGGCGCAGCAACGCGGCCAGCAGCTGCTGCGAGCGCTGCAGGCGCAGGCCGGCCGCCACGGCGAACTGCTGGAACGGCTGTTACCGCAGCGCGATACGTTGCGCCAGCTTTATCAGCAACAGCAGCACGCCGCGCCGGCCCCGACGGCGACGCCAGCGCCGTTCGGGCTCGATATCGATCTGTTCGGCGCACCGGAAACCCCGGCACCCGGCGAGCCCCCCGCGTCATCCTTTGCCGCGCGGGTATTCGCGGATTGGATCAACCATCTGCGCAGCCTGCCGGACAGCCGTCGGTTGCTGGAGCTGCTCGGCGTCGAAAAGCCGCACCTGGAACTGCTGGTTGATGCGCTGATCGGCGCCGCCTGCCGCCTGCGGCTCGATGATGAGCTGGAACGCGCGCTGTGCGCCGGGGGCCTGCCGGACCAGTGCGAAGATCGGCAAATCAGCCAGGCGCTGGCGATACTGGGCGACTTCGTCGCCTGGCTCGGCTTCCAGCGGCGCGATGCGGCAACGCGCCCCGAGAGCCGCGTCAATCCCGGCCAGCCGATCTTTACCCCACCGCCGCAGCCGGCGGTGGACTGGAGCCGCCAGCAGCGGTTAACCCGGCTGGCGCCGACGCCGACCAAAAACACCGCGTTTTATATCTATGACTGGCTGATTGGCCTGCAAACCCTGCTGGCGGAGAATGCGGCGACGGAAAGCGCGCTCGGCGAGGCGCAGCGCGCGGCGTTGGAAGGGATCGTGGCAACCCTGCGCTAAGCGGCGGCTCTGGCAGCAAAGCAATAGGGGGTGAAAACGGGATAAATCGGGCGTTGCCGATTATGCTGATGAGTAACGCCGCGATTCTGGGAGAAAATCATGCCCCCTTTCAGCCTGAAGACTATCGACCATGTGGTTCTGCGCGTGCGCGATATGCAGAAAAGCCTGCATTTTTATACCCAGATCGTCGGCTGTGATATCGCCAAACGGCGGCCGGATTTGGGGCTGATGCACCTGCACGCCGGGGCGGCCATGATTGATCTGGTCGACGTTAACGGCCAGCTTGGAAAAAAAGGCGGCGATGCGCCCGATCCTCACCGGCAAAATGTCGATCACCTCTGCCTGCGCATCGATCCTTTCAACGAAGACGAACTGCTGGCCTATCTGCGATCGCAAGGGATCGCCGTCGATCCTGCTGAATCGCGCTACGGCGCGGAAGGCGACGGACCGTCGATTTACTTCAGCGATCCGGACGGCAATCGCATCGAGCTTAAGGGGCCGGCGATCGGCTAGATCCTGGCGCTCCCGTTGATGTCGGCCAGCCGTTGGCTATCCACCACCCGTAGCGATTTGTTTTTAAACTGAATAATACCGTCCGCCGCGAGCTGCGCCAACGCGCGGCTCAGCTGCCTGACGGAGATCCCTAATCTGCCCGCCAGCAACTCCCTGTTTTCGAGCTGAATCTGCACGCCTTCCTGCTTTATTTTAAATAACAGAAATTTGCGCAACTTATATTCTGCCGTTAAGCCGCCGCTCGCATGCAGCAATGAAGCGTTAAGCAGCTTGTCGCTCAACTGCCGGCACATAAAGGCGAGGAAAACAGGATTGTGCATGGCCCGCTCTTTGATGACGTCAATAGGCAGCGTGAAGATCAGCGCGTCCGTAACTGCCTGAACGGTGCTGAACACCGCCCGCTGCGCCTGGGAGAACAGCTCCAGATCGCCTATCACGGAGAAATCCGTTTCGAAGGAAAAGACGATGTGCATGCCGTTCACATCGTAATTCTCAACCTGCAATTTTCCCTGCACGAGAAAAAACAGGTGGGTCAACCGATCGCTTTGCGTCACCAGGTATTCACCGGCCTCGACCCTGATCAGGCGCAAGGCGGCCAACAGCGGGGGCGAAAGCGCCGTTCGCAGATCGTGAGCTTCGATAAACGCTTCTTTTAGCTTGCTGTCACCGACAGTTTTCACGGCGATTTACTCCCAGGGCTTATCCGTTAACGTCTTGCATCCTATCTTTTCAGCTGCGCCCAGAATAGCCGGCGCGCTTCAGAACGAAACAGGACATCTGACCTTTTTTGCCTCGGACCGTCTGGGTATTTTCTCCGCAGACCCCACCCAAGGAGACTGCCATGCGACATATTTTGATAGATACCGATACCGCCTCCGACGATGCCGTCGCCTTGCTGATGGCGTTGCGCGAGCCTGACGTGAGGGTGGAAGCGATCACCACGGTCGCAGGCAACTGCCCGCTTGAACAATGCGTCAAAAATGCGCTTATCTGCGTGGAAAAAGCGGGAACCTATGCCCCTCCGGTATACGCCGGCATGGCGAAACCGCTGTTCCGCACGCGCTATCACTCGCACCACATTCACGGCGAAGACGGCATGGGCGACATGGCCTTGCCCGAACCGCAGCTGACCGCCGACCCCATGCATGCCGTGGACGCCATCATCGACTGCGCCGCACGACGCCCTGGCGAGTTGGAGATCGTCACTCTCGGCCCGCTGACCAATCTCGCGATGGCGGTGCTGAAAGCGCCCGCGCTGGCCGAACAAGTGAAAAGGGTTTATGTCATGGGCGGTTCCGGGCTGACGCCGGGCAATATTACCCCGCTGGCCGAATTTAACTTCTACGCCGACGCTGAGGCCGCCCATCTGGTGCTGAATGCCGGGCTGCCGCTCACCCTCGTCGGTTGGGAGATCGGGATGGGGGAAGCGTTTATTGACGAGGACGATATTGAACGATTGCATCATCTCGGCAAACTGGGCCGCTTTACCGTGCGCTGCAATCGCACGCTGATGGCGTTCAACGCCGGGCGCAGCGAGCGTAAAGGTTTTGATTTACCCGATCCGACCGCCATGGCGGTGGCGCTCTACCCGGACATCGTCGAGACCAGTCTGGAGGCGTATTCCTGGGTAGAATATAAAAGTGAAAGGTCTTACGGCCATTACGTCATTGATTCCACCCACCTGACCGGCGAACCGGCCAATGCCCGCGTGATCACCCGCATTAAACCCGGCCTGTTTAAAGAAAAACTGTTTTCGTTGTTATCTCAGCCGTTAATGAAATAAGTGGCCCGTATGAAATTCGATCCAAGAATATTGAAGAAAGTGGAATTGCACGTCCATTTGGATACCTGTTTAAGCTACCACTATGTCAAAAAGATCGACCCGCAAATAACCAGAACGGCCTTTAATCGGCAATTTATCGCGCCGAAACGATGCGCCGATCTCGGGGACTTTTTAAACAAGATCGCACCACAAATAGACCTCCTGCAGACGCACCAGGCGATAACGCTGGCCGTCGATGACTTGTTCGCGCAGCTGGCGGCGGATAACGTCATCTATGCGGAAGTGCGCTTTGCCCCGCTGCTGCATACCCGGATGGGGTTAAGCGGTGAAGCGGTGGTCGAGACGGTGCTCGCCGCGATGCGTGACGCCGCGCAAACTTACGGCATCGCCGCCGGGCTGATCCTGTGCACGCTGCGGCATTTCGATGCGGCCGCCAGCCTGCAAACCGCCGGGCTCGTGGTTAACTTTCTGGGCCGCGGCGTGGTCGCGCTGGATTTGGCCGCCGACGAAGCGCGTTACCCGCTGGCCAATCACGTAGCGGCCTTTCGGGCGGTGCGCGAAGCCGGCGGCAACGTCATCGCCCACGCCGGCGAGGCGAAGGGCGCCGACAGCGTACGGGAAACGCTGGATTGGCTGCAGGTGTCGCGCATCGGCCACGGCGTCAGGAGCATCGAGGATACTGCGCTTATCGAGCGCCTGGTAGCCACCGGCGTCCTGCTCGAGATCTGCCCCAGCTGCAATCTCGTCTGCAATCTGTTCGACAGCATCGACAGTCACCCGATAGACCGGCTGAAAAGGATGGGAGTGCGGCTGAACGTGAATACCGATGCGCGCATCGTCGCCGATACCACGCTGAACAAAGAGTACCAGCTGTTGCATGACGCCTTCGGCTGGCAGGATGACGATTTTAACCGCAGCAACCGACAGGCGCTGGAAGCGAGTTTTCTCGACGGCGATACTAAAATAAAATTAATGAATCAGCTCAAGACCGGGCCAATGTAACCCGGTGCGTTTCAAGGCTGAGCGGCTTTTAACGCTCCTGCGCCGCCAACGCCTGAGCGCACGCCCAGGCAGAGCTCCAGGCCCACTGGAAGTTGTAGCCGCCCAACCACCCGGTCACGTCCACCACTTCGCCGATAAAATAGAGCCCCGGCGCCTTGTGGGCTTCCATCGTCTTGGAGGAAAGTTCGTTGGTGTCGACGCCGCCGAGCGTCACTTCCGCCGTGCGGTAACCTTCGGTGCCGTTCGGCTGCACGCGCCAGTTCTGCAACAGATCCACCAGCGCCGCCTGCTGCGGCGCATTCAGCTGCTTCAGCGTGGCCTCCGGCAGTTGTCCCAACGTTTGCAAGCATTCCACCAGCCGCTTCGGCAAGTGCAACGCCAGGGTGTTTTTCAGGCTTTGATTCGGATGCTGGCGACGCTGGTCATCCAGGAAGGCCGCCAAATTCAGATCAGGAAGTAAGTTAACACTCACATACTCACCCGGTTGCCAGTAGCTGGACAGCTGCAGCACCGCCGGGCCGGACAGGCCGCGATGGGTGAACAGGATGCTTTCACGGAAGCTGACGCCGTTCTCGGCGGTGATCACCGTCGGCACCGAGACGCCGGACAGCGTCTGCACATGCTCCAGCAGCGGCTTATGCAGGGTAAAAGGCACCAGCCCGGCGCGCGTCGGCAGCACCTTGAGGCCGAACTGCTCCGCCAGCTTGTAACCGAACGGCGAAGCGCCCAGCCCCGGCATGGACAAACCGCCGCTGGCTACCACAAGTGAGCGAGCACTCACTTTTTCACCATTCAGCGCCAGCGCGTAGCCATGTTCGGTTTTCTCCACGCCCAGCACTTCGCTGCGCAGGCGCATCGTCACCTGGCCCAGTTCGCACTCTTTGACCAGCAGATCCACCACCTGCTGCGCCGAGTCGTCGCAGAACAGCTGCCCCAGCGTTTTTTCATGGTAGGCGATGCCGTAGCGGTTGATCAGATCGATGAAGTCCCACTGGGTATAGCGCGCCAACGCCGACTTGCAGAAGTGCGGGTTGTTCGACAGATAGGCCGCCGGCTCGGCATACATATTGGTGAAGTTGCAGCGCCCGCCGCCGGACATCAGGATCTTGCGGCCCGGTTTTTTGCCGTTGTCGAGCAGCAACACGCGGCAACCGAGTTGCCCCGCCTGCGCGGCGCAAAACATGCCGGCGGCGCCCGCCCCAATCACTACGACATCAAACTGTTCCACCTGAGCCTCACTTATCAAAACCACAATCGCGACAAAAGAGCGCCATATTACGCCGTTTCGCCGCCGGTCACCGCCAAATTCACGGCGGCAGATTGTAAAGCCCCGGCGCCGCCAACGCCATAGTAAGAAAATATTACAGAGGTCAGAGGAGAGTAACGCGTTGATATTCCATATTTTTGTTATAGACACGCCATCATTTCGTCATGTCCAAATCAAAAAAACGTCATATTTTCCTTTTCCCCGGCCCCGGTTGTCACTGATAATGCGCGGCGTTCATGTCCACAAACTGGCGTAACGCTTATGCTGCATTTGTTCGCTGGCCTGGATTTCCATACCGGCCTGATGTTAATTCTCGCATTGTTGTTCGTGTTGTTTTATGAAGCCATCAACGGTTTTCATGATACGGCCAATGCGGTCGCTACAGTTATTTATACCCGCGCCATGCGCTCGCAACTTGCGGTCGTGATGGCAGGTTTGTTCAACTTTCTTGGCGTAATGCTCGGCGGTTTGAGTGTTGCTTACGCCATCGTCCACTTGCTGCCTACCGATCTGTTGTTGAACGTCAGTTCAGCACACGGACTAGCCATGGTCTTCTCCATGCTGTTGGCGGCAATCATCTGGAACCTCGGCACCTGGTATTTCGGTCTGCCGGCCTCCAGTTCCCATACGCTGATAGGCGCCATCATCGGTGTCGGTTTAACCAATGCCCTGATGACCCACACTTCGGTGGTGGATGCGCTTAACGTCCCGAAAATGATTGGTATTTTCCTTTCTCTGCTGTTCTCGCCGCTGGTCGGCATGATGGTGGCGGGAGTGATGGTGTTCGCCTTGCGCCGCTATTGGAGTGGCACCAAGAAACGCCAGCGTATCCACATGACCCCTGCGGAACGTGAAAAGGTCGACGGCAAACGTAAGCCGCCGTTCTGGACCCGTATCGCACTGATCCTGTCGGCGATTGGCGTCAGCTTCTCGCACGGCGCCAACGACGGCCAAAAAGGCATCGGCCTTATCATGCTGGTGCTGATCGGCGTTGCGCCGGCCGGCTTCGTGGTCAATATGAATGCAACCGGTTATGACATCACCCGTACGCGTGATGCCGTGAGCCACCTGCAGCAATATTACCAGCAGCACGGCGACGCGCTGTCGCATGCGGTGTCGATGACGCCGCTGGTGCCAAGCCCGGATGATGAAGCTGCACCGAACAAGCCGGCTGAGTTCCACTGCGACAGTTCGCGCGCCATGCCGGCGATCGAGCTGGCTCAGGGCATGCTGACCAACCTGCAAAGCTACGATCAGCTGACGGTTGAACAGCGCAGCCACCTGCGCCGCCTGCTGATGTGCGTGACCGACACGGCGGATAAAGTCGCCAAGCTGCCGGAAACCTCATCCGCCGACCAGCGCTTCCTGAAGAACCTGCGTCAGGATCTGCTGCAGACCGTCGAGTACGCGCCGATGTGGATCATCGTCGCCGTCGCGCTGGCGCTGTCGCTCGGCACCATGGTGGGCTGGAAACGCGTGGCCACCACCATCGGCGAGAAGATCGGCAAGAAAGGCATGACCTACGCCCAGGGCGTGTCGGCCCAGATGACCGCAGCGCTGTCGATCGGCGTGGCGAGCTATACCGGCATGCCGGTCTCCACCACCCACGTCCTCTCTTCGGCGGTTGCCGGGACGATGATCGTGGACGGCGGCGGCGTGCAGAGCAAAACCGTGAAGAACATCCTGTTGGCCTGGGTACTGACCCTGCCAATCTCGATTCTGCTTTCCGGTGCGCTGTATTGGGTCGCGTTGAAGCTGATCTAAGCGATAAGCATGACTAGTCCTGCTATAGGTTGACACTTTTC
>NZ_KV792403.1:0-592 GCF_001808215.1 Serratia sp. HMSC15F11
CCGATCTATTTGAACTGCCCTATGATGGTGAAATCAAAGCCGCTAAAATACAGCGGCTTTTTACTGACTATTTTTTGATTGAGGAAGTGTTAAACGTAAAAGACTTCTCAATATCTTGATTGAATAACTGGGTGGACAGTCTTTCTATCTCGTTCTTATGTTTAGTTAATTCATCACTAAATTCAGGTTTTACTCCCATAGTTAAAATTTGCTTTGAAACATTGCAAAAATCTCTAAGTGTAGAGAAAAGTAATTGTACTTCTGTTGAGCTTTTTACTTTCCATCTTCTACATGATTGCAATTTGAATTTCAAAAGAAGTGTTTTATAAGCATAATCATCTACTTTGTTAGATACATCGTTGAAATTAAGTTGCCCCTTATTTGTAATTAAAACATCAAAGTACAATCTTATTAGTCCAGCAGCTATTTTATCACCCTCAGCCATCATGCTAATGACATGCTCGAAACCAGACTCATTTCTTTTTGTGCTTATCCAATCAGGTGCTTTCTTATAAGCCATATAGGCTACGAGTAAAGTACCGGCAGTACTTAAAGAGCTTATCCAATCAGTAATCATTTTCGTATCAAATCC
>NZ_KV792404.1:0-15225 GCF_001808215.1 Serratia sp. HMSC15F11
CCGGTAAAGCGCGATGAACCAAAAAAAAGCCGTCCGGCATTTCCGCATATTCATTGGCAAAGCGAGGATAATAAAAAGAATATTGATATCGGCGGCGCACTGCGCGCCAATTATCGCTATGAAGACTGGCACAGCAGCAATTATCGGAATCCTCCGCATTTACGCTTTGACGCCTTTCGCATCGATGCCGCCGGCCAGGTAAACGATGCGTTTTTCGATAGCGGATTCTGGTTTCAGGATCGGCGCAAATACGCCATCGACCGCGCCTATGTCGGCTACCACCTGTCTGAGCGCTCCGCCGTACAGCTCGGCGCGCCGTTCAAACCGTTCGGCCTGATGCCCTACCCGCAGTTCGGCTGGTCGTACGGCATTCCGTTTTACCTCGGCTTTGGCGTCAACACCGGACTGGGCGCCAAATACCAATACCAACATGACGATTGGGCCTTCGACGCCGCCTACTACCCGCGCATGATGCCGACCGGCGTGCGTTACGCCCCCGACGTCGCCAGCTACGACGATCTGAAGAACACCAACTATGCGTCACAGCACCTGCAGCGCAACGAAAAACGCGATCAGGTGAACCTGCGGCTGACGCGCGCTTTCCATCAGGGCGGCTGGAACAATGAGCTCGGCGGTTCGCTGGCGGCCTCGCGGCTCTACAACCAGGCGACCGGCGATAACGGCAGCTTCTGGGCGGCAGGCTTACATACGCTGGTGAATTACGATCCCTGGCATCTGTCCGGCCAGGTGATCCGCTACGGTTACGACGCCAAAGGCCCGGCCGGGGCCAACAATTCGGTGATCCTGATGGGGGGCAACGGCCTGACGCCGGCCTATCTGATCCCGTCGCAGGCCACCACCGCCGCCATCAACCTGGCGCGCGACGTCGACGTGCCCTGGGGGCCGGTGAAAAAGCTGCGGTTCTACAACGATTACAGCGTGCTCTGGAAGGACAGGCACGGCGGCTCCGACTCTAAAATGAACACGCTGGGGGTACAAGTATTCGCCATGCCGGTGATGCTGTGGGTGGATCTGACCTGGGCGCAGAACGCCAACCCGTGGGGCGGCGTAGAAAACGCCACCGGCTGGACCGGCACCCAGTCCCCCGGCAGCAATAAATGGTATTTTCGCACCAACGTGAACATCGGTTACTACTTCTAAGCGCGGCGGGATCTACACTGAAGTATCGCCGCCAACCGGAGAAACCACGATGCTGAGCGCACAAACGCTGCATGTTGCCATCAACCGCTCTTGTGACGAAGTGTATGCCTTTCTCAGCCAGCCGGAAAACTTCCCCTTGTGGGCCAAAGGGTTAGCCAACAGCTTGCGGCGGGAAGATGAAGACTGGGTGGCGGACACCCCACAGGGGCGGATCCGCATTCGCTTCAGCGCGCCGAATGACTTCGGCGTACTGGATCATTGGGTGACGCTGCCGGACGGCGGCGTGGTCTACGTGCCGCTGCGCGCGCTCGCCAACCGGCGCGGCACCGAGGTGATCTTCACCCTGTTCCGCCAGCCGGACATGGACGATGCGATGTTCGCCCGCGACGCCGAGCTGGTGAACGCCGATCTGCAGGCGCTGAAGCATTACCTTGAGTCCAGCTAACCGCTTGTTGGCACATTTATTTCAATGAAAGACAGCAATTGCGTTCGGTAAAGTAAATGTTGTTTTTAGATGTTGATATAAATATTAATCAATGAATCAGGGCCTATCCATAATGAAATCTGCCGTAGACGTTATACCCACAAATTAATACTCTCATTAGCGCTCGTCGTGTAACGGCAAGCATGAAACTCTATTTTCATTAATTAAGGAAGAATGATGAAGTTATCAAATCTGATGCTGCTCACAGCGATTTTAGCCACCACCGTTAGCCTCCCTCTCACCGTTAATGCTACCGAACGCCCGGCAGGCTACTGCTCAAGAATCTACTCACCGGTACCTTATATCACCAAAGAAGGTAAAACTATTCAGGCACCCAATGCTTGCGTAGCGAAATGGTGGGCAACCCAAGGGAAATAACGCGTAAGTCAGACTCGTTGCATTAAATATTGGGTCAGAGATTCTCTGGCCCAATATTTCCCGCTTAAATCATTACCCCTTGACCGACGACACCACGTTAAGCGGCTGGGCATCCGGCAGAATATTCATGTGCTCCAGCACCTGGGCCATGATCTTGCCGAACACCGGCCCGGCCACCGAACCGCCGAAGTGCTTGCCGGCTTTCGGGTTGTTGACCATCACCACCAGCGCCACCTGCGGATCGCTGGCCGGCGCCACGCCGGCGGTGTAGTTGATGTAGCCGCCGTCGTATTTGCCGCTCGGGCCCATTTTCTCGGCGGTACCGGTTTTGATCGCCAGCCGGTAGCCCGGCACCGCGGCGCTCACCCCGCTGCCGCCCGGCAAGGCGTCGCTCTCCATCATATGCACCACGGATCGTACCGTATCCGCCGGCAGAATACGTTGCCCCATCACCGGCGGCGTCACCTTGGTGATCGACAGCGGCCGATAAATGCCGAAGGAACCGATAGCGGCGTACTCGCGCGCCATCTGCAGCGGCGTCACGCGCAGCCCATAGCCGAAGGAGAAGGTAGCGCGTTCGATATCGGCCCAGCGTTCACGATGCTGCGGCAGATAGCCGCTGCTCTCGTTGCCGATGCCAAGCTCGGTCGGCCGCCCCAGGCCAAAGCTGCGATAGACCGCCGGCAGCACCGTGGCCGGCAGCGCCAGCGCAATGTGCGATACCGCGATGTCGCTCGATTTTTGCAGGACGCCGGTGATGGTCAACTTCGACCAGTGGCCGACGTCTTTGATCAGGTGACCGTTCACCCGATACGGCGTGGTGTCCAGCACCGTATCCGGCCGGATCAGCTTATGCTCCAGCCCCACCATCACCACCACCGGTTTCACCGTCGAGCCCGGTTCGAAGCTGTCGCTGCTGCACACGTTGCGTATGTCTTTCGCCGGGGTGCTGCCATAGTTGTTCGGGTTGAACGACGGGTAGCTGGCCATGCCGAGGATCTCGCCGGTGTCGATCTTGACCAGCACCGCACAGCCGGAATCGGCCTGGTTGGCCACCACGCCGTCGCGGATCTGCGCATAGAGCACATACTGGATAAATTTGTCGATGCTGAGCGTCACGTTCGGCGGCGGCACCGGATCCACGCTTTTTAGCACGCCGATCACCGCGCCGCTGCCGTCCTTCTGATAGACCCGCAGGCCGTTTTTGCCCTGCAACAGCGGGTTGAAGCCCAGCTCGATACCCTCCAGCCCTTGATTGTCCTGGCCGACGATGCCGATCAGCCCGGCGGCGTCCTGGCCCATCGGATAAAAGCGGCTGAAATCCTGCTCGGTGCTGACGCCGGTCAGATGCAGTTTGCTGATGTAGGCGGCGTTGTCGTCCTCCACCTTGCGCGCCAGATAGACGAAACGCTTGTGCGCGTTGCTCTGGATCAGATGCTGCACGTCCGCCAGCGGGATCTTCAGCACGTTGGCCATGCTCTGCCAGCGCTCGTTGCCGGTGTCGGTCTGGGTATCGAGAATGTGTTTCGGATCCAGCACGATGTCTTTGGACGACACGCTGACCGCCAGCGCCTCATCGTTGCGATCGGTGATCATGGCGCGGTTGGTCGGCACCACCTGGGTGCGGATCGAGCGCTGGTCGGCCTGATCCGCCAGCTGCTGGTGCTCCAGCAGCTGCAGATAGCCGACCCTGAACGCCAACAGAAAAAAACAGACCAGCATGCCGGCGCAAATCCAGCCGAAACGAACTGTGGAATAGGTTTTACCGCTTTTTTTGGTCGATGGCGCCACTGTGGTGTTAACCCTGCGTTTTTATTCGGTTTATGGTGTTATTTCAGTCTACCTTGCCGGAAATGGTCAGGAGATTGCAGTTTGTAAGAAAGTAAAAACAAACCGCATCACCGTTGCACATCCGCACTGTCGTTTAACTGCGGTTTACTTTGCGCCGGATTGCCGGGCTGCGGCGCGTTGGCCGGGTCAAAAATGTGGTCGAGTATCGCGCGGGCGGTCGGCCCCGCCACCACGCCGTCGCCGCCGCCGTTTTCCAGGATCAGCGCCATCGCGACCCGGGGGGTTTTGTAAGGCGCGAACAGCGTATAGAAGATGTGATCGCGCAGCCGCACCGGGATCATTTTGGCGTTGTAGGTCTGGTTTTGCTTCAGGCTGAACACCTGCGAGGTGCCGGATTTGGCGGCGATCTGATACGGCGCAGTGTGGAACAGCTTGTAACCGGTGCCGTTCGGCAAGTTAGCCATACCGTACATGCCGTTACGCACGATGCCCCAGTAAGGCGAGTGGGGATCGCCGATCTGCGCCGTTTGCATCGGCGGCTGGTAGCGCGTCACCCGATTGCCCTGCTGCAGCGAATACAGCAGATGCGGCGTTTTCACCTGGCCGTTGTTGATCAGCGTGGTCAGCGCTTTTACCATCTGGATCGGCGTCGCCACCCAATACCCCTGGCCGATGCCCACCGAAACCGTATCCCCCTGATACCAAATCTTTTTGTGCACCTTCAGCTTCCAGTCGCGGCTCGGCAGCACGCCGCGATACTCTTCGTTCAGATCGATGCCGGTGGACTGGCCGTAGCCGAACTGGCTCAGCCAGTGGTGGATACGATCGATGCCCATCTCATACGCCACCTGATAAAAGAAGGTGTCGGCGGACTCCTCGATCGCTTTGGTGACGTTGAGCATGCCGTGGCCGGTTTTCAGCCAGTCGCGGTAGCGGCGTTCGGTGCCGGGCAGCGTCCAGGTCGGCGCACCGAAAAAGGTGGTGGTGGGTGTGATCACCCCGGCGAACAGCGCCGAAACGGCCATGTAGGGCTTCACCGTCGACGCCGGCGGGTACAAGCCCTGAGTGACGCGGTTGATCAGCGGCAAATCCGGGTTGGTCAGCAGCGTCTTATAGGCCTGATAGCCGATACCTTTGACGAAAGGATTGGGATCGTAGCTGGGGCTGGAGACCATCGCCAGGATGCCGCCATCGCGCGGATCTTCCACCACCACCGCGGCGCGCTGCCCCTTCAGCACCGATTCGATGTACTGCTGCAGCGGCAAATCCAGCGTCAGGTAGATGTTCTTGCCGGCCTTCGGCGGCTGCTCCTTCAGCAGGCGGATCACCCGCCCGTGGTTATCCACCTCCACCTCCTGATAGCCGGTGGTGCCGTGCAGTTCTGACTCGTAATAGGCCTCGATGCCCTGTTTGCCGATGTTGCGGTCGGCGGCATAGTTCTCGCTCAGCCCGGCCTTGTCCAGGCGTTTGAGATCGCTGTCGTTGATCTTCGACACATAGCCCAGTACGTGCGCCAGCTGGGCGCCGTAAGGATATTCACGCTGTTGATAGGTATCGATCGTCACCCCGTCGAAACGGTATTGATTGACGGCAAAGCGCGCCACCTCGGTGTCGCTCAGCCCGGCTTTGAGCGTCACCGGTTTGTAGCGGCTGTTGTGGTGCATGTCGTCGCGAAACGCGCTGATGTCCTCCGGCGTCAGGTCGACGATCGGCGTCAGCGCCCGCAGCAGCGCCGCCATGTCGCTGATTTTGCTGGGCGTGACCTCGATACGATACAGTGTCACGTTTCGCACCAGCGGAATGCCGTTGCGATCGAAGATCAGCCCGCGGCTGGGGGCGATCGGCAGCATCTTGATGTCATTCTGGTTGGAACGCGTCTGGTAAAAGCCGTGCTGGCGGATTTGCAGCCGGTAGAGATTGACGATCAGCGCGCCAAAACAGACCACCACCAGCGCCAGCGCTACGCCTGCCCGGCGGATAAACAGCCTCTCTTCCGCAGAGTGGTCGCGAATTTTTTCTTTTAACAGGGCCATGCGGTGCCGATACCTTTTGCGTCACATTTCCCCGCAAAATCAGGGAACTGAAAAGCCGGCAAGCATAGCGTTATCGGGCACACCGCCCCATGAAAAGGTTGCTAATGAAATGGCATAACTGTTTCAGCATATTGGAATGTTACCGTCGGCGTTTTTTCACCGCGCTTCCCATTGAGCCGCCGTTCGCCCCAATGCTACAATGTGATCTTAATCACACTATTCCCGATATTCCCCCGCATTTCCCTGTCGGTGCCCTGCCGGATGCGGCTTTTTGTTACATAGGATCGAGTTCGATGAGTACCATTGCCACCGGTTTAGTCATGATGCGCTGGGAGTTGCTGAGCGCCGTGATGATGTTCTTCGCCAGCCAGTTAAACGTCGTTTGCCGTAAGACCAGCCGCAACGGCATGGCGTTCATGTTCAGCAGCCTGGGCCTGTTTACCGCCTGCTGGTTCGTGATGGGCCTGATGGGCATCCACCTTACTCTGGAAGCCTTCACCCAATTCTGGTCTTCGGCCTGGGATCGCTACGTGGACGTGGTCAGCACCATGCCGGTCGATTGGCCGATGCCGTAATCTCGCCGCAGGGGCGGCGCACCGGCCGCCCGCCGATTATTCCGTTTCCGTTGACGGTGCCGCCGCCAGCCGCGCCATCAAGGCCCCCGCCTCAATCAACAGCGCCTGCTCCCGCTCCGTTAAACAGCTCTCCATCGCCGCCAGCAGCCACGCCTCGCGCCTGCTGCGGCTTTGCTGCAGCAGGCCCAGCCCGGCGGGCGTCAGGCGCACCCGCACCCGGCGTTTGTCTTCGGCGTCCGGCGTGCGCACCAGCAAGCCATCGGCCTCCAGCTCACGCAAGGCGGCCGCCAGGTTAGAGGAGCGCATGCGCTCCGATTCCGCCAGCAGCGACGGCGTCGCCTCGCCGCCGTGGCGATCGATAGCCCCCAACAGCATCAGCTGGGCCCAGGATTTTTCGTCGCTGCGCGATTCGCGCCGCAAACGGCGCACCAGCGACATTAACTGCGTGCGCAGCAGCGTCACGTCTTCAGGATGATCTTTTTTCATTGGCATCAATCTAGCGTTCAGTTTATCCCTGCTTTTACACCGCCGGATCGCGCGGTGCCCTTCCTGGCTACCGCGCCGCTCTGGCTTAACCTAGTTACCTATGATAATATAGCTATTAATATATAGCAAAAAAGACACTGCATTGGCAGGGTTACGTTTGCTCACGCATTTGCCCCTCGCCGATTAATTTGCAGTGTTATTATTACCTTGATTAATAAATCCCTCCTTATTCAACGTGGTACGGTAAGCCGATGGAAGCGTGGAAAGTCAATCTGATCTCGGTCTGGCTCGGGTGTTTCTTCACCGGGCTGGCGATGAGCCAAATCCTCCCTTTTCTGCCGCTGTACGTCGAACAGCTCGGCGTCAGCGATCCGCAATCCCTCAGCCTGTGGTCCGGGCTGGTATTCAGCGGCACCTTTTTGGTCTCGGCAGTGGTGTCGCCGCTGTGGGGCAGCCTGGCCGACCGTAAGGGCCGTAAGCTGATGCTGCTGCGCGCCTCGCTGGGCATGGCGATCGTCATCGCGCTGCAGGGCCTGGCCACCAACGTCTGGCAGCTGTTCGCGCTGCGCGCCCTGATGGGGCTGACGTCCGGCTATATTCCCAACGCCATGGCGCTGGTCGCCTCGCAGGCGCCGCGCGATAAAAGCGGCTGGGCGCTGGGCACGCTCTCGACCGGGCAGATCTCCGGCGTGATCGCCGGGCCGCTCTTGGGCGGGCTGATGGCCGATCATCTGGGGCTGCGGGTGGTGTTTTTCGTCACCGCCGGGCTGATGTTCGTCAGCTTCCTGGTGACGCTGTTCCTGATTAAAGAGCGGCGCATCACGGTGAAAAAAGCGGATCAGCTGAGCGGCAAGGCGGTATTCCGGTCGCTGCCCTATCCGACGCTGATCGTCACCCTGTTCGTTTGCACCCTGATGATTCAGCTGGCCAACTCCTCCATCAGCCCGATCCTGACGCTGTTCATTCGCGAACTGTCGGGCAACGTCAGCAATATCGCCTTCGTCAGCGGCATGATCGCCGCCGTGCCCGGCATTGCGGCGTTGATCTCGGCACCGCGCCTCGGGCGCCTCGGCGATCGCATCGGCACCGCTCGCATCCTGATCGCCGCGCTGCTGTTCACCACCGGGCTGTTCGCCGTGATGGCCTGGGTTAATACGCCGCTGCAGCTGGGCATTCTGCGCTTCCTGCTCGGCTTCGCCGACGGCGCGCTGATGCCGGCGGTGCAGGCGCTGCTGCTGAAGTATTCCTCCGATCAGGTGACCGGGCGCATCTTCGGCTATAACCAATCCTTTATGTACTTGGGCAACGTGGTTGGCCCGCTGCTGGGTTCGGGCATTTCGGCGATGATGGGGTTCCGCTGGGTGTTCGCGGTGACGGCGGTGTTGGTGCTTTGCAATGCGCTGCAGCTGCGCCATCAGTTCAAAAAAGTGGAGAGTCAACGCGCGGGATAACGGGAAATGCGGGGAAACGCCTCAAGCAGTGGTGGGACAATGACGCCCATCAACCGTGCCACCACTGCCAAAGGCGGCCGTAGCCTACTCGACGCGGCGGTCATTTAATATTTATGTAAGTAAATAAAGTGTTGCGGGCGTGTTGAGGGCCGCCGCAGCGGCCCTTGCGGATCAGAACATGGTATTGTCGTTGGCCGATTTTTCCGGCACATCCTGATTGACGTCCCAATGCTCGGTGATTTTCCCCTGATCGTTCACCCGATAAATATCCACGCTGGCGGTGCCGCGATCCTGCGGGTTATTTTGGTATTTGACGTGAACATAGACCAGATCGCCGTTGACCGCGCTGCGGTATATTTTGGCGCTGTACTGCGGATTGTCCTTAAAGGTCTGGCTGAAGAAATCCAGGAACGGCTTGATGCCGTCGCCGACGAACGGGTTATGCTGCTTATAGTTTTCCACAATCAGCTTCTGCGCCACGCCGATGTCGTGGCGGTTGAAAAAGCCCGCGTACAGATCTTCCACCACCTTCAGCTTCTGCTGGGCATGATGATAACCGCCTTTGCCGGCCGATTTGTAAGACGCCGCCTGATCCGTTGACAGCGCCGGGTAACTCGCCAGCAAGCCGCCGACGATCGCACAGGTGATCAATGCCTTTTTCATAACTGCTCCTTATTTTCCTGAGTGACCTACGATTTTCAGCTGCCCTTTCAGATGGGTGAAGCTGCCGTCCTTGGCGGCGATGTTGGTGTACACCTCGCCGCGCTCAAAGTCCTCGATATGCGTCACGTTGTCGCCGGACTGAGGTTCGTGCCAATAGACCATGTAGACCTTCGGCCGAATCTCCACCGCGGTGTACTGTACGGTATCGGTGATGCCCTGCGACGCCTCGCCGATGCCGGTGAAGGTCATGGTCTTGTCATCGGTAAAATCCAGCTTGAAGGCGAAATCGCCAAAGGTCACCTGCACCACTTTACCAACCGCAATAAACTGCCCGTGTTTTTCCGTCATCGTTGCCGCCTTACTGTTTGTCAGGGAGGTTTGCGCCGCCGTAGCGGCAGGCAATGCCAGGGGGAAAGTCAGGGCTATCGCCAGCGCGATGCCCGTTCGCTTCACTGTTTTCATCGTTCCTTCTCCTTTCCGTGGTTGAAAACGAGAATCATTATTATTTCTTAACGATTGGCAGAAATATAAGAATAATCTCTATTCCTATCAGGCACCTGGCGGCAAAAAAAGACGGGGGAAAATCGCCGTAAAATGGCATGGTAATAGCGCGTTCTGGCCATTGGTTTTTACGCAATGAACGGAATTTCTGCTTACAGGAAGGGAAACCACTCGGGGATTTGATGGGTCTATAGCGCAGACCGCTTTAAGCTAATGCGTATTTGTTCTTAAGCCGCCCACAGCCGGCAGGCGGCGGCGAACGGCGTGGCGTTTACCGCAGCCAGGGCGTATAGGTGACACCGACCAGCAACCCTTCCGGGCTGAGCAAACGGGTAACGCTCTGCCCCCACGGCTCTTCGCGGTTGGCGACCAACAGCCGATAACCGCGATCGACCAGCCCCTGGGTGGCGGCCGCCATGTCGGCCACGTCGAACTCGATCCACGCCTGCGGCACCGCGAGATCCGCCGGCCAGCGATCGTCGCCAAAGCAGGACTGCGCCGCCTGCGCCAGCGGCCACAGGGCGAAATGCTTCACCCCGTCCAGCGCGCCCTGCTCCGACAGCAGATAGGTTTCGTTGCCCGGCATCGGCTTGAGCGGCAGCCCCAGCGCCTCGACATAAAACGCCTTGCTCTCGTCGCTCTCACGCGTGATGGGCCCGAATCCGGCGACAAACAACACGCCCAGCCCGGCAAATGGTTGATCCATGCTGCACTCCCTTTCGGTTAGCGCCCCAGCCGCACCTGCAGCGGAGCAAATCCATAGGCCGCCTTGAAGCGGTTGCTGAAATGGCTGGCGGAGCTGAAGCCGCACGCCAGCGCGATCTCGGTGATCGGCTGTTGGCTGTGCCGCAGCAGCCGTTCCGCCCGCTGCAGCCGTGCGCGCATCACAAACTGGTGCGGCGCCAGCCCGGTGGCGTGCTTGAACATGCGGGCGAAATGGTATTCGCTCAACCCGGCCTGCGCCGCCAGATCCGCCAACAGCAAAGGCCGTTCAAGGTGGTTTTCGATATATTCCCGCCCCCGCCTGGCCACCGCAGGCGCCAGGCCGCCGCGCGCCTGCGGCAGCTTCCACTGCAGCTGGCTGTAACGCTGGACAGATGCGACATCAGCAGGTTAGACGCGCTGCTGAGCGCCAGCAGGTTGGCGCTGTCCCGCCAGTCGCAGTTGAGCAAAAACTGGCGATACAGCAGCGTGATCTGCGGATCTTCGCCGAAGCTGCACGGCTCTACGTTGATCGCCGCCGGGCTGCGATCCCAGGTCTGCTCCGCCAGCTGCCGCAAATGCCCGTCGGTGCAATACAGGTGCACGAACGACAGATCGCTGCGCACATCCCAGGTGGAGGCGTATTGGCGCGGCATGATGCAGAACCGATCCGGCCCGCCGCCGTTGCGCCAGCCGCCCGGCACCTGCTGATAGCACTCATAGCCGTCGGCGACGTACAGGCTCAGGGTATGGTGGTCGGCGCTTTCCTGCGTGACGCGATCGTTGCAGTTGGACCAGGCGGCCAGCTCCACGCCGGTGCCCAGCAGCACGCTGCCGTGCAGCCGCGCCTTGTGCTCACGCAGTGTTTCAAACGCCTGATAGTTGGACATCGCCGGCCCCGTTGTTCGACATGCCGACAGTGTAAAGAGTGGCGCCGCCGCATACCAGCCGCCGCCCCGCGCTTTTGGCAAAAAAAGCGCAAGAATATGCAACTGGGCGCAAAGCGCTGCAAGCGCCGCCGCGCGCCAAAGCGGATACTGCGCCATCGGTTTTTTCGGAGTAACAAATAGAATGAATGCGCTGTTGTACCTCGCCGTGGTGCTGATTTGGGGCACCACCTGGATTGCGATCACCCTGCAACAGGAAGGGCCGGTGGCCATTCCCGTCTCGATCGCTTACCGCTTCGCCATTTCCGCCGCGGTGATGTTCGCCGTGCTGCTGCTAACGCGCCGCCTGCGCCGCCTCGCTCCGCGCGATCATCTGTTCTGCGTGCTGCAGGGCTGCTGCGTGTTCGGCTTCGACTTCTTCTGCTTCTACCACGCGGCGGCCTACATCAGCAGCGGGCTGGAATCGGTGATCTTCTCGATGGCGGTACTGTTCAACGCCCTCAACAGCCTGCTGTTTTTCCGCCAGCGCCCCAGCCCCAACCTGCTGCCGGCGGCGCTGCTGGGGTTGACCGGCATCGTGGCGCTATTTTGGCAAGATCTGGCCGCCACCCGCATGGCGCCGGAGCTGCTCAAAGGCATCGGCCTGAGCGCGCTCGGCACCTACGGCTTCTCGCTGGGCAACATGATCAGCACGCGCCATCAGCGCCGCGGGCTGGATATCTTTTCCACCAACACCTACGCCATGACCTACGGCGCGCTGTTGATGGCGCTGATCGCCTTGGCGCAGGGCGCCTCGTTCCAGATGGAACACAGCAGCCGCTATATCGGCTCCCTGCTGTACCTGGCGATTTTCGGATCGGTGATCGCCTTCGCCGCTTACTTCAGCCTGCTCGGCCGCATCGGCGCCGGCGCGGCGGCCTACAGCACCCTGCTGTTCCCGCTGGTGGCGCTGACCATCTCAACGATCTACGAAGGCTATCAGTGGCACTTCAACGCCGTGCTGGGCCTGTGCCTGATCCTGCTGGGCAACCTGGTGATGTTCGCCAAGCCGGGGCTGAAATGGCGACGGGCGGGTATCTCAAAACAAAACTCAACCCTTTGAAGCCATTGGCGAATATCGTTATCATCAGGTTTTGTTGATAACGGATGATGGCCAATGCTCAGAAGTGATGATGTGACACCCCGCGCCTACAAACAGGTAGACGTGTTTACCCGTACGCCGCTGCAGGGCAACCCCGTGGCGGTGGTGCTGGAGGCCGAGGGGCTGAGCACCGCGCAGATGCTGGCATTGGCCCGTTGGACCAACCTTTCGGAAACCACCTTTGTGCTTAAACCGACGCACCCGGCGGCGGATTATAAGGTGCGCATTTTCACCACCGAAAAAGAGCTGCCCTTCGCCGGCCACCCAACGCTGGGCACCGCCCACGCCCTGCTGGAAGCCGGATTGGCGCCCAAACGGCCTGGGACGGTGATGCAGGAATGCGGCGTCGGCCTGGTGGCGGTCAATATCCAGCAGGAAGGCATATTGGCGTTCGCCGCGCCCGAAGTTGAGTTTCGCCCAATGGCGGCTGAGGAAACAGAACGGCTGATGGCCGCTTTACGGCCCCCGGTGATTGAAGGAGGCACCCTACCGGTGATTGCCGAGATGGGCATTCGCTGGCTGATGGTGCGCCTGCCGGACGCACAATCCTGCCTGGCGGTAACGCCGGATCAGGCCACGATTAAACGGTTGCAAACGGTGTGTGATGTAGATGGCGTGGTGATCTATGGCGCCTGCTCTGCAACCGAACCGGCCGATTACGAAATGCGCGCGTTTATGGTGGAATGCGGCGTTTTGATTGAAGATCCGGTGACCGGCAGCGCCAACGCCTGTCTGGCGCGCTTGCTGCAGGCCAGCCGCTTCCCTGACGGCGGCCAGACCGCACAGGGCTACCAGGTGCGCCAGGGCACCCAACTGAAGCGAGATGGCCGCGTGAGCGTGCGCTTTATTGACGGCGAGCCCTGGATCGGCGGGCAGTGCTGCACCCTGATTAATGGGACATTGGGTATTTAGTTTGGGGGGGATGTAGGATAAGGAAGGCGTTGGACATTTGGAGGGATGTTTGACCCTATCGGGTCGCGATTCATGAATTGCTAAAAACAAAGCTTTCCTCTGCTAAGTTATGTTCTTTCCTATGTTGCACATCCCAGTCAAAGTAGCCATCAGGCTGTTTGGATTCTACACCTTTCAGCCAATACTGTTCACCATAAGCTATCTTTTTCAAACATGTTAATAATTACCCGCCTAAGCTATAAATTGTATCACTTATTTCCAATAACGCACTGTTCAAATTAGTGTGAATTTGAAAACCATTACTTCCAACGGAAGCCAGAAACCATTAATTTACGGGCTTATCATTTACAACAAAAATAATAATATCATAAAAGTTTAAAACCCACAGACATAGTAAAGGTCGGGGCAGGCATTAATCCACCGACCTTACCATGAAAATAATTACATACGTAAACTGTAAAGATTTTTTCCTTCTTCATCCATATCCAAACTGCCAAGCGCACCTAGGTCTAAGCTATATATCTTATCACTACCATCACTTAAGTTTATAAAATAACCCAAATCACCATCCTGCCCTATCAATAAAAAGTCAGGCGCCGAGTCTTGAATAGCATATGTATCATTACGCTCAACTAGATCTTTATAATTAAAGATATAGAGGGCCTCTCCATTTTTCTTTGTGAATTCATATGCGTCAGAATCACCCACTTCCTCCGATAAAAATTTCTTATATAACACAGGGAATTTACACCCTATATCACTCTCTATTTTACCGAGCACTTTTAAAACATCATCTTTATTCACAAAAACCTCCGCATGAAAAATAAAGTCTAGATATCAGCCGCGTCGGTCACTTCCAGCGGCGCGCTGTTCAGATCGGTGTGATACCAGTAAATATCTGCCGAGCGGCTGCCGTCGTCGCGCTGCTCCTGCAGCAACCGGTAGCCCTGCCACAGGACGCATGTAAATAACTAAAGTCGCCCTGCCAATTAAGAATCACCTTAATATCCTAGCGAGGATATATAACTACCTTTCCCTTATTGTTATTAAAATAAATTTCACTAATTTCACCATCGTCATAAACACATGATAAAATAACATATGGTAAAGGAGAGTAATTACTTACCGTCAATATACTATCGATTCTCCCATCTTTATAAAAGTAATGATAACCAGATACATTACCATCATCATTTGCAAAAAAAGCTTTAGATGGCTGCCCTTGAGAGTTTAAAAAAACTCTACTTATAGACAAATAGTTCCTCTTTACATCCTGTCTTATTTCAAGAACCTCATCACCATCTCTAATGACATAAGATGTATCCGCTACAACTCCTTTTGAGTTATAGCTATCTATTTTATTTATATGGTCATCATTTGAAAAATAGCAATATGCATTACTTTTGTTCTTAGGCTCTTTACTCAATATTTCTCCGGTTTTAAATCCGGTTAACTCATTGTAAAATGGAATAATACTAAAGGCATTAGTTTTAGACCACGATACAACCTTTGACTCCGCATGGCTAATCGAAGATATCTTTTCAGCTAATAGCTCTTCATTCAAAAAAAGAGACCGCACTTCATCTAAATCAGCCCTTATACCATCAGCTACTTCTTTCATTTTATCACCATTATAAAGTAGGGATTCTACCATTTGCAAGAGGAAATACCTTACCTCCCTCAAGCTCACTTTTTATTTGCTTAAGAGAAGAACTCTTTATCCGTCTGACTGTTAATAAGTTTATCATAAACATATTGTTTATATGCATTGCCATGTATCCCATTACCTTTGTGGGCAGTCGTTAAAGTACCTTCTATACGGTCAGCCCTAGTATTAGGAAGCCAAACTCCATTTTTTGAATTATTAATATCAATATCGAGATCATCCATTCGTTTTCTTAATGCAACCATTCGGGCATCAGAAGAGTTAGACATTATAATATGGTGCGCATCATATTTCCCTCCCCCCATAGGTTGTGGCCCCAGATTTCGGGCAAGCTTAGCTGCATCAGTCGAGCAACTCATCAACCCCAGCGGATCCACCCACATCAGCGGGTTCG
>NZ_KV792405.1:0-86820 GCF_001808215.1 Serratia sp. HMSC15F11
TATAGGGAGTTCTCGGCGGGCCGCAACCCCTATTTTCAATATTTTTTCCGACCGTTGAATGTTTAACCAAAACACCGTTAAAGCGGCAGTTTTTTCAACGATTTAAAGCCGTAGCCCTGCAAAACGGGCAATAAAGCGTCAGTATCTTCATTTAACGCCATGCAATACGCCAGATTCTCTTCCTGGCTCGAGACCAGATTTTCCTGCGTCGAGATGAGCCAGGCGGTACGACGGGCAATCGCCGCACCGGAATCCACCAGCCGGGTGCCTTCCGGCAGCACCTGCATCAGCTCTTCAGCTAATAGAGGGAAATGGGTGCAGCCCAGCACGACGGTATCCGGCGGCTCGCGCATGCTCAGCCACGGATGCAGGATCTTCTTCAGCACCGGCAGCGGCACGGCTTCACCGTGCAGCTTGGCCTCCGCCAGCTCCACCAGCTCTGAAGAGCCCAGCAGCTCAATCTTGCAGTCGGTAGCGAAACGGGAAATCAGTTCGTGGGTGTAGCTGCGCTGTACGGTGCCGCGGGTTGCCAACAGGCCGACAATGCCGTTAACGGTAAGACGGGCGGCGGGCTTGATGGCGGGCACCACGCCCACGACCGGGAAACTGAAACGCTCGCGCAGGGCCGGCAAGGAGACGGTGCTGGCAGTGTTACAGGCAATGACGACAATCGCCAGAGGATGCCGCTGCTGCACTGCACCGACAATCTCCAGCACGCGCTCAACGATAAACTCTTCGGACTTCTCACCGTAGGGGAACGCCACGTTGTCGAAAGCGTATATATAGTGGAGATCCGGCAGCAACTGCCGAATCTCCTGATATACCGACAGCCCACCGACGCCGGAATCGAAAACCAGCACCGTCGGGCGAGGTGTGGCGGTGCTGTTAGAAGGTATAGCTTCCAGTGAGGTAGTATTCTCTTCCTGGAGTAGCGTAGCCATAGGCCGTCTCATAATCTTTATCAAACAGGTTGGCAATTCTACCACGAACTGTCAGATGAGATGTGACCGGATACGAAACTGCGAGATCCCACAGGCTCACACCGCCAAGTTTAACCGTCGGGCTTGGATAAACGCCATAATCCTTGTCGTAGCGCTCACCCAGGTATTGATAGGTCACCGCCCAATCAAAGTCGTACAGCTGCCAATCCAGCTCATACTTCACCTGTTGTTTGGCGCGGCGCAGCAGCACTTCGTTGGTTTTAGCATTGCGTGGGTCGACATAATCGTAGCCAATCTGATGCGTCAACGGACCGGTTTCGAAAGAAGCGGTGGCCTCTACGCCCTTAATGGTCGCCTTACCGATATTGTAATAACGGTAACTCACCGGATCGCTGTCAATCAGGTTATCGATGTCATTGCGGTAGCCGGAAACGCGCCAGGTCAGCGGCCCGGTCAAACCTTCGAAGCCGCCTTCCCACTGTTTACTTTCTTCCGGCTTCAAGTTGCTATTGCCATAAGTGGTACTAAACAGCTGGTTCATGTTTGGCGCTTTAAACGCGGTGCCATAGGAAGCGATGAAGCGGTATCCTTCGATGAACTCCCAGGCTGCGCTGGTTTGCCACGTGCCGTGCCAACCGAACTCCGAATTATCGTCGCCGCGCGCGGCGGCCTCAAGCGTCACCGGCCCCACCAGTTGCTGCCCGGTCAGATAGATGCCGGTATTACGCTGGCTTCTCTCACGGCTGACGGACGCGGTGCCCGGTTTGATCTGTTGATCCTGCCAGTCGGCGCCCGCACTGACGGTGCCTTGAGCCACCTTGAAAGTATTGCCCCACTGCAGATTGTATTGCTCAGAATCATCCAGGCTGGAGGAAATCGCATACTGCCCTTTGCGCGGATCGTAATTGTAGTCTTTGCTGTGGCTATAGCTTCCCACTAACTGCGTGGCGTAAATCCCTTCCTGATAGCGCAGCCCGGTGTCCCAAGTTTGACTATACAGTTTGCGCGTATCCGGCAGCCCGGTGATATTGAAATTTTTATCGTAAGAATAAAAGCCGTCGTAGCCCGTACGGTTGTCGTAGCCATATCCACGCACAAAGCCGCTGATTTGCTCGTTGAACCGGTGCTGTACCGCCCCATATAGCGATTTACTCATGAAGCCGTCGCGATCGGGCTGCGGAATGCTGGTGTTGCCTTCAGCCACCACATCATACCCTTTGGTATAAGTGTAATTCCCTGCCACCGTCGCCACGGTGCTGTCGCCCAACGGCTGTTGGGTCGACGCGTCATAGGACTGATAGCCGTTGGAACCGACGCCTGCGGAGAGCGTAGTGCCGTTCTTTTCGCGGGTGGTGATGATGTTGACCACACCACCGATGGCGTCGGAACCGTACACCGCCGAGCGCGGGCCGCGAATGTATTCGACTTTCTGCACCAACGAAATCGGGATTTGGCTGAGATCGGAAGAGCCGCTGACGCCCGCCTGGTTAAGGCGAATGCCGTCGATCAATACCAAGACATGGCTGGAGTTGGTGCCGCGAATAAACAGTGAGCTCTTTTGCCCCAGCCCGCCGTTTTGGCCGATGTCCACGCCCGGCAAACGGCGCATCACGTCGGTCAGGCTCTTGGCCTGCCAACGATCGATATCGTTACGGGTGACGATGGAAGTCGGCGCCAGCACGGAAGAAACCGGCTGCGGGAAGCGGTTGGCGGTCACCACCAGGTTATCGCCACTCGTGGCTGTCGTGTTGTCTTGCGCCCATCCAGAAAAGGCCGTGACGGAGGAGACCACCGCCAGCAGCGTATTTTTTGTAATTGTCATGAGAAAAGCATCCAAACTTAATTGGCGGATGCCGCAGGATCATGGCCGGTAGTTCGCGACGGCCACGGACATTGCGACGTAACACCGGCAGGTCTTCGGGCTTGGGATTTGCGGGCCGCGGGCGCGACCGGCAACGGGCGATGACTTCCCATCCTGCAGTGGACAGTGTCTGCGTCGAAACGCTATCGCCGTGACTTCCCCTTACCGCTGCGCGTCAGCTCCGGATTCACACCGGATTCCCTTTTCACTCGCTGCTTGAGGCCGGACGGCAATGCTACGATCAATGCAAATAGATGTCTAGACTGCCATTAATGTTACAAATAATAAACGCGACAAAACTGGACTTCACGGGCTGATTCCCTACAATCCCCGCTGATCAAATTTGCCTGACGAGAAGAAACACATGACGCCCGAGAATTTGCCTATTGAACGTTACGATGACCAACTGGCGGAGAAAGTCGCCCGCCTGAAGACGTTGATGTCACCGTTCGCGGCGCCCGAGCCGGAAGTGTTCCGCTCGCCAGTCGACCACTACCGCATGCGCGCCGAATTCCGCATCTGGCACGACGCGGACGACATGTACCACATCATGTTCGATCAGCAGACCAAGCAGCGTATTCGCGTCGATCAATTCCCGGCCGCCAGCGAGCTGATCAACCGCCTGATGAGCGCCCTGATCGCCGCGCTGAAACCGGAACCGATCCTGCGTCACAAGCTGTTCCAGATCGATTATCTGTCGACGCAAAGCGGCAAAATCATCGCCTCGCTGCTGTACCACCGCAAGCTGGATGACGTTTGGCAACAGCGCGCCGAGCAGTTGCGCGATGAGCTGCGCGCGCAAGGTTTCGACCTGCAGCTAATCGGCCGGGCGTCGAAGACCAAAATCATGCTCGACCAGGATTATGTTGACGAAGTGCTGCCGGTCGCCGGCCGCGACATGATCTACCGCCAGGTGGAAAACAGCTTTACACAGCCCAACGCGGCCATGAACGTGCAAATGCTGGAATGGGCGCTGGCGGTGACCGCCGGTTCCAAAGGCGATTTGCTGGAGCTGTATTGCGGCAACGGCAACTTCTCGCTGGCGCTGGCGCGCAATTTCGAGCGCGTGCTGGCGACCGAGATCGCCAAACCGTCGGTGGCGGCGGCGCAATACAACATCGCTGCCAACCATATCGACAATGTGCAGATCATCCGCATGGCGGCGGAAGATTTTACCCAGGCGATGAACGGGGTGCGCGAATTCAACCGGTTGAAGGGCATCGATCTGAGCGGTTACAACTGCGAGACGATTTTCGTCGATCCACCGCGCAGCGGGCTGGACGATGAAACGGTGAAGATGGTGCAGGCCTACCCGCGCATTCTGTATATCTCATGCAACCCGGAAACGCTGTGCGCCAACCTTGAAACGCTGCAGGCCACCCACCGGGTCAGCCGTCTGGCGCTGTTCGATCAGTTCCCGTATACCCATCACATGGAATGCGGCGTGTTGCTGGAAAAGCGCTGCTGATACGACAGGGGCGCCATCATGGCGCCCCGTTTCATTACGATTCTTGAGTCGGCGCATCCGGCGCCTTACGCGCCTTCAGTTTCATCCCGATCCACAGCACCAGCGCCACGCAGATCACCGACGGCAGGAAGTTGGAGCCGATCTGCGGGTATTCGGCGCGCACGATGGCGCTGTACAACAGCAGCCCCAGCAGGAAACAGGCCGCCGCCAGCTTCGGCATGCCGTCCGGCATGGCGCGGTTCAGGTAACGCTGATGCAGGCAGTACACCGCCAGCACCAACGCGATCAGCGGGAAGATCGAAAACGGCACCACCGAGCTGAACAGCGCGGCAAAGGAACCGTTGATCGAAAGGCCGGCAATCAACGCCAGCAGTAAGGTGCCATTTTCACGGCCTGGTTTTTCCATCATTTTTTACCTTTTTATACGTGGGACACAGAAGCTTTTTCTTGTTCGCGACGATACCAGTAATACGCCCCTTTGGAGATCATCCGCAGCTGCAGCACCAGCCGTTCTTCCAGCTGCTGCCGCTGCTCGACGTCGATATCCAGCGCTTCCGCGCCGGCGCTGAACACGATGGTGACCATCGCTTCGGCCTGCGCTTCGGTAAAGCTGCGCGGCATGTGATTTTCCAACTCGAGGTAGTCCGCCAGTTCGGCGATGAAATGCTGGATCTCGCGCGCCACCGCCGCACGGAATGCCGCCGACGTGCCGGAACGCTCGCGCAGCAGCAGGCGGAAGGCGTTCGGGTTGTTGCCGATAAACTCCATAAAGGTGGACACCGAGGTGCGGATCACGCTGCCGCCTTTGGCGATGCGTTGGCGCGCCTGGCGCATCAACTGACGCAGCATCAGGCCGCTTTCATCCACCATGGTCAGCCCCAACTCGTCCACATCGCGGAAATGGCGATAAAACGACGTGGGCGCGATGCCCGCCTCGCGTGAAACTTCCCGCAGGCTCAGACTGGCGAAGCTGCGTTCGGCGCTCAGCTGGCTGAAAGCGGCTTCGATCAGGGAACGACGAGTCCGTTCTTTTTGTTGTGCTCTGACGCCCATATGCATATCCGGATAGGTTCCATTCTCTCAGTCTAACGCCCTAGACTCGGCAATATAGCAAATTTTATTGCAACAGCATTTATACTAACGCGCTCTATCACACTTCCGCCCTGAGCCGATTGTGCTTTGCCTCAAAAAGCCTAATGGTGATTGGGTGAGCAGCGCTATGATGTTAAGATACCGTTGTAATCTTGTATAAAAAAACAGGTCTCTCCTACATGCAACAGCACTATCAATTTGATGCCATTGTGATTGGCTCGGGCCCTGGTGGTGAAGGTGCCGCCATGGGGCTGGTGAAACAGGGCGCCCGCGTGGCCGTTATCGAACGGTACAACAACGTAGGCGGCGGATGTACCCACTGGGGCACCATCCCTTCCAAAGCCCTCCGCCACGCCGTCAGCCGCATTATCGAATTCAACCAGAACCCGCTTTACAACAACTCGCGCACGCTCAGCGCGACCTTCCCTGACATTTTACGCCACGCCGATAACGTCATCAGCCAGCAGACCCGCATGCGCCAAGGCTTCTATGAGCGGAACCAGTGCAAACTGTTCGCCGGCGACGCGCGCTTCATCGACGCCAACACCGTCAGCGTCAGCTACATGGACGGCACCCAGGACACCATCCGCGCCGACCACATCGTGATCGCCTGCGGCTCGCGCCCTTACCATCCGGCCAGCGTCGATTTCAATCACCCGCGCATCTACGACAGCGATTCCATTCTCGAGCTGAGCCATGAACCGCGCCACGTGATCATTTACGGCGCCGGGGTGATCGGCTGCGAATACGCGTCTATCTTCCGCGGTCTGAACGTCAAGGTCGATCTGATCAACACCCGCGATCGCCTGCTGGCGTTCCTCGATCAGGAGATGTCGGATTCGCTCTCTTACCACTTCTGGAACAACGGCGTGGTGATCCGCCACAACGAGGAGTTCGAGAAGATTGAAGGTACCGAAGACGGCGTGATCGTGCACCTGAAGTCCGGCAAAAAGGTGAAAGCGGACTGCCTGCTGTACGCCAACGGCCGTACCGGCAACACCGATTCGCTGGGGTTGGAAAACGTCGGCCTGGAATCGGACAGCCGCGGGCTACTGAAGGTGAACAGCATGTACCAAACCGCGCTGTCGCACATCTATGCGGTCGGTGACGTGATCGGCTATCCGAGCCTGGCTTCCGCCGCCTACGATCAGGGCCGCATCGCCGCGCAGGCGATCGCTTCCGGCGAAGCCAGCGGTCACTTAATCGAAGATATCCCGACCGGCATCTACACCATTCCGGAAATCAGCTCCGTCGGCAAAACCGAGCAGGAACTGACGGCGATGAAGGTGCCGTATGAAGTGGGCCGCGCCCAGTTCAAACATCTGGCGCGCGCGCAGATCGCCGGGATGAACGTCGGCAGCCTGAAGATCCTGTTCCATCGCGACACCCTGCAGATCCTCGGGATCCACTGCTTCGGCGAGCGTGCGGCGGAGATCATCCACATCGGTCAGGCGATCATGGAACAGAAAGGTGAAGGCAATACTATCGAGTATTTCGTTAATACGACCTTCAACTATCCGACCATGGCCGAAGCCTACCGGGTGGCGGCGCTTAACGGCTTAAACCGCCTGTTTTAACGCGCTGTCGATGTAGCCCTGCATGTGCTCGCGGATCGCTTCGGCCAACTGCTCATAACGGCTGCGCAATGGGGAACCGGGGCGATATACCAATGCGATGGTGCGCTTCGGTTCCGGCTTGTAGCAATCCAGATAGCAGACGCCGTCGCGTTCGCGCTGCGGCGGCACCGCCAGTGACGGCAGCAGGGTAATACCGCTGCCGGCCGCGACCATATTGCGCAGCGTTTCCAGACTGGTGGCGCGGAAGTGGGTATCCTCGTCCGCGCCCGCCTGGAAGCAGAAGCCCATCGCCTGATCGCGCAGGCAGTGGCCATCCTCCAGCATCAGCAGCTTCTCTCCCGCCAAATCCGGCATCGCCACGCGATCGCGCTGCGCCCACGGGTGATCGGAATACACCGCCAGCTTCATCGGTTCATCGAACAGAGGCACTTCGATAAACGCCTCGGTTTCCTTTACCAATGCCAGAATGGCGCAGTCCAGTTTGCCGCTGTCGAGCTGTGCCAGCAGTTGCTGGGTTTGCGCCTCGTGCAGGTACATTTCCAGTTTCGGGAAGGTTTTGTGCAGCGTCGGGATGATCTGCGGCAGCAGATAAGGCCCCACGGTCGGGATCAGGCCGATGTGCAGCGGCCCGGACATGGCTTCGCCCTGCTGGCTGGCCATCTCCTTCAATACTTTCACTTCGCGCAGCACGGTACGCGCCTGCTCCACCAGCAACAGACCCGCCTGGGTGAACAGCACCTTGCGGCTGGTGCGCTCGAGCAGCATGACGCCCAACTCGTCTTCCAGCTTGCGGATCTGCCCGCTCAGCGTGGGCTGGCTTACATGGCATGAATCGGCCGCACGGCGGAAGTGCCGGTGCTCGGCCAAGGCGACCAGATACTCTAAATCACGAATATTCATTGTTTCCCTCCATTCCATGATAGCTCATGGCGATAGATAAGATAGCAATGAGCGATTAGATCTATCAAGCCCCAGCGACAATAATGTGTCCCAACGAAGCGATATCGCGCTAAATGCTAAAAATTACTTTTCCTAATTAAGGGGTTAATCAATGTTTACCAGTCAAGAAGGCAAGAAAGTTCCTCAGGTTACTTTCCACACCCGTCAGGGCGACCAATGGATTGATGTGACCACTGATGACCTGTTCAAAAACAAAACGGTCATCGTGTTCTCGCTGCCGGGCGCGTTCACGCCGACCTGCTCTTCGAGCCATCTGCCGCGCTACAACGAGCTGTCCAGCGTATTCAAACAGCACGGCGTCGACGGCATTCTGTGCGTCTCGGTGAACGACACCTTCGTGATGAACGCCTGGAAAGCCGATCAGCATGCGGAAAACATCACCTTCGTGCCGGACGGCAACGGTGAATTCACCAAAGGCATGAACATGCTGGTCGAGAAAGCGGATCTGGGCTTTGGCCCACGTTCATGGCGCTACTCGATGCTGGTGCGCGACGGCGTGGTCGAGAAAATGTTCGTCGAACCGAACAAACCGGGCGACCCGTTTGAGGTGTCCGACGCAGACACCATGCTGAAATACCTGGCGCCGGAATTCAAAGTGCAGGAGTCGGTCTCCCTGTTCACCAAACCAGGCTGCCCATTCTGCGCCAAAGCCAAACAGATGCTGCAAGAGCGCGGCATTCAGTATGAAGAGATCGTGCTGGGCAAAGACGCCACCACCGTCAGCCTGCGCGCCGTCAGCGGCCGCGCCACGGTGCCGCAAGTGTTCATCGGCGGCCGTCACATCGGTGGCAGCGACGATCTGGAAACTTTCCTGTCAGCTTAATAAGTAATAACAAAGCCAACGTGAACTTTGGCGGGCTACGGCCCGCCCTTTTTTTACCTTTCAGGAGCGGATATGAAACTGTTGAACGTTGATGTCGCGGTCATCGGCGGCGGCACCGCAGGGCTCGGCGCCTATCGCGCGGCCAAACTGTCTACCCCCAGCGTGGTGATGATCGAAGGCGGGCCTTACGGCACCACCTGTGCGCGCGTTGGCTGTATGCCATCCAAGTTGTTGATCGCCGCTGCCGAAGCGGTGCATCAAATCGAACGCGCGCCGGGCTTTGGCGTGCACCCAACCGGTAAAACCCGCATCGACGGACGCGAAGTGATGGCGCGCGTCAAGCGCGAACGCGATCGCTTCGTCGGCTTCGTGCTGGAAGGCGTGGACGAGATCCCGGCCGGCGACAAAATTCAGGGCTATGCCCGGTTTATCGACGACAACACGCTGCAAGTCGATGAGCATACGCGCATCGTGGCGCAGCGCATCGTGATCGCCACCGGTTCCCGCCCCAGCTGGCCGGCGCCGTGGAGCGAACTGGGCGATCGTCTGATCGTCAATGACGACCTGTTCAACTGGGATGATTTGCCGCAGTCCGTAGCGGTATTCGGCCCCGGCGTCATCGGGCTCGAGCTGGGGCAAGCGCTGCACCGCCTCGGCGTCGACACCAAGGTCTTCGGCATCGGCGGCGCGGTCGGGCCGCTGACCGACAGCGCCGTGCGCGATTACGCTGCGAAGGCGCTGGGGGAAGAGTTCTACCTCGACGCCGACGTGAAGGTAGAGATGATGCAGCGCGAAGGCGACAAGGTGTTTATCCGCTATCGGGATCTGCAGGGCCAACCGCAGGAGATCCTGGTGGACTACGTGCTGGCCGCCACCGGCCGCCGCCCCAATGTCGATCGGCTGGGCCTCGAAAACACCGGCCTGCAGCTCGACGCTCGCGGCGTGCCGCTGGCCGACCGCCTGACGATGCAAACCAGCGTGCCGCATATTTTCATCGCCGGCGACGCCAGCAACCAACTGCCGCTGCTGCATGAGGCCAGCGACCAGGCACGCATCGCCGGTGCCAACGCCGGCAGCTTCCCGGAGATCAATCCGGGCCTGCGACGCAGCGCGATTTCGGTGGTGTTCTCCGATCCGCAGATCGCCATGGTCGGCTCAACCTTCCGCGAGCTGAGCGAGAAGTTCAGCGCCTGCGGCTGCTTTGAAGTGGGCAACGTCTCGTTTGAGAATCAGGGCCGCTCGCGAGTGATGCTGCGCAACAAAGGCATTCTGCACGTCTACGGCGAGCAAGGCACCGGCCGTTTCCTCGGCGCGGAAATGATCGGCCCGGACGCCGAACACATCGCACACCTGCTGGCCTGGGCGCACCAGCAGCAGATGACCGTCGATCAGATGCTGGACATGCCGTTCTATCATCCGGTGATCGAAGAAGGCTTGCGCACCGCGCTGCGCGATCTGCAGGCGAAACTCAAACTCGGCACGGCCGAAATCGAGCGCTGCCAGCGCTGCCCGGGCGAATAACGCCTCCTTCTCCGTTCACACCTACCGGGCCTTCAGGCCCGGTTTTTTTGCGCAGCGCTTTCCACATTTTCCTCCCTCCTCTTGCCTCACGGCCCTTCTGCGCTCATTTTTTATACTTCAACGTTGAAATGATACCAATAATGATACTAAAATGGAGGCGGCATGAACGAGATCAGGGATGACATCGCTGATTTGCAACAGCGGCAGAACAGCATCAAATTCGCCGAGATTAGCGAAAATCTGCGTGCGATGGTTTGGGCCGCCGCGCATAAAACGGTAGCAGCCATCACGTTTATCGCATGCCCTGGTCAGGCGATCCGCGCATCAATATCCAACGCGGCAACAACGGCGCAGCCAAGGCATATCAGGTTAAGCAGGTCATCGCCGCACTGGCCAGAATGGAGGAAGAACATGGAAAAGCATGAACACTATACCTATCGCATCACCTGGTCAGCGGAAGAACGTGAATATGTCGGGCTGTGCGCCGAATTCCCCTCGTTGTCCTGGCTGGCCGCCACGCGTACCGGCGCATTGGAGGGTATCGAGAAAGTGGTGAGCGAAACGATCGCCGATATGCTGACGCAAGGCGAAACGCCGCCGCAGGCGCTGGCGGAAAAGAACTTCAGCGGAAAACTGGTGTTGCGCATGACGCCGGAACAACATCGCCGGCTGGCGATCGGCGCGATGGAGGAAGGCGTGAGCCTGAACCGTTATCTGTGCGCACGCCTGGCGGGGTAAAGGTTCAAGGGCGGCGCCGGGCCGCCCTTGTCGTCGTCAGGCCAAACGCTGTTTCGCTGCGGCGATTGCCGTGGCCACCTGCTGCGGTGCGACGCCGCCTTTGGCCGCACGCTTGTCCAGGCAGGATTGCAACGCCAGGATCGGGTAAACGTCGTCACCGATCGTCGCGCTAAACTGCTGCAAATCCGCCAGCGGCAGCGCTTCCAGCGGTTTACCCTGGCGAATCGCTTCTACCACCGCCTCGCCGACGATGTGGTGCGCTTCGCGGAACGGCACGCCCTTGGCGACCAGGTAATCCGCCAGCTCTGTGGCATTGGCATAGCCCTGTTCCGCCGCTTCCTGACAGCGCGGGCGTTTCACCTGGATGCCGTCCAGCACCAGCGCCGCCATCTGCAGGCAGTCCATCCAGGTGTCGAGCGCGTCAAACAGCCCTTCTTTGTCTTCCTGCATGTCTTTGTTGTACGCCAGCGGCAGGCCTTTCAGCGTCATCATCATACCGGTCAGCGCGCCCTGTACGCGGCCGCATTTGCCGCGGATCAGCTCCAGCGCGTCCGGGTTTTTCTTCTGCGGCATCAGCGAAGAACCGGAGGTCACGCGGTCGGACAGCTCAACAAACGCCGCTTCGCCGCTGTTGAAGAAGATCAGATCTTCGGCGAAGCGCGACAGGTGCACCATGCTGATGGCGGCGTTGGACAGCAGCTCCAGCACGTGATCGCGATCGGATACGCTGTCCAGGCTGTTGCGGGTCGCCGAGGCGAAGCCCAGCCAGCCGGCCAGCTGCTCGCGATCGATAGGATAAGCGGTGCCGGCCAGCGCGCCGCTGCCCAGCGGGCTGACGTCCAGCCGTTTCAGGGTATCCTGCAGACGGCTCTCATCGCGCGCCAGCATCTCGACATAGGCCAGGCACCAGTGCGCGAAAGTCACCGGCTGCGCGCGTTGCAGGTGGGTATACCCCGGCATCACCGCATCCTGGTTGGCTTCGGCGGTCTCCACCAGCGCCTGCTGCAGCTGGACGATCGCCTGATGCAGGTCGCCGATCTGCTGTTTGCACCACAGCTTCAGATCGGTCGCGACCTGATCGTTGCGGCTGCGGCCGGTGTGGAGCTTCTTGCCCAAATCGCCGACCTTCTCGATCAGCTTCTGCTCCACCCAGCTGTGGATGTCTTCGGCATCGCTTTGGACGATCGCCAAAGGATCGGCCTGGACCTCCGTCAGTAGCGCATTCAGCGCCTGCTCCAGCTGCTGTTGCTCCGTTGCCGTCAACACGTTAACGGTCACCAGCGCCTTCGACCAGGCCACCGAGCCCACGATATCCTGCTCCGCCAGGCGATAATCGAACCGCAGCGAATCGTTGAGTTGCTTGAACCGCTGATCCGCCGCCTGAGTGAACCGTCCGCCCCAAAGTGCCATATCTTACTCCTGAATTTTTATGCGAAAGGGCGCAGCATGCTGCGCCCTTGCAGAGTCACGCCAATCGATTATTTATTCTTTTTCTCGTTCAACGCACGGATGCGTGAAGACAGAGAGAACAGGCGAATAAAGCCGCCCGCGTGGCTGTGATCGTAAACTTCGTCTTCGCCGAAAGTGGCGAACTCTTCGGAGTACAGGCTGTTGGCCGATTTCTTCTGGGTCGCCGTCACCTGGCCTTTGTACAGCTGCAGCACGACTTCGCCGTTCACCTCTTCCGCCAGCGCTTCGGCAGAAGCCTGCAGCGAGCGGCGCAGCGGCGCGAACCAGCGGCCGTCGTACACCACATAGGACATCTCCAGGCCCAGCTGCTCGCGCCATTTGAAGCTGTCGCGATCCAGCACCAGCTGTTCGACGGCGCGCAGCGCCGCCACCATGATGGTGCCCCCCGGGGTTTCATAACAGCCGCGGGATTTGATGCCCACCAGGCGGTTTTCCACGATGTCGATACGGCCAACGCCGTGCTTGGCACCCAGCGCGTTCAGGGTTTCCAGGCACTGGTACGGCGACAGCGCTTTACCGTTAACCGCAACAACGCGACCTTTCTCAACGGTAACGGTCACCTGCTCAGGCTGATCCGGCGCTTCCTGTGGATCGACGGTCCATACCCAGCAATCTTTGTTCGGCGCATTCCACGGGCTTTCCAGCACGCCGCCTTCGGTGGAGATGTGCCAGGCGTTTTCATCGCGGCTGTAGATCTTCTCCAACGATGCGGTGGTCGGGATGTTGCGCTCTTTCAGGTAATCCAGCAGCGCTTCACGGGAACGCAGGTTCCACTCACGCCACGGCGCCACCACTTTCAGCTGTGGCGCCAGTGCGGTGTAGGTGGTCTCGAAACGCACCTGGTCGTTGCCTTTGCCGGTCGCACCGTGGCACAGCGCGTCGGCGCCCACTTTCAACGCCAGCTCGACCTGCGCCTTGGCGATGATCGGCCGCGCCATCGACGTGCCCAGCAGGTAGCTGCCTTCGTACAGGGCGCCGGTCTGCAGCACCGGATAAACGTAATCGCGGATAAATTCTTCACGCAGATCCACCACGTGACATTCAGAGGCACCGGACTGCAGGGCTTTTTGCTCCACACCTTCCAGATCGCTGCGCTCCTGACCGATGTCCGCCACGAACGCCACCACTTCACAGCCGCCGTAGTTCTCTTTCAGCCATGGAATGATGGCCGAGGTATCCAGGCCGCCGGAGTACGCCAGAACGATTTTTTTGATGCCTTGGTTTTGCATGATCTATTCCTTTCTAATTCTAAAATTAAGCGAGGATCCGGGTGCCAATCGACACGCCGTTAAACAAAGCAGGAAGCTGATCGGCATGGCGCCAGCTGGCGATATCCACCGGGCGGCCGAGGGTGCGGGCCGCGTCGAGCGCCGCATTCACCTTCACCACCATACCATCGGTGATGATGCCTTGCGCGATCAGTTGTTCCGCTTTTTGCGCCGTCATTTCCGCAATGCGTTGCCCCTTGCCGTCGAGGATGCCACTGACGTCCGACAGCAGGATCAGATCCGCCCCCAGCGTCGCCGCCAGCGCCGTCGCCGCCTGATCGGCGTTCACGTTCATTAACTGCCCTTCGGCGGTGATGCCGATGGAGCTGACCACCGGCAGGTAGCCGGCGCTCAGCAGGGTATTGAGCAGCGCGGGCGAACCGGGCTGCGCGTTGCCGACGTGGCCCAATGCCGGATCGAGCGGGGTCACGACCGCGCTGCCGCCATCCGCCAGGCTCAGGCCGACGGCGTTGATTTGATGTTTAATCGCCCACGCCAGCAGCGTTTTGTTGGCGGTGCCGGCCAGCGCGCCGGTGATGATGTCGATCTGATCGGCCGGCGTGACCCGCAGGCCGTTCTTTTTCACCACCGGCAAAGAGAGCTGCTTCATCAGCTCGTCCACCACGCAGCCGCCGCCGTGCACGATCACCAGCGGGCGCTGATGCTGCTGCCGGTAGCTGTCCAGCGCGGTAAACAGACGCTCCAGCGCTTCTTCACTGTCTAATAACACGCCACCTAACTTGATAATTAACGGGTTCATTGCTGTTTACTCACGCTGGTTTAAAGGAGTGACTGGGTTTCCGGGAAGCCGAAACGGATATTCAGGCATTGCACCGCCTGCGCCGCCGCGCCTTTCAGCAGGTTGTCTTCCACCGCTACGGCGATCAGATGCTCGCCCTGCACCGCAAAACCGATGTCGCAGAACGGCAGCCCCACCACCGCTTTCAGCGCCGGCACGCCCTGGTCGTACAACCGCACCAGCGGCTTGTCGTCATAGGCGGCATGATAGGCGGCGGCGACGTCCTGCGCGGTCACGCCGGCCTTCAGGCGGCAGGTGATGGTTTCAAGGATGCCGCGCGGGAAATTGCCCAGGTGCGGCGTAAAGATGACCGGCACGCCCAGGTGCGCGGCGATCTCCGGCTGGTGCCGATGAGTGAAAATACCGTACGGCTGCAGGCTCACTTCGCAGAAGCTGGTGGTCATACTGGCCTTGCGCCCGGCGCCGCTGACGCCGCTGGTGGCGTTGATCACCGGCCACTGGTCGAGGTTCAGCAGCTGCTTCTCGATCAACGGCTTCAGCGCCAGCTGCGCCGCCGTCGGGTAACAGCCCGGCACGGCAATCAGCTGCGCCTGTTTGATCTTGTCGCTCTGCCACTCCGCCAGGCCGTATACCGCCTGCTCCAGCAGGGCGCCATGCTGATGTGCGAAACCGTAGTACTGGCTATAAAAACCGGCGTCCTGCACGCGGAAGGCGCCCGACAGATCGAACACCACGCAGCCCGCCGCCAGGAAGGCCGGTGCGATATCGTGGCTGACTTCATGGGCGGTGGCGAGGAACACCACGTCGATGCCCTGCGCCGCCTTGGCAACGTCGGTCAACGGCTGCAGCGGCAGATCGACGATGCCTTTCAACTGGGGATGGAGATCGGAAAGTAACTTTCCTGCATCTGCACTTTGCGCTGAAACCGCTAAAGCGGTTATGTTCATGTGTGGGTGGCGATTCAGGTAAGCCGTGAGCTCCGCTCCGGCGTAACCGCTGGCACCAACGATCAGCGTATTCAACATGTGGCCTTTCACCTTCTAAACTGACGTGCGGTCGCTTGCGACCCAGGTAACAGGGCTAGCCAGCGTTGTTGCGCCGTTCACCCACGGAGCCAAGCGTTGATGCTTTTATAAACATCCGGGTATCGGGTTCCCTTACGCGTCGGCTTACTGTATTTTTATTCAAAATAAATGCATGAATATTGATACTATCCTAACCAAAGGCTGTCAACAGTGAAGATGAAATTACCTCCATTTATTGAGCTGTACCGGGCGTTGATCGCCACTCCGTCGATCAGCGCCACCGATGCCGGCCTCGATCAGAGCAATGAGGCGTTAATCAACTTGCTGGCCGGATGGTTTGCCGACCTGGGCTTTCGCGTCGACGTACAGCCGGTGCCGGAGTCGCGCCACAAATTCAACCTGCTGGCCAGCATCGGCGAAGGCAGCGGCGGCCTGCTGCTGGCCGGCCACACTGATACGGTGCCTTACGACGAAGGCCGCTGGACGCGCGATCCCTTCACCCTGACCGAGCACGACAACAAGCTCTACGGGCTGGGCACCGCCGACATGAAAGGCTTCTTCGCCTTTATTCTGGATGCGGTGCGCGATATCGACGCGAGCAAGCTGACCAAGCCGTTGTACATTTTAGCCACCGCAGATGAAGAAACGACGATGGCCGGCGCGCGTTACTTCGCCGCCTCTACCGCCATTCGTCCGGATTTCGCCATCATCGGCGAGCCGACCTCGCTGCAGCCGGTGCGCGCGCACAAGGGCCACATGGCCAATGCCATTCGCATCGTCGGCCAGTCCGGCCATTCCAGCGATCCGGCGCGCGGCGTCAACGCCATCGATCTGATGCACGAATCCATCGGCCGCCTGATGGAGCTGCGCAAAACCCTGCAAGAGCGCTACAACAATCCGGCGTTCGCCGTGCCTTATCCCACCATGAACTTCGGCCATATCAGCGGCGGCGACGCGGCCAACCGCATCTGCGCCTGTTGCGAACTGCACCTGGATATCCGCCCGCTGCCCGGCATGACGCTCGACAACATCAACGAACTGATGCATCAGGCGCTGGAGCCGGTAAGCCAACGCTGGCCGGGCCGCCTGACCATCGAAGAGCTGCACGCGTCGGTGCCGGGCTACGAGTGCCCGACCGACCACCGCATGGTGGCGGTGATCGAGGAGCTGCTGGGCACCCGCACGCAGGTGGTCAACTACTGCACCGAAGCGCCGTTCGTGCAACAGGTATGCCCGACCCTGGTGCTCGGCCCCGGTTCCATCGATCAGGCCCACCAGCCGGACGAATACATCGACACCGCGTTTATCGAACCGACGCGCAAACTGCTGGGCCAGCTGGTCAATCACTTTTGCCGGCAATAAACCCGACATTTAACAGGGGAAATGTTTTATGCTTTCCCCTACCTCAAAATAAGTAGTAAACGGCTAAATAAGCCACGCTGATAACCGACGCGGCGTAATTAAATTTCAGAAAATTCGCCGATTTTGATGTTTTTTTGCTAAAAATAGTGTCAATTGACGATTGGACAGGAACGCGATGTGATCAGGCTGGCGGTCTGCGCCTGACGCGTGAAATTTATTTACAAGATAAAAATCATACAGAACTGGGTCAGGGGTTATATGAACGAACAATATTCGGCAATGCGCAGTAATGTCAGTATGCTCGGCAAATTGCTCGGCGATACCATCAAAGAAGCGCTGGGCGAGCATATTCTCGATCGCGTTGAGACCATCCGTAAGCTTTCCAAATCTTCACGCGCCGGCAACGAAGCGCATCGCCAGGAGCTGCTCTCCACCCTGCAGAACCTGTCCAACGACGAGTTGCTGCCGGTGGCGCGCGCCTTCAGCCAGTTCCTCAACCTGACCAACGTCGCCGAGCAGTACCACAGCATTTCGCCCAACGGCGAAGCCGCCAGCAACCCGGAAGCGCTGGCGCAGCTGTTCAGCCGCCTCAAAGACAAAAAGCTCAGCGACAAAGAGCTGCAGCACGCGGTGTCGCAACTTTCCATCGAGCTGGTGCTGACGGCGCACCCGACGGAGATCACCCGCCGCACCCTGATCCACAAGCTGGTGGAGGTCAACACCTGCCTCAGCCAGCTCGATCACAACGATCTGGCCGACTACGAGCGCAACAAGATCATGCGCCGCCTGCGCCAACTGGTGGCCCAGTCGTGGCACACCGATGAAATTCGCAAACATCGCCCCTCCCCGATCGACGAAGCCAAATGGGGCTTCGCGGTGGTAGAAAACAGCCTGTGGGAAGGCGTGCCGGCGTTCCTGCGCGAGTTCAACGAGCAGTTGGAAAACTCCATCAATTACAGCCTGCCGGCGGAAGCGGTGCCGGTGCGCTTCACCTCCTGGATGGGCGGCGACCGCGACGGCAACCCGAACGTGACCGCCGAAATCACCCGCCATGTGCTGCTGCTCAGCCGCTGGAAAGCCTGCGACCTGTTCACCCGCGATATCCAGGTGCTGGTCTCCGAGCTGTCGATGACCGAATGCACCCCGGAGCTGCGCGCCCGCGCCGGCGGTGACGAGGTGCAGGAACCGTACCGCGAAATCATGAAGCAGCTGCGCAGCCAGCTGATGAGCTCCCAGGCCTATCTGGAAGGCCGCCTGAAGGGCGAACGCGTGCTGAAGCCGCACGACCTGCTGGTGAACAACGAGCAGCTGTGGGAGCCGCTGTATGCCTGCTACCAATCGCTGCAGGCCTGCGGTATGGGCATCATCGCCAACGGTCAGCTGCTGGATACCCTGCGCCGCGTGCGCTGCTTCGGCGTACCGCTGGTGCGCATCGACGTGCGCCAGGAAAGCACCCGCCATACCGAAGCCATCGCCGAGCTGACCCGTTATCTGGGGCTGGGCGACTATGAAAGCTGGTCAGAAGCCGATAAACAGGCGTTCCTGATCCGCGAACTGAACTCCAAACGCCCGCTGGTGCCGCTGAAGTGGCAACCGAGCGCCGACACGCAGGAAGTGCTGGAAACCTGCCGGGTGATCGCCGAAGCGCCGCAGGGCTCGATTGCCGCCTACGTGATTTCGATGGCGCGCACGCCTTCCGACGTGCTGGCGGTACACCTGCTGCTGAAAGAGGCCGGCTGCCCGTTCGCGCTGCCCGTCGCTCCGCTGTTCGAAACCCTCGACGATCTGAACAACGCCGACGACGTGATGACCCAGTTGCTGAACATCGACTGGTATCGCGGCTTTATTCAGGGCAAACAGATGGTAATGATCGGCTACTCCGACTCGGCGAAAGACGCCGGCGTGATGGCCGCTTCCTGGGCACAGTACCGTGCGCAGGACGCCTTGATCAAAACCTGTGAAAAAGCCGGCGTGGCGCTGACGTTGTTCCATGGGCGCGGCGGCTCCATCGGCCGCGGCGGCGCACCGGCGCATGCGGCGCTGCTGTCGCAGCCGCCGGGCAGCCTGAAGGGCGGCCTGCGCGTCACCGAACAGGGCGAGATGATCCGCTTCAAATTCGGCCTGCCTGAAGTCACCATCAGCAGCCTGGCGCTGTATGCCGGGGCGATCCTCGAGGCCAACCTGCTGCCGCCGCCGGAACCGAAGAAAGAATGGCGGGCGTTGATGGACGATCTGTCCGAGACCTCCTGCCGGATGTATCGCGGCTACGTGCGTGAAAACCCGGACTTCGTGCCTTACTTCCGCGCGGCCACGCCGGAGCTGGAGCTGGGTAAACTGCCGCTGGGCTCACGCCCGGCCAAACGCAAGCCGAACGGCGGCGTGGAAAGCCTGCGCGCCATTCCGTGGATCTTCGCCTGGACGCAGAACCGCCTGATGCTGCCGGCCTGGCTCGGCGCCGGCGCCGGATTACAGGAAGCGGTGAAAGCCGGCAAGCAGGCGGAGCTGGAGGCGATGTGTCGCGACTGGCCGTTCTTCTCCACCCGCATCGCCATGCTGGAAATGGTGTTCGCCAAGGCCGACCTGTGGCTGGCGGAATACTACGATCAACGCCTGGTGGATAAATCGCTGTGGCCGCTGGGCCAACAGCTGCGCGATCAGCTGGAAAGCGACATCAAGGTGGTGCTGACCATCGCCAACGATGCGCACCTGATGGAAGACCTGCCGTGGATTGCCGAATCCATCGCGCTGCGCAACGTTTACACCGACCCGCTGAACGTCTTGCAGGCCGAGCTGCTGCACCGTTCGCGTCAGCAGGAACAGCCGGACGCCCGCGTCGAGCAGGCCCTGATGGTCACCATCGCCGGCGTCGCCGCCGGGATGCGCAACACCGGCTAGTGAGCCTACCTAATCGCGGCCCCGTTTATCGGGGCCGTTTTTTTATGCCTTTCCCCCACAAAAAAAGGGCGCCGCGGTAAAGCGACGCCCATTTTTCAATGGGACAAGCCTGTCAGGCTGCGGCCACCGGGCGCACGCCCAGCGTGTGGCAGATCGCGTAACTCATCTCTGCACGGTTCAGCGTATAGAAGTGGAAATCTTTCACCCCTTCGCGGCTGAGGATCTTCACCATGTCCATGGCGATGTTGGCACCGACCATTTTGCGGGTCTCCGCATCGTCGTCCAGCCCTTCGAACATGCTGGTCATCCAGCTTGGCACCCGCACGTTGGTCATGGTGGCGAAGCGCTGCAGCTGCTTGAAGTTGGACACCGGCAGAATGCCCGGCACGATTTCCACGTCGATACCGGCGGCGACGCAGCGGTCGCGGAAGCGCAGGTAGCTCTCAACGTCGAAGAAGAACTGGGTGATGGCGCGGCTGGCGCCGGCGTCGATCTTGCGCTTCAGGTTAATCAAATCGGCCTGGGCGCTCTTCGCCTCCGGGTGCACTTCCGGGTAGGCAGCGACGGAAATGTCGAAGTCGCCCACGTCTTTCAGCAGCGCCACCAGATCGGTCGCGTACATTTCCGGCTTGCCGCCGCCCGGCGGCAGATCGCCGCGCAGCGCCACGATATGGCGGATGCCGCTGTTCCAGTAATCGGTCGCGATGTCGCGCAGCTGCGCCGGGCTGGCGTCGATGCAGGTCAGGTGCGGCGCCGCCTCAAGGCCAGTGCGCTCCTTGATACCCTTGATGATGCTGTGGGTGCGATCGCGCTCGCCGGAGTTGGCACCGTAGGTGACGGAAACGAATTTGGGTTTGAGGATGCTCAGACGATCGATCGACTGCCACAGGGTCTCTTCCATCTCGCTGGTGCGCGGCGGGAAGAACTCGAATGATACGTTAATCTGGCCGTTCAACTCCGCCAGACTCTGATTCAGCGCTTCCCGCTGGTTTGCGTGGAAAAAGCTCATACCCTGCTCACCTCTTATCGATCACTGTTTTTATTTCATTTTTATGAGCATCTATACGTTTAGACGTCTAGATAGAAAATGCCGCATGTTGGCTAAAGAGTCAACAGGAAAATGAGGGGAATAAGATGATTAATCTTCACCCGCTCAACGAGGGAATTTCATGACGGCGGCAGGGATAAGTATGGCAGGAAAAGCAAAGGGGCGCGGTGAACCCGCGCCCGCAGAGGACTAAAGCAGCTGTGCCAGCCGGTTAAGGTCTGACTGGATCGCGCCGGCGGTCACGTCGCGGCCGGCGCCCGGCCCGCGGATCACCAGCGGATTATCGCGATACCAGCGGCTTTCGATGGCGAACACGTTGTCGCACGGCAGCAGCGAGGCCAGCGGATGCTCAGGACGCACCGCCTCCACGCCGACCCGCGCCTTACCGTTGGCATCGAAACGCGCCACGTGACGCAACACCAGGCCCATTTCGCTGGCGGCCTCAAAGCGCTGCTGCATCTGTTGGTTCAGCGCCTCGCCGTTCTCGAAGAACTGATCGACGGAGCCCAGCTCGCAGCCCGCCGGCACCAGCGACTCGACCCGCACCTGGTTCGGTTCGATGTCGTAGCCCGCTTCGCGCGCCAGGATCACCAGCTTGCGCATCACGTCCTGACCGGAGAGATCGACCCGCGGATCCGGTTCGGTCAGCCCCTGCTGCCAGGCCTGATCCACCAGTTCGGTAAACGGCACCGTGCCGTCATACTGCAAGAACAGCCAGGAAAGCGTGCCGGAGAAGATGCCGCTGATTGCCAAAATACTGTCGCCGCTGTCGCGCAGATCGCGCACCGTATGGTTGACCGGCAGCCCGGCGCCGACGGTGGCGTTATACAGCCAGTGGCGGCCGGTTTTGGCGAAGGCGTCGCGAATTTGGCGATAGGTATCGCTGCACGAGGCACCCGCCAGCTTGTTGGCGCTGATCACGTGGAAACCGTAGCTGGCGAAATCCAGATACTGCCCGGCCAGTTCTTCGCTGGCGGTCACATCGAGCACCACCAGATCGTCGAACGGGTGTGCGCGCATCCACAAGAACAGCGACTCTTCGTCAAGTTCCTGCGCTTCGTCCTCAAAGAACGCCAATGCACGGCTGGCATCCAGCCCGTCGTAGTTCAGCAGGCTGCGGCGGCTGTCCACCACCCCCGCCAGGATAAATTCGAAACCGCTGCGCGCGGAGATATTGGTCTGCTCACGGGCGAACAGCTCCAGCCAACGCGACCCGATGTTGCCCTTGCCGAACAGCACCAGACCGATGCGCTTCTCGGCACGGAACAGGCTTTGGTGCAGCCCCTGAATCAGCAGCGCGGTCGGCCCCTGGCGCAATACCGCCACCAGGCTGATGCCATCTTCAGCCTGCCAGATAAACTCGACCGGCTGATCTTTCAGTTGCTGATAGAAACGGTGGCTGTGCAGCGGGTTCTTGCATACCCCGGCGCCGACCATCGCCACCAGCGCCAACCCTTCGCGCAGGTGCAGTTCACCCGGCAGCGCCGAGGCCTGCAGGGTCGCCAGCGCGCTGTTGACCACCTCGGAGGTGTAGCACAGCTGTATCCGATTGCGGTCAGGATGGATGCCCACCGCCAGCGGTTTGATCTGTGCGCGCTTGAGCACCAGATCCAATTCTTTCTGCGCCAGTTTGAAGTCGTGCTGAGCGGCGACGTGCAGCTCAATCAGACACACGTCATCGTGGCTGGTGACAATCTTGGCGCCGGTGCCGGACGCCAATACGCGCTCGATGCGCGTCGAGCCCTGCTCCGGCTGGTAGCTGCAGCGCAGCTGAAGATCGATATCGCTGCCGGAGACCGGCTGCAGGGTGCGGGTATGCAGCACCGGCGCCGCCAGGCGCGCCAGCTCGCTGGCTTCATCCAGGCGCAGCAGCGGCAGCAGGCAGGCGTCTTTCACCTTGCGAGGGTCGGCGCTGTACACCCCGGCCACGTCGCTCCAGATGGTGACGCGCGCCGCGCCGGCCAACGCGCCGACCTGAGTGGCAGAGTAGTCGCTGCCGTTGCGCCCCAACAGCACGGTTTCCCCGGCGTCGTTGCGCGAAATGAAGCCGGTCACCACCAGGCGCTTGCCCGGATGTTGGGCCAACAATTGTTGCAGCAGCGGATAAGAACGGCCTTCATCCACCTGCGGCTGCGCGGCGCGCTCGGCGCGCAGGAAATCACGCGCATCCAGCCAGGCCGCCTGCATATCCAGGTGGTTGAGCACCGCCGCCATCAGGCGCGCCGACCAGATCTCGCCGTGCCCGACCACTTCGGCATAGCACACCTCGTCGACTTTGCCGTCCAGCAACACCGCCAGACGTTCCAGATCCTGAATGAACTCGGCGATCAGCGGCTCGGCGCTTTCCGCCGGCAGCAGGCCGCCGATAAGATCGCTGTGATAGCGGCGCAACGTCTGCTGCACCTGGTGCGCAGACAGGCGATCGCTCTGGCTGAGCTTCAGCCAGTTGATCAACTGGTTGGTGGTACTGCCGGCGGCCGATACCACCATCATGTCGCCCGGCTGGCTGTATTCCGCCATAATCCCGGCCACACGCAGATAACACTTCACATCCGCCAGACTGCTGCCGCCAAACTTGTGCAGTTGACGCCCGCTCACCGGCCCTGCTACAGCAATTGCATTCATGCTTACCTCGTTGCCGCCGCCTGGAAAGCGCGTTCCAGATCGGCAATCAAATCTTCACTGTCTTCAATACCCACGGAAATGCGCAGCAGGCTCTCGGAGATGCCGGCCGCTGTCCGTGCCTCCGCCGCCATGCCGGCGTGGGTCATGGTCGCTGCATGCGAGATCAGGCTTTCTACGCCGCCCAGCGATTCTGCCAGAGTAAACAGCTCAAGGGCAGAGAGAAAACGGCGCAGCACCGCTTCATCGCCGTCCAGTTCAAAACTCAGCATCGCGCCGGAGCCGCGCTGCTGCCGGCGGGCGATCTCATGCCCCGGGTTTTCCGGTAGGGAAGGATGATACAGCTTTTTCACCAGCGGTTGCTGCTGTAAATAGCCGACAATCGCTTCGGCGTTTTGCTGCGCCGCCTTGATGCGCGGCGACAGCGTGCGCATGCCGCGCAGCAGCAGATAGCTGTCGAACGCGCCGCCGGTCACGCCGATATTGTTCGCCCACCAGGCCAATTCGACCGCCAGCTCGGGATCTTTAGCAATCACCGCGCCGGCCACCACGTCCGAATGCCCATTCAGGTATTTGGTGCAAGAATGGACCACCAGATCGGCACCGAGTTCGATCGGCTGTTGCAGGGCCGGGCTGAGGAAGGTGTTGTCCACCACCGTCAACGCGCCCGCCGCGTGTGCGGCGGTGCAGATCGCCGCAATGTCCACCACGCGCAGCAGCGGATTGCTGGGGCTTTCAATCAGCACCAGCTTCGGCTTTTGCGCCAGCGCCTGCTGCAGGGCGGCTTCATTACCCTGATCGACGAACAGCACGCGATAGGCGCCGCGCTTGCTCAGGCTGTCGAACAACCGATAGCTGCCGCCGTAGCAGTCGTGCGGCGCCACCAGCAGATCGCCCGGCTTCAGCAGCACGGTGGTCACCAGATGGATCGCCGACATCCCGCTGCCGGTCATCACCGCGCCGGCGCCGCCTTCCAGCTCCGCCAACGCGCGTTGCACCACGTCGCGCGTCGGGTTGCCGCGGCGCGAGTAATCATGGGCTCGGGGTTGGTTGAAGTCGGTAAAGTTATAGGTGCTGGACAGATGAATCGGCGGGACAACGCAGCCATACTGTTCGTCGTCGTTCAGGCCGCTGCGTACGGCAATCGTGGCTGGTTTACGCGTCATGGGCTCGCTCGGCTCTCGGTTCGGTGAATGAGGCCTAAAGAGTAATCGCAGGATTGATAGACGTCAATACATCTGGACATCTAAACTTCTCTGCGTATAGATTGAGCAATGGCACAATACCCGCTAAAATTATGCCGATATGACATGACGATAAGATGTTAAGCCACAATGTCCGCCCGAGGCGGGGCATTCAGTGACCCTGGTCGCGTAAAATTGACATTTATTTAGTGAGAACAGTGAAGATCGGGCATAATTGGCCGGTTTTTAGAATTTTGTAATTTTTCTGACAAAGTTAAGGTGTCCCATGGCTGAGTGGAACGGCGAGTATGTCAGCCCTTACGCTGAACACGGTAAAAAAAGCGAGCAAGTCAAAAAGATCACGGTATCCATTCCGCTGAAGGTCCTGAAAATCCTCACCGACGAACGGACCCGTCGCCAGGTGAACAACCTGCGCCACGCCACCAACAGCGAACTGCTGTGCGAAGCGTTTCTGCATGCCTTTACCGGCCAGCCGCTGCCGAACGATGAAGACCTGCGCAAAGAGCGCAGCGATGAAATCCCGGAAGCCGCAAAAGCGTTGATGCGCGAACTGGGTGTCGATCCCGATACCTGGGAATATTGAGAACCGTCCGGCGAACGCCGGCGGCAGAAACGAAAAAAGGCGCCAAAGGCGCCTTTTTCATCGGACGATAAGAAATCTTATTTCTTAGCGCCTGGTACGCTGAAACGCTTGTTGAAGCGGTCAACGCGGCCACCGGTAGCAACATCACGCTGCTTGCCAGTGTAGAACGGGTGGCATGCGCCACAAACGTCCAGGTTCAGATCGTGGCCCACGGTGGAGCGGATCTTCATCACGTTACCGCAAGAGCAGTTAGCAGTAACTTCTTCGTATTTTGGGTGGATACCTTGTTTCATGGGAAACCTCAGTTAAGGCCGTGTCGCTATCCAGCCCTGTTTCGCCAGACACCACACGTGGTTGATAATAGAATTTTGGTATCGAATTATACCAAAGGCGGCAAATTATACAGCATTAGTCGAGGCGCGCAATCGGAACCGTACATTTGCCGATGCGCCGTGTAAACTGATGCCCACTTTTTTCAATTTGGATGAGATCATGCCCGTCGTACACGTTGCCTTGCCGGTCCCCCTCGCCCGCACCTTCGACTATCTGCTGCCGCCCGGCATGCAGCCGGTGGCCGGCGCGCGCGTGGGCGTGCCCTGGGGCAGGCAGCATGCGATCGGCATCGTCACCGGCTGCAGCGACACCAGCGAACTGCCGCTGGACAAGCTCAAACCGATCGACAGCGTGATCGACGCCGAGTCGCTGTTCTCCCCTAGCCTGTGGCGCATCCTGCGCTGGGCCAGCGATTACTATCACTACCCCATTGGCGAAGTGCTGTTCCATGCGCTGCCGATCCTGCTGCGGCAAGGCAAACCGGCCGAGGCCGCGCCGCTGTGGCAATGGTTCGCCACCGAAGAGGGGCGCGCCACCCCGCCCGAAAGCCTGAAACGCGCGCCGAAACAGCAGCAGGCGCTGGCGGCGCTGTTGCAACGCCCGGTCTATCGCCACCAGGTCAGCCAGCTGGAGCTGACGGAAAGCGCCCTGCAGGCGCTGCGCGCCAAAGGGCTGATCGATCTGCGCGCTCAGGTCGCGGATACGCACGACTGGCGCCCCAACTTTGCGGTGCTCGGCGAGCGGCTGCGGCTGAACACCGAACAGGCTACCGCCGTCGGGGCGATCAGAAGCGAGGATGAGCAGTTCGCCGCCTGGCTGCTGGCCGGGGTGACCGGCTCCGGCAAGACCGAGGTCTACCTCAGCGTGCTGGAGAACGTGCTGGCCAAAGGCCGGCAGGCGCTGGTGCTGGTGCCGGAAATCGGCCTGACACCGCAAACCATCGCCCGCTTTCGCGAGCGCTTCAACGCGCCGGTAGACGTACTGCACTCCGGCCTGAACGACAGCGAGCGGCTGGCGGTTTGGCTACGCGCGCGCAGCGGCGAAGCCGCCATCGTCATCGGCACCCGCTCAGCGCTGTTCACGCCGTTCCGTCAGCTGGGCGTGATCATCATCGACGAAGAGCACGACAGCTCTTATAAGCAGCAGGAAGGCTGGCGCTACCACGCCCGCGATCTGGCGGTGTTCCGCGCCCGGGAAGAGGACATCCCGATGGTGATGGGCTCCGCGACCCCGGCATTGGAAACGCTGCACAACGTGCAGCTGGGCAAATATCGCCAGTTAAAGCTCACCCAGCGCGCAGGCAACGCCAAACCGGCGGCGCAGCATCTGATCGATCTGAAAGGGTTGCCGCTGAAGGTCGGCCTGTCGCAGCCGCTGCTGAAGAGCATGCAGCACCATTTAAAAGCCGGCAATCAGGTGATGCTGTTCCTCAACCGCCGCGGTTACGCCCCGGCGCTGCTGTGCCACGAGTGCGGCTGGATCGCCGAGTGCCAGCGCTGCGATCACTATTACACCTTCCACCAGCATCAGCGCCAGCTGCGCTGCCACCACTGCGACAGCCAGCGGCCGGTGCCGCACCAGTGCCCGCAGTGCGGCTCGACCCACCTGGTGTCGGTCGGCGTCGGCACCGAACAGCTGGAACATGAGCTGGCACCGCTGTTCCCCGATACGCCGATCACCCGCATCGATCGCGACACCACCAGCCGTAAAGGCGCGCTGGAGCAGCACCTGGCGGATATCCATCGCGGCGAAGCGCGCATTCTGATCGGCACGCAGATGCTGGCCAAGGGCCACCATTTTCCCGACGTCACCCTGGTGGCGTTGCTGGACGTGGACGGCGCGCTGTTCTCCGCCGACTTCCGCTCCGCCGAGCGTTTCGCTCAGCTGTATACCCAGGTCTCCGGGCGGGCCGGCCGGGCGGGCAAGCAGGGGGAAGTGCTGCTGCAAACCCACCATCCGGAGCACCCGCTGCTGCAGGTGCTGCTGCAACAGGGTTATGACGCCTTCGCCAAACAGACGCTGGCGGAGCGCAACAGCGTGTTTCTGCCGCCTTACACCAGCCACATCATCGTGCGCGCCGAAGATCACGACAACCAGCAGGCCCCGCTGTTCCTGCAGCAGCTGCGTAACCTGCTGGAAGCCAGCCCGCTGAAGGACGATTCGCTGTGGGTGATGGGCCCGGTGCCGGCGCTGCAGTCCAAACGCGGCGGCCGTTTCCGCTGGCAGCTGCTGCTGCAGCACCCGACGCGGCGCGTCCTGCAACAGCTGATGAAAAGCTCGCTGCCGCTGATCGGCACCCTGCCGCAAACGCGCAAGGTGAAATGGACGCTGGATGTCGATCCGATCGACAGCTGATCCCGGAAAAGTCCGATTTAGCTGCCGCAGTGCAAACGTTTACCCTTGAAATTGCGAGCGAACGCTAAAAAACCTTCTCAGGTCACATTTTTTATGCAAATTAGGTAACAAAGGCGGGGCGTATTCTGTTTAGAATGTCTGCGAGGGCAAATTTTGTCGCCACATCGCAGCGCGACGGAGTGCCCGAACGCGAGTGGCGCTCAATGACAACAATCTCGCCACCGCATGCCGGACATTGTGAGCAAACAGCAGTAGTGGCGTCGGCATGGGGCTGACGCAAGGAGAAAGGCGTTGGAACACAAGAAAGAGTTATCCATGGCGACCATGAAAGACGTCGCCGAAATGGCGGGCGTTTCAACGGCTACCGTATCGCGTGCGCTGATGAACCCGGAAAAGGTGTCAACGCCGACGCGCCAGAAAGTGGAACAGGCCGTCCTGGCCGTGGGTTATTCTCCTCATGCTCTGTCACGCAATATCAAGCGCAACGAATCCCGCACCATCCTGGTGATCGTGCCCGACATCTGCGATCCGTTCTTCGCCGATGTGATCCAGGGGATCGAACAGACCGCCGCCCAACAAGGCTATCTGGTGCTGATCGGCGACTGCGCGCAGCAAAACCAGCAAGAGCGCACCTTCGTCAATCTGATCATCACCAAGCAGATCGACGGCATGCTGCTGCTGGGCTCCAACCTGCCGTTCGACGCCAGCAAGGAAGAACAGCGCAACCTGCCGCCAATGGTGATGGCCAACGAGTTCGCCCCCGAGCTGGAACTGCCGACGGTGCACATCGACAACCTGACCGCCGCCTTTGAAGCCGTGCATTATTTGCATCAATTGGGCCACCGGCAGATCGCCTGCGTCGCCGGGCCGGAACAGATGCCGCTGAGCCATTATCGGCTGCAGGGTTACGTTCAAGCGCTACGTCGTAATGGCATTACCGTCGAAAGCAGCTATATTACCCGGGGTGATTTTACCTACGAAGCCGGCGCGCAAGCGCTGACGGCGCTGATGGCGCAGCCGAAACCGCCAACGGCGGTATTCTGCCACAGCGACGTCATGGCGATCGGCGTGCTGTCCCAGGCGAAGAAAATGGGGCTGCGGATACCGCAGGATCTGTCGATCGTCGGCTTTGACGACCTCAAGCTGGCGCAGTATTGCGATCCGCCGCTGACCACGGTGGCGCAGCCGCGCTTCCAGATCGGCCAGCAGGCGATGTTGTTGCTGCTGGAGCAGTTGAACGGCCAGACGGTGGCCAGCGGCTCCCGGCTATTGGACAGTGAATTGATTATCAGAGGCAGCACCGCTGCCCCGAAACGCTAGTCAAATATTTTAGGGTTCAGTAACATGACGGACTTATCCTCTCATCAGGACACAGCGGAATAATAGTGGCACAAAAAGACTATGTAAGCCGTGGGCGCGCAGCAGGAGCTAAGCGTAAAACCCCCAGCCGTAAAAAACGCAGTTCTCCGAAGGTTTCCAAAACCGTGCTGGCGTTAGCCGCCGCGTTGCTGGTTGTCTTTGTCGGTGGCCTCTATTTCATTACGCACAACAAGCCGGAAGACGCGCCGTTGTTGCCTGCGCACACCACGCGCCCCGGCAACGGCCTGCCGCCGAAGCCGGAAGAGCGCTGGCGCTACATCAAAGAGCTGGAAAACCGGCAGATCGGCGTGCAAACCCCGACCGAACCGACGGCCGGCGGCGAGCTCAATTCCAAAACTCAGCTGACCGCCGAACAGCGGCAGCTGCTGGAGCAGATGCAGGCCGATATGCAGCAGCGCCCGACGCAGCTGAACGAAGTGCCGTATAACGATCCGGGCCAGGCCAACGCGCGCAGCACCCGCCAGCAGCAGCAGATGCAACAACAGCAAATGCAGCAGCAGCCGGTACAGCAACAGCAGCAGGTCAGCCAGCCGCCGCGCAACCCGTTCAGCAACGGGGCCACTACCGCGCCGGTGCAGCAGCACCCGCAGCCAAAACCGACTGTCCAGCAACCGGTGCAGGTGAAACAGCCGGAGCCGAAGCCGCAACCGAAGCCGGAGCCCAAACCGGAAGTGAAGCAGGAAACGGCCAAGCAGGAAACCAAACCGGAATCGAAACAGAAGTGGATGGTGCAATGCGGTTCGTTCCGCGCCACCGATCAGGCTGAATCCGTGCGTGCGCGCCTGGCGTTCGAAGGCATCGAGAGCCGCATCACCGCCGGCGGCGGTTGGAATCGCGTGGTACTCGGCCCATACAGCAGCCGCGCCGCCGCGGACAAAACCCTTTCGCGCCTGAAAGGCGTCGGCATGTCGAGTTGCATTCCCCTCTCCGTTGGGGGTTGAAAAGCGTCAATCCCCCCCCATCTATACTCTCAATATGCCTCGTAGCGTCTGCGAAAGCAGGCGCTGCGGGGACTTCTTTCCGTCTTTAACGAGGGTCTGCTCGTGACAACAATTGTAAGCGTACGCCGCAACGGCCAGGTCGTCATCGGTGGTGATGGCCAGGCAACCCTGGGTAATACGGTGATGAAGGGTAACGTCAAGAAAGTGCGTCGCCTGTATAACGACAAAGTGATCGCCGGTTTCGCCGGTGGCACCGCTGACGCCTTCACGCTGTTTGAACTGTTTGAACGCAAACTGGAAATGCATCAGGGCCACCTGGTGAAAGCCGCCGTCGAGCTGGCGAAAGACTGGCGCACCGACCGCATGCTGCGCAAGCTCGAAGCGCTGCTGGCGGTCGCCGATGAAACCGCCTCGCTGATCATCACCGGCAACGGCGATGTGGTGCAGCCGGAAAACGATCTGATCGCCATCGGCTCCGGCGGCCCGTACGCCCAGGCCGCAGCCCGCGCCATGTTGGAAAATACCGAGCTGAGCGCCCGCGACATCGTTGAGAAATCCCTCAACATCGCCGGCGACATCTGTATTTACACCAACCATTTCCACACCATTGAAGAATTGCCTTCCAAAGCGTAAGGATCGAATACCATGTCTGAAATGACCCCGCGCGAGATCGTCAGCGAACTGGACAGCTATATCATTGGCCAAAACAAGGCCAAACGCGCTGTCGCCATTGCCCTGCGCAACCGCTGGCGCCGGATGCAGCTCAACGAGATGCTGCGTCACGAAGTGACCCCGAAAAACATTCTGATGATCGGCCCGACCGGCGTCGGTAAAACCGAAATCGCCCGTCGTCTGGCGAAGCTGGCCAACGCGCCGTTCATCAAGGTTGAAGCCACCAAGTTCACCGAAGTGGGCTATGTGGGCAAAGAAGTGGATTCCATCATCCGCGATCTGACCGATGCCGCCATCAAAATGGTGCGCATGCAGTCGATCGAGAAAAACCGCACCCATGCCGAAGAGTTGGCCGAAGAGCGCATTCTCGACGTGCTGATCCCGCCGGCCAAGAACAACTGGGGCCAGCCGGAAGAGCATCAGGAGCCGTCTGCCGCTCGCCAGGCATTCCGTAAGAAACTGCGCGAAGGCCAGCTGGACGACAAAGAGATCGAAATCGATCTGGCCGCGGCGCCGATGGGCGTGGAAATCATGGCGCCTCCGGGCATGGAAGAGATGACCAACCAGCTGCAATCGATGTTCCAGAACCTCGGCGGCCAGAAGCAAAAGCCGCGCAAGGTGAAGATCAAAGAAGCCTTCAAGCTGCTGGTGGAAGAAGAAGCCGCCAAGCTGGTGAACCCGGAAGAGCTGAAAGAGCAGGCGATCGAAGCGGTTGAACAGCACGGCATCGTGTTTATCGACGAGATCGACAAAATCTGTAAGCGCGGCGGCCAGAGCTCCGGCCCGGACGTCTCGCGCGAAGGCGTGCAGCGCGATCTGCTGCCGCTGGTGGAAGGCTGCACCGTGTCGACCAAGCACGGTATGGTGAAGACCGACCACATCCTGTTCATCGCTTCCGGCGCGTTCCAGACCGCCAATCCGTCGGATCTGATCCCGGAACTGCAGGGCCGTCTGCCGATCCGCGTTGAGCTGCAGGCGCTGACCACCGAAGACTTCGAGCGCATCCTGACCGAGCCGAGCGCGTCGCTGACCGAGCAGTACAAAGCGCTGATGGGCACCGAAGGCGTCAACATCGAGTTCACCGCCGACGGCATCCGCCGCATCGCCGAAGCCGCGTGGCAGGTCAACGAAAGCACCGAGAACATCGGCGCGCGTCGTCTGCACACCGTGCTGGAACGTCTGATGGAAGATATTTCCTACGATGCGAGTGAAATTAATGGCCAATCCATTACAATTGATGCGGATTACGTGCGCAGTCATCTGGATGAACTGGTGGCGGATGAAGATTTGAGTCGTTTTATCCTATAATCGCTCAATCATTGTCTTGTCAGTCATCTGTGTGGGAGGCATTGCCTCCCACAATTATTTCTAACGGACACCGCAACTCACTGACAGAAGCGAAACATGAGCTCATCAACCTCCACCACCCCGATCTCCGCCTGGCTGGAAAGTCTACGCCCCCGCACCCTGCCGCTGGCCTTTGCCTCCATCGTGGTCGGCTCGGCCATCGCCGCCTGGCACGGCAGCCTGAAACCTGAAGTGGCGCTGCTGGCGCTGTTGACCGCCGGCCTGCTGCAGATCCTCTCCAACCTGGCGAACGACTACGGCGATGCGGTCAAAGGCAGCGATAAAGAAGATCGCATCGGGCCGTTGCGCGGCATGCAAAAAGGCATGATCACCCAGGCACAGATGAAACGGGCGCTGGTGGTGACGGTGGTGCTGATCGCCCTCGCCGGCTGTTCGCTGATCGCCGTCGCCTGCGAACAACCCAGCGACGTAGTAGGCTTCCTGGTGCTGGGCGGGCTGTCTATCGTGGCGGCCATCACCTATACCGTCGGCAACAAGCCCTACGGGTATTTGGGGCTGGGCGACATCTCGGTGCTGGTGTTCTTCGGCTGGCTGAGCGTGGCCGGCACCTACTATCTGCAAACGCACACCTTCGACAGCGTCGTGATGCTGCCGGCCACCGCCTGTGGCCTGCTGGCGACGGCGGTGCTCAACATCAACAATCTGCGCGATATCGAGAGCGATCGCGAGAACGGTAAGAACACGCTGGCGGTGCGTCTCGGCCCGCACAAGGCGCGCATTTACCATGCCCTACTGCTCGGCGGCGCGGTGCTGTGTTTCGCGCTGTTTACACTGTTCAATCTCCACAGCCCGTGGGGCTGGCTGTTCGTGCTGGCGATCCCGCTGTTGGTGCGCCACGGCCTGCGCGTGCTGCGCGATCCGACGCCGGTCGGCATGCGGCTGATGCTGGAACACATGGTCAAGGCGGCGTTGCTGGCCAACCTGCTGTTCGCCATCGGCGTGGCGCTCAGTTAAAAACTGATGATTTTGCCAACAGGGCGAATAAAGGGATATACTGAACATTCCAGCGGCAAACAGACGTAAAATCCTATGAAATACGATACTTCCGAACTTTGCGACATCTATCATGAAGAGGTGAACGTTGTTGAACCTCTGTTCTCCAATTTTGGCGGGCGTACTTCATTTGGCGGGCAGATCACCACGGTGAAATGCTTTGAGGATAACGGCCTGTTGTTCGATCTGCTTGAAGAAAACGGCCGCGGCCGCGTGCTGTTGGTCGACGGCGGCGGTTCGGTTCGCCGGGCGCTGATCAACGCCGAACTGGCGCGCCTGGCCGCCCAGAACGAATGGGAAGGCATCGTGGTGTACGGCGCGGTGCGTCAGGTGGACGATCTGGAAGAGCTCGACATCGGCATTCAGGCAATGGCGGCGATCCCGGTGGGTGCCGTGAGCGAAGGCGTGGGCGAAAGCGATATCCGCGTCAACTTCGGTGGCGTCACCTTCTTCTCCGGCGATCACCTGTATGCCGACAACACCGGCATCATCCTCTCCGAAGACCCGCTCGACATCGAGTGATTTTCGGTCATGAAAAAGGGCGCCTAAGGCGCCCTTTTCGTTGCTGCATGGCGTGAGGAATCAGACCTCTTCCATTTTGCCCAGCAGAGCACGCAGGCGATCTTGCCATACGTGCTGTTCTTCTTTCAGCTGTTGGTTTTCGCGCACCAGCGCTTCGTGGTTGCCGGAGGCAGCCTGAACTTCCTGCGACAGAGAGTTGTTTTTGTCTTTCAGCTCTTCAATTTCCATCTGCAACAAGGTGATGGTATCAATCGCCTGCTGTACTTTTGCTTCCAGTTTCTCAAATACTTCAAATGACATGCTTCAGTCCCCTCATGATAGCAAGGCGTACATCTATAAGTAGCGGCCGCAACGTCGGCTGCAGCTACTGCGAATATTGCATCGCGCTCAGTGACGCGCGCCGTTACGGAAGGCGCGCCAGTCTCGATTCGTTAAAAACGATTGTAAGTAGCCAGTCTCCGCCTGTCTAGCAACATACCGGATCATCGCGCAGTCTGTTGCAATTTTCCTGCCCCCACCATCAGCAAAAACTGAAAATCCCCGCCGCCACCGCCGCGAGTTGTTAACAACCCTCGCCAAACCACTGGTCAGATCACACTTTTATGGCTCAGAAAGAACACTAAACGACGCGAAATCGCTCAATTTTATGACGCGCCACACACATTTTGATTTCGCTATTTCTCGTTTATGTTCGTTAACGATAAATTTACATCACGTCCTTATTCAATAATTGGACGAGATGAAAAAAAACTGTGCCCATAGGCCGGATGTATACCCAACTGAGCCTATAAACCAACAACCGCCGTTTTGCAGGACAACAACATTATGAGCCAAACCACCAGTCCGACATTAAAAGGCCAGTGCATCGCCGAGTTCCTCGGCACGGCGCTGCTGATCTTCTTTGGCGTAGGCTGCGTTGCCGCGCTGAAACTGGCGGGCGCCAGCTTCGGCCAGTGGGAAATCAGCATCATTTGGGGCCTGGGCGTCGCCATGGCCATCTATCTGACCGCCGCCATTTCCGGCGCGCATCTCAACCCTGCGGTCACCCTCGCTCTGTGGCTGTTCGCCTGCTTCGACGGGCGCAAAGTGGTGCCTTACATCATTGCGCAGGTCGCCGGTGCCTTCTGCGCCGCTGCCCTGGTCTATGGGCTGTACTACAACCTGTTCTTCGACTTCGAAGCGGCTCACCACATGGTGCGCGGCAGCAACGAAAGCCTCGAACTGGCGGGCATCTTCTCGACTTACCCTAACGCGCACATCTCCGTCGGCCAGGCCTTCCTGGTAGAAACGGTGATCGCCGCCATTCTGATGTGCCTGATCCTGGCACTGACCGACGACGGCAACGGCATTCCGCGCGGCCCGCTGGCCCCGCTGCTGATCGGTATTCTGATTGCCGTGATCGGCGCCTCCATGGGACCATTGACCGGCTTTGCGTTGAACCCGGCGCGTGACTTCGGGCCGAAACTGTTCGCCTACCTGGCCGGCTGGGGCAAAGTCGCCTTCACCGGCGCACGCGACATCCCGTACTTCCTGGTGCCGATCTTCGCCCCTATCGTCGGCTGTGGCCTGGGCGCTTTCGGTTACCGCGCGCTGATTGGCCGCCACCTGCCGTGCGACGTCTGCGTGACGGAAGAAGAGCCTGATGCCAAGACCCAGCAGCGCAAAGCGTGATGGGTGCAGTTTTACACGGTTAACAACAGCAGGATAATTACCATGACTGTAGAAAAAAAATACATTGTCGCACTCGACCAAGGGACCACCAGCTCACGCGCCGTCGTGCTCGATCACGACGCCAACATCGTTGCGGTATCGCAGCGCGAATTCCCGCAGATCTATCCAAAGGCCGGCTGGGTTGAGCACGACCCGATGGAGATCTGGGCGTCGCAAAGCTCGACGCTGGTAGAAGTGCTGGCGAAAGCCGACATCAATTCCGATCAGATCGCCGGCATTGGCATCACCAACCAGCGCGAAACCACCATCGTCTGGGAAAAAGAGACCGGCAAGCCAATTTACAACGCCATCGTCTGGCAGTGCCGCCGCACCGCCGACATCTGCGAGAAGCTCAAGCGCGACGGGCTGGAAGAGTACATCCGTCACAACACCGGCCTGGTGGTTGACCCGTACTTCTCCGGCACCAAGGTGAAGTGGATCCTGGACAACGTCGAAGGCGCCCGCGAGCGCGCCAAGCGCGGCGAACTGCTGTTCGGCACCGTCGATACCTGGCTGGTGTGGAAAATGACCCAGGGGCGCGTACACGTTACCGATTACACCAACGCCTCACGCACCATGATGTTCAACATCCACGAGCTGGACTGGGATGAGCGCATGCTGGAAGTGCTGGATATCCCGCGCGCCATGCTGCCGAAAGTCCGTCCTTCCTCCGAGGTGTACGGCCAGACCAACATCGGCGGTAAAGGCGGCACGCGTATTCCTATCGCCGGTATCGCCGGTGACCAGCAGGCAGCGCTGTACGGCCAGCTGTGCGTTCAACCGGGCATGGCGAAGAACACCTACGGCACCGGCTGCTTCCTGCTGATGAACACCGGCAAAGAAGCGGTACGCTCGAAAAACGGCCTGCTGACCACCATCGCCTGCGGCCCGCGCGGCGAAGTGAACTATGCGCTGGAAGGCGCAGTGTTCATCGGCGGTGCGTCTATCCAGTGGTTGCGCGATGAGCTGAAACTGATCAGCGACGCCGCCGACTCCGAATACTTCGCCACCAAGGTGAAAGACAGCAACGGCGTCTATGTGGTGCCGGCCTTCACCGGCCTGGGCGCCCCTTACTGGGATCCGTATGCCCGCGGCGCCATCTTCGGCCTGACCCGTGGCGCCAACAGCAACCACATCATCCGCGCCACGCTGGAATCCATCGCCTTCCAGACCCGTGACGTGCTGGACGCCATGCAGGCCGACGCCAACACCCGCCTGCAATCGCTGCGCGTGGACGGCGGCGCGGTCGCCAACAACTTCCTGATGCAGTTCCAGTCCGATATCCTCGGCACCCGCGTAGAGCGTCCTGAAGTGCGTGAATCGACGGCGCTGGGTGCCGCGTTCCTGGCAGGCCTGGCCATCGGCTACTGGAACGATCTGGATGAAGTGAAGAGCAAAGCGGTGATTGAGCGCGAATTCCGCCCAAGCATCGAAACCACCGAACGCAACTACCGCTACAGCGGCTGGAAAAAAGCGGTGGCTCGTGCTCAGGCATGGGAAGATCACGAGTAATCCCGAAGCTGCCGTTTCTCCAACAAGCGCTGCCTGCGGGCGGCGCTTTTTTTTGCTCCGCCCCGCCGCCACCACGCTGTGATAGACTTTGCCGATATTTTCTTCCCTTTCTCACTGACAGGTTTGCCATGAAACGTGAATTAGCCATCGAATTTTCCCGCGTTACCGAAGCCGCCGCGCTGGCGGGCTACAAATGGCTGGGACGCGGCGACAAGAACGCCGCCGACGGTGCGGCGGTCCACGCCATGCGCATCATGCTCAACAAAGTGGATATCGATGGCCGCATCGTGATCGGCGAAGGCGAGATCGACGAAGCACCGATGCTGTATATCGGCGAACAGGTCGGCACCGGCCAGGGCGACGCGGTCGACATCGCGGTCGATCCGATCGAAGGCACCCGCATGACCGCCATGGGCCAGTCCAATGCGTTGGCCGTATTGGCGGTGGGCGATCGCGGCACCTTCCTGCACGCGCCGGACATGTACATGGAGAAGCTGGTGGTCGGCCCGGCGGCGCGCGGCGCCATCGATCTCGACCTGCCGCTGGCGGAGAATCTGCAGAACATCGCCGCACAGCTGGGCAAACCGCTGTCGCAGCTGACGGTGATCGTCTTGGCCAAACCGCGCCACGACGGCGTCATCGCGCAGATGCAACAGCTGGGCGTGCGGGTGTTCGCCATTCCTGACGGCGACGTGGCGGCCTCCATTCTCACCTGCATGCCGGAAAGCGAGGTCGATGTGATGTATGGCATCGGCGGCGCGCCGGAAGGGGTGATCTCAGCCGCGGTGATCCGCGCGCTGGACGGCGACATGCAGGCGCGTTTGCTGCCGCGCCATGAGGTGAAAGGCGACAGCGCCGAGAACCGCCGCATCGGCGAACAGGAGCTGGCGCGCTGCCGGGAAATGGGTATCGAGGCCGGTCAGGTGCTGCGCATGGACCAGATGGCGCGCAACGACAACGTGATCTTCTCCGCCACCGGCATCACCAAGGGCGATCTGCTGGAGGGCATCAGCCGCCAGGGCAACATGGCCACGACCGAAACCCTGCTGATCCGCGGCAAGTCGCGCACCATCCGCCGCATCCGTTCGACCCACTATCTGGATCGCAAAGACCCGGCGCTGCACGAGTTTTTGCTGTAAGCCGACAGGAGACCGCCCCCAGCAGCCGCTGAGGGCGGGTTCATCCCGCCACCGGCGTTTTGGCGGGCAGCAGTTTCCCACGCAACAGCAGCCACAGCGTCTTCACCATCAGGCCGATGAGCAGCAGGTTAGCCAACGCGAACAGCCCCCAGGCCAGCACTTGCATATCTGCCCCGCGCTGGCCCTGCAACAACCGCAGCGACGCGTTCGCCATCGCCGATAAGCCGAACGAGAAAGCCCACATGCCCGGGCTGAAGCCACCGGCAAAAAACCAACGCACCAACCTGAACATAAAAAACAGCTGCAGCAGGCCGTAGCCCAACAGGATTAAGGCGAACGTATCGAAGTCGTTGCCATTGACGCATAACCACGCGTAGCAGGCGACAAAAGCCGGAGCCAGCTGAATACCGATAACGCCGCGGGCGGCGGCCGGCAGCGCGGCCTTGGTACGCAGACGGTGGATGATGGCGGGTTCGAGGGTCAGCCATGAAATCAAACCGGCGCCAAGAAACATCATGCCGATATCAGGGTGGCCGGCGGTGCCAAACGCCATCGCGCAGATAAAGTTAGCGGCCACCGTCGGCAGGTAGAATCCCGGCGTCGTGGCCTCCGACGCGAACTCGCCGCGCCACAACGGCGCACAGCGCCAGGCCGAGAAGATGAGCTGGCCGACGGAGCCCGCGACCATCAGCCCATTCGCCAGCGGCAGGCTGTAGGGGGGCAGACCGATGGACACCAACACGCCGCCTGCCGGAAGCAGGCTGATAAAACTGAACTGAGTGTTGTTGCGAAACTCGTCACGCACCGCGCGTGGGTCAATCAGGCAGCGGCAGAGATAGATCAGCGCCAACGCCAGCCAGATAGCACTGCCGAGAAAGATGAGCGACTCACCCAGCCAGCCGGGCCCATAGCCGAGCGTGGCGGCGTATCGCCAGGCGCTGCCGAGGCCGAAAACCCCCAGAACCATCCCAAAGAAGCCGATGGGAACACGTTGAATGAACTGCAGTGATGACATAGCGAATAACCCGGAAAAATACTGTCGGTAAAGTGTATGCCGATCGCCTCAGCGCAGTAATAACCTGGGTCAAACCGGCGGCAGGACCTTAGTCGTCTTGCAAGACTAAGGCCTGCGCCGGTTCAGGAAGAGGGTTATGCGGTATGCCCCTGATGTTGCATCCGGTTGGACAGCGGCCACCAGCACAGCAGGATCAGCAGCGCCATCGCGAACATCAGCAATCCGAGGCTGAACTGCCCGGTTTGCGGCAGCATGGCAGAAAGCCAGGTCGCGAGACCCGATCCCATGTTCTGCATGCCGCCCACCAGCGCGCCCGCCGCGCCGGCCAGGTAAGGGAACGGCTCCATCGCCCCGGTGGTGGCCAGCGGGAACAGCATGCCGGCGCCGAAGAAGAACAGCGCGGCCGGCACGATCAGCGTCCAGATGTTCATCACGCCGAACCAGCCCGGGATCCACATCATCGCCCCCGCCAGCAGGCAGCTAATCACCGAATGCCACATCAGCGTATGGAAGGTCTTGCCGTCGCGCCCGGCGTACCAGGCGCCGAAAAACGCCGCCGGGATCGGCAGAATGAACAGGATGCTGACGGTCAGACCGCTCAGCCCCAACACGCCGCCCATCAACACGCCGCAGCTGGCCTCGAATACCGCAATCCCCGCCAGCGCGCCGATCAGCATCACCAGATAGCAGCTGAAGGTGCTGTCGCCCAGCAGCTGGCGAAAACTGGCCAGCATGCGGCGTTTTTCCGTCTGCACCGGGCGGGTCTCCGGCAACCAGCGAAACATGGCGAAGGCGACGCAGGCGCACAGCGCCAGCAGGAAGGCGTAACAGGCGCGCCAGCCGAACACCATCGCCAATGCGCCGCCGATCACCGGCGCCAACAGCGGGCTAACCAGAATCCCCATGTTCAGCAGGCTGTTGGCGTAGCGCAGCGCGGTGCCGGCATACAGATCGCGCGGCATGGTGCGCGCCATCACGCCCGCCACGCCGGTGCCCATGCCCTGAATCGCGCTGGCGGCGACCAGCATCGTCAGGTTGGTGGACAGCAGCGCGCCCAGCGCACCGACCAGGAAGATCATCATGCCGGTCAGGATCACCGGACGACGCCCGATACGATCCGATATCGGCCCGTAAATCAGCTGGGAGAAACCGTAGGTCAGCAGATATGCCGCCATCACCCGTTGCACGGCGCCGGTGCGAACCGACAGATCGTGGGCGATATCAGCAATCACGGGAACATAAATGGTTTGCGCCATCTGGCCGACGGCGACCAACAGGATAAGCATCACCAGCAGGTGAAAATTCTCTAGTTTTCTCATTATCTTCGTTAACGTTTCAACTCGTCACAGCGTCCCGGTATGGCCGTTGCAGCAGCCAGAACGGCGAGCAGCCCTCTATGGCGGCATAAACTAATCAAATCTGATTTTTTTAGCGAGTTTCAGGCAGATATTGATCCAGGTCACACTGGCAGCAAACCCGACCAGGCTCGTAAATTAAACTGTACGCCTAACGCTTTGGAGTTAAAAATAGCGCCCTTGCAGTAGCCGCGCTTTAGCATTTAATCGATAATTCTTTTCATCAACTTGAAATAAAATAACACCATAGGGATTTGGTTCATGAAAACACCTGAGCTGATTTTATTGCAGTTAAAGGCTCTCGGCCCGCACTCGGCCAAAATGCTGGCAGAGCGTCTGGACATCACGCCGATGGGCATCCGACAACATCTGCAATCCCTGGAAAAACGTGAGTTGGTTTGTTACGAAGAAGCGCGCAGCAAGGTCGGCCGCCCGACGCGCTACTGGTCACTGACCGAGCGAGGGCACGCCTTTGCCGCCGCCGATCAGGAGCGGCTGCGGGCATCCGCGCTGCAGCTGTTTGGCGGCGCCGGGGTGGAACCGTTGCTCAGCGCGCGCGAAGAGCAGCTTTATCTGCGTTATGCCGAAGAGCTGTCCGCCGAGCGCAGCCATCAGGACCGGTTAGCCCGCCTGGTGCGCCTGAGGCAACACGACGGTTACATGGCCGAATTGTTCGACCACCCGCACGGCGCGCTGTTGGTGGAAAACCACTGCCCGATTGGCGTGGCCGGTTCCAGCTGCAGCAGCCTGTGCAATTCCGAGCTGCAGCTGTTTCACCGCCTGTTCGGCAACGACTACCGGGTAGAGCGCACCGCGCACGCCATTTCCGGCTCACGACATTGTGCTTATTTGATTCGACCACGGGAGCTTTAGAGTATGGCTGAATGGGTAAACGGCAAGGTTACGCAGGTAAAACAATGGACCGACGGGCTGCTCAGCCTGGTGGTCAATGCCCCCATCGATCCTTTCACCGCCGGGCAATTTGCCAAGCTGGCGCTGGAGATCGACGGCGAACGGGTGCAACGCGCCTACTCCTACGTCAATGCCCCCGACGACGCCAATCTGGAGTTCTATCTGGTCACCGTGCCGGAAGGCAAACTGAGCCCGCGCCTCAGCCAGCTGCAGCCGGGCTCGGACGTGATGGTAACCAAAGAAGCGGCCGGCTTCTTCGTGCTGGACGAGGTGCCCGACTGCGATACGCTATGGATGCTGGCGACCGGCACCGCCATCGGCCCCTATTTATCGATTCTGCAGCAGGGCGCCGGCCTGGAGCGCTTCAACAACCTGGTGCTGGTGCACGCCGCGCGCTTTGCGCGTGACCTGAGCTACCTGCCGCTGATGCAGCAACTGCAGCAACGCTACAACGGCAAGCTGCGCATCCAGACCGTCGTCAGCCGCGAAGAGGCGCCAGGCTCATTGACCGGCCGCGTACCGGCGCTGATCGAGGACGGCCGGCTGGAAGCGGCGATCGGTTTGACTATCGACGCCGAAACCAGCCACGTGATGCTGTGCGGCAACCCGCAAATGGTGCGGGATACCCAGCAAACGCTGAAAGACCACCGCCAGATGCGCAAGCACCTGCGCCGCAAGCCGGGCCACATCACCAGCGAACACTACTGGTAACCCGGCGAGGGTCAGCGGAACTTCACCGGTTCGGCTTCCGGGCCGAACCGGTTATCTCCCGGCGTGCCGACGAAGGCACCCAGATCGATCATCATCATCACGATAATCAGCGTCGGAATGAAACGCCCGACGCCCCATTGCCAGATCGGCGCCAGCATCTGCCAGTTCCCCGCCGCCAGCATCCACGCCAGAATCAGCAGCAGCGCCCACCAGCCGGCCTTGTTGCGATCGTGCAGGCGCTTGACCAGCACCGCCGCCGTCGGCCACAGCAGCGCCACGATAAAGAAGGCGATGGATTGGATGGCGACCAGCTGATAATTGGCCAGCGTAAACGCCGCCGCCATCAGCGCCAACCACAGCCCCATCCAAATCCAGAAGTCGCGCCGCCCGATGCGGCCCCTAAAAGAAAAACACCACTGTTGTAACGTCATCGATTCCTGCGCTCTAAGCCTGCCCATATTCTGCGCCGCAGTGTAACATAGGCGCTGCCGGGCCGAGTTTTCCGCCTCGCATAACGCGGTGCGCCGCACAGCTTTCTCGTCAGCGAACCGATAATGGCGTGGGATCTTTGACAAGCCCCGCAGGTTATCGCTTTAATCGGAGCCATCTTTGTCCTTGATGCCATACGCCATGCTGAGAAAAACCCTCGTCATCGCCTGCCTGCTGCAGGTGGCCGCCAGCGCCTGGGCCGATCCGCCGCCCGCCGATGCGACGCCCGCCGCACCTTACCTGCTGGCCGGGGCACCGACGTTCGATCTGACGGTGGTCAAATTCCGCGAAAAATACAACCGCGATAACCCGAAGCTGCCGATTGGCGAATTCCGCGCCATTCCCGCCACCGAAGACGATTCGCCGCTGCTGACGCGCGCCGCCAGCAAACTCAACGAAAACCTGTACGCCTCCACCGCGCTGGAGAAAGGCACCGGTAAAATCAAAACGTTGCAGATCACTCACCTGCCGCTGCAGCAGGCCAATGAAGAAAAAGCCGCGCGTGCCATCGCCATCAGCTATATGGCGGCGCTGATGCGCCAGTTCGAACCGGCGTTGACGGTGGAACAGAGCCAGAACAAGGTGAACAACCTGCTGGAAAAAGGCAAAGGGTCGCGCTTTTACCAACAGCAGGTCGGCGCCATTCGCTATGTCGTCTCGGACAACGGCGATAAAGGCGTAACCTTCGCGGTTGAACCGATTAAGCTGGCGCTTTCCGAGCCGTAACGGCGCGGCATTTAATGACGAAAAGCAAAGCCTTCGCGCTTAATGATCTCTATACTGTTGGGCAGGTAAACTGCCGGTCCGGCAGTTGTCATTTCGACTCTCGCGTTTTCTAGTTGGAGGAAAAAAACATGCGTCATCCATTAGTTATGGGTAACTGGAAGCTTAACGGCAGCACCCACATGGTCAACGAACTGATCGCCGGCCTGCGCAATGAGCTGAGCAGCGTTGACGGCTGTGGCGTCGCCATCGCCCCGCCGGTGATGTATCTGGATCAGGCCAAGCACGCGCTGGCCGGCAGCCGCATCGCGCTGGGCGCGCAGAACGTGGACGTTAACCTGTCCGGCGCCTTCACCGGTGAAGTTTCCGCCAACATGCTGAAAGACGTCGGTGCCCAGTACATCATCATCGGCCACTCCGAGCGTCGCACCTACCACAAAGAAAGCGACGAAGTCATCGCCGAGAAATTCGCCGTGCTGAAAGAAGCCGGCCTGATCCCGGTGCTGTGCATCGGTGAAACCGAAGCGGAAAACGCTGCGGGCAAAACTGAAGAAGTGTGCGCGCGCCAGATCGACGCCGTGCTGAAAACGCTGGGCGCACCGGCGATGAAAGGCACCGTGATCGCCTATGAGCCGGTCTGGGCCATCGGTACCGGTAAGTCCGCTACCCCTGCGCAAGCGCAGGCCGTGCACAAATTTATCCGTGACCACATCGCCAAACACGATGCCGCGGTTGCCGCTGAAATCATCATCCAGTACGGCGGCTCGGTGAACGACAAGAACGCCGCAGAGCTGTTCTCTCAGCCGGACATCGACGGCGCGCTGGTTGGCGGCGCCTCGCTGAAAGCCGACGCTTTCGCCGTGATCGTCAAAGCCGCTGCCGCAGCGAAAAAAGCCTGATTGCCTTAGGCTTGCCATAAAAAAACCCCGGCTTGCCGGGGTTTTTTATTGCCGCTCAGCCGGCATCAGCGTTTGCTGATCTCATCGAACACGCCGCCGGTGGCGAAGTGCACCTTCTGCGCTTCGGTCCAGCCGCCGAAGGTGTCATCCACGGTGAACAGCTTCAGCTGTGGGAACTGCCCGGCGAACTTGGCCGCCACCGCCGCATCGCGCGGACGGTAATAGTGCTGTGCCGCGATGGTCTGCCCTTCCGGCGAATACAGATACTTCAGGTAGGCGGTCGCCACATCGCGGGTACCGCGTTTATCGACCACCTTATCCACTACCGACACCGTCGGTTCGGCCAGGATCGATTCACTCGGGGTGATAATCTCGAACTTGTCTTTGCCCAGCTCTTTCTCCGCCAGCAACGCTTCGTTTTCCCAGGCGATCAGTACGTCGCCGATGCCGCGCTCAACGAAGGTGTTGGTCGAGCCGCGCGCGCCGGAATCCAGCACTTCGACGTTCTTGTACAGGTTTTTGACGAACTCCTGCGCCTTGGCCTTATCGTTGTTGTTGTGGTGCAACGCGTAGCCCCAGGCGGCCAGGTAGTTCCAGCGGGCACCGCCGGAGGTTTTCGGGTTCGGGGTGATCACCGACACGCCCGGCTTGAGCAAATCGGGCCAGTCGTGAATTTGTTTCGGGTTGCCTTTGCGCACCAGGAAGACGATGGTCGAGGTGTAAGGCGCCGAGTTGTCCGGCAGGCGTTTGATCCAGTCTTTCTCGATACGCCCGCGTTCGGCGATGGCGTCGACGTCATAGGCCAATGCCAGCGTCACCACGTCGGCCTCGATACCGTTGATCACCGAAGTCGCCTGTTTGCCGGAGCCACCATGCGACTGGCGCACCGTCACCTTGTCGCCGGTTTCCGCCTGATAGTGCTTGCTGAATGCCGTGTTGTAAGCCTGATAGAACTCACGCGTCGGATCGTAGGACACGTTCAGCAATTGAATATCCTTCGCCATGGCGCCGGACGCCAACAGCACCAATGTCAGACCTACACCCCATTTACGCATCGACAGGCTCTCCCAGAAAATTAAGCGCAACCTCAATCGGTTGATTTAGCATCAGAGCCTGCCAGAAACTTTCCCGGCAATTAAAGAATAAAAAATTTTGGGATAGATGATTCCGGAATATATCGCCGACGGGCATAAAAAAGCCCCCGCGAGCGGAGGCTTTTCTGTCGTGCGGTGAGCGGCGTATCAGTACAGTTTTTTCGCCGTTTCCAGCCAGTCGCCCTTGAACGGACGCTTCATGTTTTCGATCGCGTCGATGATGTCGTGGTGCACCATTTTTTCGTTCTGGATACCGACGCAGCGGCCACCGTAGCCCTGCAGCAGCAGCTCGATGGCGTAGGCGCCCATGCGCGAGGCCAGGATGCGATCGTAGGCAACCGGCGAACCGCCGCGTTGAATGTGGCCCAGCACGGTGGCGCGGGTTTCACGCTTGGTTTCCTGCTCGATGTGGCGCGCCAGCTCATCGATGTCGCAGATGTGCTCGGTGATCGCCACGATGGCGTGTTTTTTACCCTTGGCGATACCGGCCTTGATTTCGCACACCAGATCTTCGCGGTTGAATTCGATTTCAGGCAGCACGATGAATTCGCAACCGCCGGCAATCGCCGCCGCCAGCGTCAGATCGCCGCAGTAACGGCCCATTACTTCCACGATGGAGATACGCTGGTGCGAAGAGGAGGTATCGCGCAGGCGGTCGATCGCTTCCACCACGGTTTCCAGCGCGGTGAAGTAACCGATGGTGTAGTCGGTGCCGGCAACGTCGTTATCGATGGTGCCCGGCAGACCGATGCACGGGAAGCCTTCTTCCGTCAGGCGTTTGGCGCCCATGTAGGAACCGTCGCCGCCGATCACCACCAGCGCGTCGATGCCGCGATTCTTCAGGTTTTCAATCGCCTTGGCGCGCACGTTTTCATCCCTGAACTCCGGGAAGCGGGCCGAGCCGAGGAAGGTGCCGCCGCGGTTGATCATATCGGACACGCTATAGCGGTCCAGCTGCTCCATGCGATCTTCGTACAAGCCAAGGTAGCCATCGTAAATACCAAAAACTTCCAGACCTTCTGAAAGCGCAGAACGCACAACGCCGCGGATTGCAGCGTTCATACCCGGCGAATCACCGCCGCTCGTCAGTACACCGATTTTCTTGATCATGACTACCTCTGAACTGTGTAGATGCAATTTCTTAAGAATTCTGTCTCCGCCGATCGTCTTGAAACCTCTCCGGCTGCAGAAAACCAGCTTTACGGCTTATTGCTGGATATTATATCAAAAACACCCAGCTGAATTGATTCAAGTCACGCAATATAACGGTAAAAACACCGCATGGCACGCTGAGCTAACTCAGATATTCATGATAAAACTTCGATCTGTGCCTCTATCTGATTATAGCTCCCAATGCCCCTGCCTACCCGGCGGCACCACGGAGCACGGATCCAGGTGAATAATGACGTCCGCCCCCGCAAAACGGTGCAGCAGCGCCTGTTCCACCTGGTCGGCCAACCGGTGTGCCTCGCGCAGCGGCAGCGTATCTTCCATCTCCAGATGCAGCTGGATAAAGCGCGTCGGCCCCGACTGCCGCGTGCGCAGATCGTGCGCGCCTTTCACCCCGGGCCAGGAAGAAACCACCTCGACAATCACCTGGCGTTCGTCATCTGGCAACGCCCGATCCAACAGCGACTGCACCGCTTCGTAGCCCATGCGCAGCGCGCTATACAGGATGTAAACGCCGATGCCCAGCGCGAACAACGCGTCCGCCCGCCGGAAGCCGTACCAGCTTAGCCCAAGAGCGATAAGAATAGCACCATTCATCATGACATCTGACTGATAATGCAGCATATCTGCGCGCACGGCCTGACTACGGGTTTTTCTGACCACCCAACGTTGGTAGGTGACCAGAATCAGGGTGCTGATCAGCGCGATCACCGTCACGACGACCCCAATGCCGGGATCGCGCAGCGTTTGCGGCGCATACAGATGCTGGAAGCCGGTGAGGAACAGAAACAGGGCGGAGCCGGAAATAAACATGCTTTGCGCCAGCGCCGCCAGCGACTCCGCTTTGCCGTGGCCAAAGGTGTGCTCGGCATCGGCCGGCTGCAGCGAATAGCGCACCACCAGAAGGTTGGTCAGCGAGGCGGCAATATCGACCAACGAATCCACCAGCGCCGCCAGCAAGCTGACCGAACCGGTGTGGTACCAGGCGACGATTTTGATCAACAGCAGCGACGACGCCAGTGCGGTAGCGGCTAACGCAGCGGACTTTACCATGCGTGCATAGCGCTGTTCCATGAAGGGATCCCGGTCAAAAGGTGTGGCGCTCAATATAGCGAAATGTCGGATAAAAAAAACCCCGCCATCATGGCGGGGAAGACAGGGATGGTGTCTATGGCAAGGAAAAACAGGGGACTACTCAGTCGTACTTCACTTCTGGGCAGAAGCTTGCTGCAAACCAGAAATTTGTTGCTCCATCTGCTGCATACGCTGCTGATGTTTCTGGTCTAAAACACTTTTTTGCTCTGGCGTCAGCAGGTTATACATTTGGTTGCGCACCCGGGCCATTTCGACCTGGCGCTTGACCTGCTGTTGGGCCATCTTTTCCGCCTGGGCATACACGGCGGCTTCGTCAAATTTCTCTGCGGTCACCAGTTTATGCATGGCTTCCATTTCAGCTACATTGACACCAGGCAGATCGTGCCGGGCCTGGCGCATCAAATCGCGCATTTGCTGGCGCTGCTGTTCACTGAGGCTGACACCGTCGAACATATGGTGCTGGCCGGGTATTCGGGTCATCGCGTCGTTGCCGGGAGGTTGGGCTGTGTCCGGTATAGTGTCGGCAGCGAAGGCAGCGGTCGAACCAATTGCCAGCAGTGATGCCATAACTAATGCGGTCACCTTACGCATTTCAACTCCTCAAGCTTTCTCACTTTGCGAATCAACGAGGAGCAGTGTACCGCTACACCTGAAAACCTGCGTCAGTGCATGTAAAACTACGTAAAGTCATGGAATGGCAACAGTTGATGACGTATTTTGCGTCTGGAGGTAAATCATAATGAACAAGATTCTGTTAGTTGACGACGACCGCGAGTTGACCTCGCTGTTAAAAGAACTGCTTGAAATGGAAGGTTTTAATATCGTCGTCGCGCACGATGGCGAGCAGGCGTTGTCGCTGCTGGACAGCTCCGTCGATCTGCTGCTGCTCGACATCATGATGCCGAAGAAAAACGGCATCGATACGCTGAAAGAACTGCGCCAACATCACCAGACGCCGGTCATCATGCTGACCGCGCGCGGCAGCGAACTGGACCGCGTGCTGGGCCTGGAGCTGGGCGCCGATGATTATCTGCCGAAACCCTTCAACGATCGCGAACTGGTCGCGCGCATTCGCGCCATTCTGCGCCGTTCCAACTGGAGCGAACAGCAGCAGCAGGTCGACAGCGGCGCCCCGACGCTGGACGTCGATGGCCTGCAGCTCAACCCCGGCCGCCAGGAGGCCAGCTTCGACGGCCAGGTACTGGATCTGACCGGCACCGAATTCACCCTGCTTTACCTGCTGGCGCAGCATCTCGGCCAGGTTGTGTCGCGCGAACTGCTGAGCCAGGAAGTGCTGGGCAAACGCCTGACCCCGTTCGATCGCGCCATCGACATGCACATTTCCAACCTGCGGCGTAAGCTGCCGGATCGCAAAGACGGGCATCCGTGGTTCAAAACCCTGCGCGGGCGGGGTTATTTGATGGTATCTGCAACATGATCAACAGTTTGACGGCACGCATCTTCGCCATTTTCTGGTTCACGTTAGCCCTGGTGCTAATGCTGGTGCTGATGGTGCCCAAGCTCGACTCCCGCCAAATGACCTCGCTGCTCGACAGCGAGCAGCGGCAGGGGTTGATGCTGGAACAGCACGTCGAGGCCGAGTTGCAAAACGATCCGGCCAACGATCTGATGTGGTGGCGCCGCCTGTTCCGCGCCATCGACAAATGGGCGCCACCGGGCCAACGCCTGCTGCTGGTCACCAGCGAAGGCCGGGTGATCGGCGCGCAGCGCAATGAAATGCAGATCGTCCGCAACTTCATCGGCCAATCCGATAATTCAGATCATCCGAAGAAGAAAAAGTACGGCCGCGTCGAGCTGGTCGGGCCGTTCGCGGTACGCGACGGCGAAGACAACTACCAGCTGTACCTGATCCGCCCCGCCAACAGCCCGCAATCCGATTTCATCAACCTGATGTTCGACCGGCCGCTGCTGCTGCTGATCGTCACCATGCTGATCAGCGCCCCGCTGCTGCTGTGGCTGGCCTGGAGCCTGGCGAAACCGGCGCGCAAGCTGAAGAACGCCGCCGATGACGTGGCGCGTGGCAACCTGAAGCAGCATCCGGAACTGGAAGCCGGCCCGCAGGAGTTTCTGGCCACCGGCGCCAGCTTCAACCAGATGGTCAGCGCGCTGGAGCGCATGATGAACGCGCAGCAACGGCTGATCTCGGACATCTCGCACGAGCTGCGCACGCCGCTGACGCGCCTGCAGCTGGCCACCGCGCTGATGCGCCGCCGCCATGGTGAAGGCCACGAGCTGGCGCGCATCGAAACCGAAGCGCAGCGGCTGGATTCGATGATCAACGATCTGCTGGCGCTGTCGCGCGGGCAGCAAAAAGGCGAGCTGGCGCGCGAGCAGCTGAAGGCCAACGACCTGTGGGCCGACGTGCTGGACAATGCTCGTTTCGAAGCGGAACAGATGGGCAAGCAGTTGGAGATCACCGCGCCGCCCGGCCCTTGGACGCTGTTCGGCAACGCGAGTGCGCTGGACAGCGCGTTGGAAAACATCGTGCGCAACGCCCTGCGTTATTCGCACACCCGCATTGCCGTGGCGTTCAGCGCCGACAATCAGGGCGTGACCATCCAGGTTGACGACGACGGCCCCGGCGTCAGTACCGAAGACCGCGAGCAGATCTTCCGTCCGTTCTACCGCACCGATGAAGCGCGCGACCGCGAATCCGGCGGCACCGGCCTCGGCCTGGCGATCGTCGAAGCGGCGGTCAACCAGCATCGCGGCTGGGTGAAGGCCGAAGACAGCCCGCTTGGCGGCCTGAGGTTGGTGCTGTGGCTACCGCTGCATCATCAACGTTTGTCGACTAAGACAGAACAGTAAGAGTTTGCTATCCTGCGCCCCTCGTTCACGAGGGGCCTGCAACATGCTGAACATCGTTTTATTTGAACCCGAAATTCCACCCAACACCGGCAATATCATCCGCCTGTGTGCCAATACCGGCTTTAACCTGCACCTGATCGAACCGCTGGGATTCCCGTGGGACGACAAGCGCCTGCGCCGCGCCGGGTTGGACTACCATGAGTTCACCCGCGTCAGCCGCCATGCCGATTACGCCGCCTTTCTCGCCGCCGAAAACCCACAGCGGCTGTTTGCCCTGACCACCAAAGGCACGCCGGCGCACAGCGCCGTCAGCTATCAGGCCGGCGACTACCTGCTGTTCGGCCCGGAAACGCGCGGGTTGCCCGCCGACATCCTCGATGCGCTGCCTGCGCAGCAAAAAATCCGCATCCCGATGCAGGCGCAAAGCCGCAGCATGAACCTGTCGAATGCCGTATCGGTGGTAGTGTATGAGGCCTGGCGGCAGCTGGACTATGCCGGCGCGCTGATCAAGGCATAATCCGCGACGACGCGCCATACTGGAAGCATCATCGCTGCGATGTTCTCTCCAGGAACGGCACATGGCTTTCATCGAGGATATTGTCACCCAGCTTCGCCGCCTCGAGACGGCGCTGAACGAGGCGCTGCTGCGGCTGCAGCAGGCGCAAGACAGCGAAGCGCTGCACGACCTGCGCGTCTGTCTGCGCCGCATTCGCAGCCTGTTGCGCCCGTTGCGCGGCTGCCCCGGCGCAACGCGGCTCGATCGAGCCGCCGCCGAGTTAGGGCGGCTCACGACGCCGCTGCGCGATCTCGAGGTGCTGATCGCCGAACTGGCACGCCATCGCCTCGATTGGCAGGCCAACGTGCGCCGGAGCGATCTTCAGGCTCGCTGCCGTCAACTGCTCACCCATCCGCAGCTCATCGACTTTCCCTCGCTGTTGCACGCCTGGCCGCGCCGCTTCCGCCGCACCGCGCGACGCACCGCCAAATACCGCCTGAACCGACGCCTGCAACGCCAGCAACGGCAACTGCGCCGGGCATTGGCCGATACCGGCTACGATCGCCACCGTCTGCGGCTGTTGATAAAACGCCTGCGTTACGCCGCCGAAGCCTATCCGCAACGCCTTCCCCTCTCTCCCGAAGCGACGGCGTGCCTCAAAGCGGCGCAAAACGCCCTCGGCGACTGGCACGATCGGGAGGTCTGGTGCCTGCAGGCCGAGCATCAGGCGGATCTCTGGCCGTTGTTGCCCCTATGGCAAGTTGAGCAACGCCAGGCGCTGGCCAGAGCGGATACCCTACTCGCCGCCTTATCACCGGCGCTGGCGGCGAAAACCGGCGGCGCATCACGATCCTGAAAAAAGGCCGCGGCAGGGCACGCCCGGCCCCGAAAATGCCCGATGAGGCACAGATAATGCGCTATGTTTTGTAAGGGTAATCACCACTCATCTAGGAAACCATATGAAGAAACAACGCTTGAGCGTTGCCATGGCGGTTCTGGCAGCGGGCCTGTTGCTGGCGGGCTGTTCGTCCAAAGTCACCCAAACGTCTCAATATTCGGGCTTCTTGTCCGATTACAGCAAACTGCAGGAAACCACCTCGCCAAGCGGCCATAAAACGCTGCGCTGGATAGATCCAAACTACAAGGAATCCAACTACCGCGGCCTCTATTTCCAACCGGTGGTCTATTTCCCGGCGGAAAAACCGACCACGCGCGTCAGCCAGGACACGCTGAACAAAATCAAGGCGTATGCGACCCAGCGGATTAAAGCCGCGTTGCAGAACCGCTTCACCATTCTGCCCAGCCCGGCAGGCTCACGTGTGTTGGTAGCCAAACTCGCCATCACCGCCGTTTCCGCCGAAAACGAAGACATGAAGTTCTATGAGGTGGTACCGGTCGCGGCGGTCGTTGCCAGCACCATGGCGGCTACCGGGCACCGGACGCAAAATACCGCGCTGTATATCGAAGGCGAGCTGATCGACCAGGATACCGGTAAAACGGTGATGGAAGTGGTACGCAAGGCTTACGGCAAAACCGTCAACAACGACAGCACGCCGGTCACGGCGGATGACGTCAAGGCGGCGATCGACGACATCGTTACCGATATCACCAACTTCCCGAAACAGGGCTGACCGCCGCCTGAAAAACACAGGGGGAGCCGAAGCTCCCCCTGAATGGCTGCGCAGACGGCACTCAAATGCCGTCGCCGTACTCAAAGCCGTGATTGGTGCCGTTGAAGTATTGGTCCATATCCATCGACGGCGTATCGCTCTCCGGACGCCCGACGATGCGCGCCGGCACGCCGGCGGCGGTGGTGTGCGGCGGTATCGCCTGCAAGACCACCGAACCCGCGCCGATCTTCGCGCCCTTGCCCACTTCGATATTGCCGAGAATTTTGGCGCCGGCGCCAATCATCACCCCTTCGCGAATTTTCGGGTGACGGTCGCCGCTGGTTTTACCGGTACCGCCCAGGGTGACCGACTGCAGGATAGAGACGTTGTTCTCCACCACCGCCGTTTCACCGATCACGATGCCGGTGGCGTGGTCGAGCATGATGCCGCAGCCGATGGTCGCCGCCGGGTGGATGTCCACGCCGAAGGCAACGGAAATTTGATTTTGCAGGTAGATAGCCAGCGCTTGCCGCCCTTGCTGCCACAGCCAGTGACCGATACGGTAAGCCTGCAGCGCATGGAACCCTTTCAGGTAAAGCAGCGGCGTGGAGTATTTATCGACCGCCGGGTCGCGCAGCCGCACCGCAAGGATATCGCGCGCCGCCGAAACGATCATCTGGTTGTCGGACTTGTAGGCCTCTTCCACCACCTCGCGCACCGCGATGGCGGGCATGATCGGCGTCGCCAGCTTGTTGGCCAGCATATAGCTGAGCGCGCTGCCCAGATTCTCGTGCTTGAGCAACGTCGCATGGAAAAAGCTGGCCAGCATCGGTTCACAATCAGCCAGTGCTCGCGCTTCTGATTTAATGCTGTTCCAGACCTGCTCCAACTCTTCTGACGACATCACATTCCCCTCTGCCTTGCCAAACGGGCCGCTTCGCACGGTAGCGCGAAGCGGCCCAGGTCATTTGCGGGGTCAGCACGCTGCCCCGGCATATCGTTTTATGTCACGCGCTGGGTTTTTCGTCCTTTCGGGCTCGCCCCAGCAGGCTCAGCGCCGCTTCGCGGGCGTCTTTATGGCAGTAAAGCACCTGATAAATCTGTTCGGTGATCGGCATTTCCACGCCGTGCCGCTGCGCCAGCGCCAACACCTCTTTGGTATTGCGATAGCCCTCGACCACCTGGCCGATGCTGTCCTGCGCTTCCTGTACGCCTTTGCCCTGCCCCAGCATAATACCGAAGCGGCGGTTGCGCGATTGGTTGTCCGTGCAGGTTAGCACCAGATCCCCCAGCCCCGCCATGCCCATGAACGTCGAAGGATCGGCGCCCAGCGCAGAACCCAGACGGCTCATTTCCGCCAGCCCGCGTGTAATCAACGCGGTGCGGGCGTTGGCGCCGAAACCGATGCCGTCGGACATGCCGGCGCCGATGGCGATCACGTTCTTCACCGCGCCGCCAAGCTGCACGCCGATGAAGTCGGGATTGCTATAGACGCGGAAGCTCTTGCCGCAGTGCAGCAGCTGTTGCAGATCGTCGGCGAACTGCGCATCGGTCGCCGCCAGCGCGATCGCCGTCGGCAGGCCGGCGGCCAGCTCTTTGGCGAACGTCGGCCCGGAGAGCACCGCCAGCGGGATCGTCTCGCCCAACGCCTCACGCGCCACGTCCTGCAGCAACCGGCCGGTTTCCGCTTCCAGCCCCTTGGTGGCCCACACGATGCGGGCGTCCGGGCGCAGATGCGGCTTCAGCTGGCGCAGCACGTCGCCGAACACGTGGCTCGGCACCACCACCAGCACGTCGCGGCTGGCCGCCAGCGCACGCGCCAAATCGGCTTCAAGCAGCAGGGTATCGGGGAAGGGAACGTCGGGCAGAAACGCCTGATTGCAGCGATCTTGCTGCAACGTTTGAATTTGCGCGGGGTTGTGCCCCCACAGCACCACGGAGTGGCCGTTACGCGCCAGCGTAATGGCCAATGCGGTGCCGTACGAGCCGGCACCGATGACAGTCATTGAAGCATTGACGGTGTTCATCAGGCATCCTGATGTGGTGCGGCACCTTCGCCTTCCGCCTGCTGCTGCAGATAGTTCATGAACAGCGCGTCAAAGTTGACCGGTGCCAGGTTCAGCTGCGGGAATGTGCCGCGGGAAACCAGGCTGGTGATGCACTCGCGCGCATACGGGAACAGGATGTTCGGGCAGTATGCACCCAGGCAATGCGCCAGCTGCGTGCCTTCGATGCCTGCTACCGAGAAGATGCCCGCCTGTTGCACTTCGCACAGGAACGCAGTTTCTTCGCCCAGGCTCGCCGTCACGGTTACGCGCAGTACCACTTCATACACTTCGTCAGCCAGCTGGCTGGACGCGGTATCCAGATCAAGTTTAACTTCCGGCTGCCATTCCTGCTGGAAAACCTGCGGCGCATTCGGCGCTTCGAAGGAGATGTCCTTGGTATAAATACGTTGGATCTGGAAAGCCATTTCGGTGCTGTTTTGTTCTGACATGTGAGTAATACCCTTGGTTAAACGTCCTTATTGACACTCGGTGAACCGGCAAGCTGCTTAAAGCAGCGGATCCAGGCCGCCGCGAGCATCGAGTTCATATAAATCATCGCAGCCGCCGATATGCCGGCCGTCGATGAAAATCTGCGGCACCGTGGTGCGCCCGCTGCGCTCGATCATCACTTCGCGCTTGGCGTTATCGCCGTCGATGGCGATCTCGTTAAACGCCGCGCCCTTGCTGTTCAACAGCGCCTTGGCGCGATGGCAGAACGGACAGGTCGCTTTGGTGTAGATATCAATGTTAGCCATGGATTGCCACCTCAAATAGGTTAAACGGTTACTTACCGCGCACCAGCGGCAGGTTTTCTCCGCTCCAGCCGGAAATGCCGTCTTTCAGCATAGTCACCTTTTCAAAACCGGCCTTGCTCAGGTTCTCCGCCGGCTCGCGGGAGGCGGTGCCGTTGGCGCACACGACAATGATCGGCTGCGCTTTGTGTTTTTCCAGCTCGCCCAGGCTGCCGTTTTTGATTTCGCTGGCGGTCAGGTTGATGGCGTTGGCCAGGTGACCACGGCGGAAATCGTCGCGGCTGCGGGTGTCGACCACCACGGCTTCTTCTTTGTTGATCAGGCGAATAGCTTCACCGCGGGCGATCTCTTTAACCTTGGAGAAACGGCTTTTGAAGGTCATGACGATCACGGCGACCAGCAGAGCGATCCAAGCCAGGCTCAGAATAGGGTGTCTGCTTACGAATGGCATAATTTCTTGCAGCATGGGGTGTAACAACTCCCGTCAGTTAAGGGATAAATAAGTCAAGGTTCCAGAGTATACCTGCCGAGTGCAGCAAATACAGCCAATAAGCAAGCGCGATTGTAGAAACTGCGGGCTGCGCTGAGAAATTCCCGACGTCAGAGCATAAAAGCCCGCGCGATTCGCCGCAACCTTGATCTCTTTGGGCTATTTATCGCCGCCGGCGGTGTAAAATCAGCCGGTTTTTCGAGGGCGAATAGCCATGCCTGCGGCGGGCGCATGGCTATTCGCAGCTTAAAAAGTTCATAAGAGGTCAATGCAATGTCGAGCAACAAAAAACCGATGGTACTGGTGATCCTGGACGGTTACGGCCATCGTGAAGAGCGGCAGGACAACGCGATCCTGAACGCCGGCACTCCGGTGATGGATCGCCTGTGGCGAGAGCAGCCGCATACGCTGATCGCCGCTTCCGGGCTGGATGTCGGCCTGCCCGATGGGCAAATGGGCAACTCTGAAGTCGGCCACGTCAACCTGGGCGCCGGCCGCATCGTGTACCAGGATCTGACCCGGCTGGACAAAGCGATCGCCGACGGCGACTTCTTCGCCAACCCGGTGCTGACCGCCGCCGTCGATAAGGCCGTAGCGGCCGGCAAGGCGGTGCATATCATGGGCCTGCTGTCGCCGGGCGGCGTGCACAGCCACGACGAGCACATCCTGGCCATGATCAAGCTGGCTGCACAACGCGGCGCCAAAGCCGTTTATCTGCATGCCTTCCTCGACGGGCGCGACACGCCGCCGCGCAGCGCCGAAGCCCCGCTGCAACGCTGCCGTGACGCCTTCGCCGCGTTGGGCGTCGGGCGCATCGCCTCGCTGATCGGCCGCTACTACGCGATGGACCGCGACAACCGCTGGGATCGCGTGCAGCTGGCCTATGACCTGCTGACCGCGGCCAAAGGCGACTCCGTGGCCGAGGATGCGATCGCCGGCCTGCAGGCCGCTTATCAGCGCGGTGAAAACGACGAGTTCGTCAGACCGACCGTGATCCGCGCCGCCGGTGAGGCCGATGCCGCGATGCAGGACGGCGACGCGTTGATCTTCATGAACTTCCGCGCCGACCGCGCGCGCCAGATCACCCGCGCCTTCGTGAACGCGGATTTCGACGGTTTCCCACGCGCCAAACAGGTGCAGTTCGGCGATTTCGTGATGCTGACCGAATACGCCGCCGACATCGCGACCGCCTGCGCCTATCCGCCGGCGTCGCTGGCCAACACCTTCGGCGAATGGCTGATGAAGCACGACAAAACCCAGCTGCGCATCTCGGAAACCGAAAAATACGCCCACGTCACCTTCTTCTATAACGGCGGCGTGGAAGCGCCGTTCAAGGGCGAAGACCGCGTGCTGGTCAACTCACCGAAGGTCGCCACCTACGATCTGCAGCCGGAGATGAGCGCCGCCGAGCTGACCGACAAGCTGCTGAGCGCCATCCGCAGCGGCAAATACGATGCCATTATCTGCAACTACCCGAACGGCGACATGGTGGGGCATACCGGCGTTTATGAAGCGGCGGTCAAAGCGGTGGAGACGTTGGACGCCTGCATCGCCCAGGTGGTTGATGCGGTGCGCGACGTCGACGGCCAGCTACTGATCACCGCCGATCACGGCAACGCCGAGCAGATGCGCGATCCGGCCACCGGCCAGGCGCACACCGCCCACACCAGCCTGCCGGTGCCATTGATTTACGTCGGCAAACCGGCGCGGGCGGTCGAAGGCGGCAAGCTTTCGGACATCGCGCCAACCCTGTTAACGCTGATGGGAATGGAAATCCCGCAAGAGATGACTGGTAAGCCGCTGTTCATCGTGGAATAATCCTTCTCCATGAGGGAGAAGGCGTTTTTTGCACTATCAAGGGTAACCCGAAGCGCAAACGCAGGCAGCCGACCGCTGCCTGAACGCACCGCGCCAAGGATGTTCACCGCCATGTGCGCCAGCGTATTTTGCGCTGGCGTCTTGCTGTTGCCGCTCGCCGGCCAGGCGGCGGAAGACAATAAATCCCAGCTGAAAGACATCCAGCAGAGCATCGCCGAGAAAGAAAAAGCGGTGAAGCAGCAGCAACAGCAGCGCAGCTCGCTGCAGGATCAGCTGCGTCAGCAGGAAAAAACCATCGCCCAAGCCAGCCGCCAGTTGCGCGACACCCAGGGCACGCTCACCCAGCTGGGCAAAGACATTTCCGGCCTGAACGCCTCGATAGCCAAACTGCAAAAGCAGCAATCGGCCCAACAGAACCTCCTCGCCAAACAGCTCGATGCCGCCTTCCGGCAAGGGCAGCACAGCGCCGTGCAGCTGATCCTCAGCGGTGAAGAAAGCCAGCGCAGCGAACGTATTCTGGCCTATTTCGGCTATCTGAACGAAGCGCGTCAGAAAACCATCGAAGAGCTGAAGCAGACCCGCGCCGAGCTGGCGAAGCAAAAAACCACGCTGGTGGCCAAACAGGGCCAGCAAAAATCCTTACTGGGCGAGCAACAGACGCAGCAGCAAAAGCTGGAGCAGGCGCGCGGCGCCCGCAAGAAAACGCTGACCGCGCTGGAAGCCTCGCTGGAAAAAGACCAACAACGCCTGGTGGAACTGCGCCAGAACGAAGCCCGCATGCGCGACAAGATCGCTCGGGCGGAGCGCGAAGCCCGTGCGCGCGCCGAACGCGAAGCGCGTGAAGCGGCCAAGGTGCGCGAACAGGTGCGCATCAAGGAGCAGCAGGCGAAGAAAACCGGCACGACCTACAAACCTAGCGAAGCCGATCGCTCGCTGATGGCGCGAACCGGCGGCCTCGGTCGTCCGGCCGGCCAGCTGATGTGGCCGGTGCGCGGCCGCACGCTGCACGGCTTTGGCGAACAGCAGCAGGGCGAGCTACGCTGGAAAGGCATGGTGATCGAAGCCCGCGAAGGCAGCGAAGTGAAAGCCGTCGCCGATGGCCGCGTGCTGCTGGCCGACTGGCTGCAAGGCTATGGCCTGATGGTGGTGGTCGAACACGGTAAAGGCGACATGAGCGTGTACGGCTACAACCAAAGCGCGTTGGTCAACGTCGGGGCGCAGGTGCGCGCCGGCCAGCCGATCGCTCTGGTCGGCACCAGCGGCGGCCAGGGAACGCCGTCGCTCTATTTCGAAATCCGTCGTCAGGGACAGGCGGTTAACCCACTGCCGTGGTTGGGAAGATAGATTTGCGCTATGTCAAAACCCGAACAGCTCTGTTAATAGGCTGTCTGCTGCAGGTTTACGCTGCGCAGGCAGGAAAACTCTCCATCGTCATCGATGACGTGGGCTACAGCCCTCACGAAGAAAACGCGGTGCTGCAAATGCCGACGGCGATCTCGGTCGCGGTGTTGCCCAACGCGCCGCATGCCCGCCTGATGGCCACCCGCGCCCACAGCCAGGGCCGCGAAGTCTTGATCCACATGCCGATGGCGCCGCTCAGCAAGCAGCCGCTGGAGCGCGATACCCTGCAGCCCTCCATGAGCAGCGACGAGATCCAGCGCATCATCCGCAATGCGGTGAACAACGTGCCCTACGCGGTCGGCATGAACAACCACATGGGCAGCGCCATGACCTCCAGCCTGCCGGGCATGCAGAAAGTGATGCAGGCGCTCGAAAGCTACCGCCTGTACTTCCTCGACAGCATGACCATCGGCAGCAGCCAGGCGACCCGCGCCGCGGCCGGCACCGGCGTGAAAGTGATCAAACGCAAGGTGTTTCTCGACGATACCGCGAACGAAGCCGACATCCGCCGCCAGTTCAACCGCGCGGTCGAATTGGCGCGGCGCAACGGCTCCGCCATCGCCATCGGCCACCCGCGCCCGGCGACGGTAAAGGTGCTGCAGCAGATGCTGCCGTCGCTGCCCGCCGATATCGTGCTGGTCAAACCGAGCGCGCTGCTGAACGAACCGCAGGGCAATGCTGGCGGCAGCTACGTCCCACCGCCGGTCAAACCGCAAAAACCGCAGCCGAAGAACCCGTTCAGCGGCGGCATCAAGCAGTGCAAGGTCAAACCGCCGAAGGAAAAAACCAACGCCGGTACCGCGCTGGGCGTCATCGCCGACAGCATCGCCAGCTCGCCGCCGGTGACCTTCATCAAGCGTCATTGGCAGCACTGGACGCAAGCCAAACCGCAAGCATAAAAAAGGGCCGGAATTCCGGCCCTTTTCACGTTTGCCGAGATCAATCCCAGCTCAGCACCACTTTACCCGACTTGCCGGAGCGCATGGCGTCGAAGCCCTGCTGGAACTCGTCGATCGAGAAGCGGTGGGTGATGATCGGGGTCAAATCCAACCCGGACTGGATCAGCGCCGCCATCTTGTACCAGGTTTCGAACATTTCGCGGCCGTAAATCCCCTTGATAAACAGCCCTTTGAAGATGACCTGGTTCCAGTCGATCGACATGTCCGAAGGTGGAATGCCTAACATGGCGATACGCCCGCCGTGGTTCATCGCATTGAGCAGCGTGCGGAACGCCGGCGGCGCGCCGGACATTTCCAGACCGACGTCGAACCCTTCGGTCATGCCCAGCTCGGCCATCACGTCGTTGAGGTTTTCCTTGCTGACGTTCACCGCGCGGGTCACGCCCATCTTGCGCGCCAGTTCCAGACGGTATTCGTTAACGTCGGTGATCACCACATGACGGGCGCCAACGTGTTTGCACACCGCCGCTGCCATGATGCCGATCGGGCCGGCGCCGGAGACCAGCACGTCTTCACCGACCAGATCGAACGACAGCGCGGTGTGCACCGCATTGCCGAACGGATCGAAGATCGAAGCCAGTTCGTCAGAGATGTTATCCGGGATCTTGAAGGCGTTGAACGCCGGGATCACCAGGTATTCCGCGAAGCTGCCCGGACGGTTCACGCCCACGCCGACGGTGTTGCGGCACAGGTGCGTGCGGCCGCCGCGGCAGTTGCGACAGTGGCCACAGGTTATATGGCCTTCGCCGGACACGCGATCGCCAATGCTGAAACCTTTGACTTCCTGACCGATCGCCACCACTTCGCCCACGTATTCATGGCCGACCACCATCGGAACCGGAATGGTTTTTTGCGACCACTCGTCCCAGTTGTAGATATGCACATCGGTGCCGCAGATCGCGGTTTTGCGGATTTTGATCATGATGTCGTTGTGGCCCAGCTCCGGCTGAGGCACGTCGGTCATCCAAATCCCTTCTTCCGCTTTCAGTTTTGACAGTGCTTTCATGGTTTTACCTTATGCAATAACGCCAAGATCCTTACCGATACGTGTAAACGCCGCCACTGCGCGTTCGATTTGCTCCGGGGTGTGGTCGGCGGACATCTGGGTGCGGATGCGCGCCTGGCCTTTCGGCACCACCGGATAGAAGAAACCGGTCACATAGATGCCTTCCTTGAGCAACGCATTGGCGAATTCCTGCGCCAGCTTCGCCTCACCCAGCATGACCGGGATGATGGCGTGATCGGCGCCGGCCAATGTGAAGCCGGCGGCGGTCATTTTTTCGCGGAACAGACGCGCGTTGGCCCACAGGCGATCGCGCAGGGCGTCGCCCTCTTCCAGCAGTTCCAGCACTTTGATCGACGCGGCGACGATCGCCGGTGCCAGCGAGTTGGAGAACAGGTACGGACGCGAACGCTGGCGCAGCCACTCCACCACTTCTTTCTTGGCGGCGGTGTAGCCGCCGGACGCGCCGCCCAGCGCTTTGCCTAACGTACCGGTAATGATATCGACGCGGCCCATCACTTCGCAGTATTCATGAGTGCCGCGCCCGTTGGCGCCGACAAAGCCCACCGCGTGGGAGTCATCCACCATCACCAGCGCCTGATACTCGTCCGCCAGATCGCAAACCCCTTTCAGGTTGGCAATCACGCCGTCCATCGAGAATACGCCGTCGGTGGCGATCAGGATGTGGCGCGCGCCGTCGGCTTTGGCCTGTTTCAGCTGTGCGGCCAGCTCGGTCATGTCGTTATTGGCGTAGCGATAGCGCTTGGCCTTGCACAGGCGAACGCCGTCGATGATCGACGCGTGGTTCAGCGCATCGGAGATAATGGCGTCTTCCGGGCCCAGCAGGGTTTCGAACAACCCGCCGTTGGCGTCGAAGCAGGAGGAGTACAGGATCGCGTCTTCCATGCCCAAAAAGGCCGCCAGTTTCTGTTCCAGCTGCTTGTGGCTGTCCTGGGTGCCGCAGATGAAGCGCACCGACGCCATGCCGAAACCGTGGCTGTCCATTCCCGACTTGGCGGCGGCGATCAGCGCCGGATGGTTGGCCAGACCCAGGTAGTTATTGGCACAGAAGTTGATCACATGGCTGCCGTCGGCGACGGCGATATCCGCCTGTTGCGCGGAGGTGATGATGCGTTCTTCCTTGAACAGCCCTTCACTGCGAGTGGCGGCAAGCTGTTGTTCCAACTGCTGATAAAAAGACGCTGACATTCGGTTATCTCCAGGATTGGGCTATTTGCGGCATATTTTACTGATTTGTAACCAAACTGACGAGAATGCGCGGGAGAGAATATTAAAATTGCAGCAGATATCACGGCAAAAGGCGGGCTTCAATGGCAATGCGGGATATTCAGAGCCCTTCCGCTGTTTGCCGCGGCATGAAATGCTATGATAACCGCCATTGAGCGTGGGGCATTGTGCCCCGCCAGCAGCTTAGCAGGGGTAACCCAATGATTATCGTCACTGGCGGCGCCGGCATGATCGGCAGCAACATCATTAAGGCACTGAACGACAAGGGATATCGCGATATCCTGGTGGTTGATAACCTGAAAGACGGCACCAAGTTCGTCAACCTGGTCGATCTGGACATCGCCGACTATATCGATAAAGAAGACTTTATCGCCAGCATCGTGGCCGGCGACGATCTGGGCGATATCGAAGCGGTCTTCCACGAAGGCGCCTGCTCCGCGACCACCGAGTGGGACGGCAAGTACATGATGGACAATAACTATCAGTACTCCAAAGACGTGCTGCACTACTGTCTGGATCGCGAAATCCCGTTCCTCTACGCCTCCTCCGCCGCCACTTACGGCGGCCGCGAAGAGTTCATCGAAGAGCGGGAGTATGAAGCGCCGCTCAACGTGTACGGCTACTCCAAATTCCTGTTCGACCAGTACGTGCGCGAGATCCTGCCGGAAGCGGACTCGCAGATCTGCGGCTTCCGCTACTTCAACGTATACGGCCCGCGCGAAGGCCACAAAGGCAGCATGGCCAGCGTCGCCTTCCACCTGAATACCCAGATCAACCGCGGCGAAAACCCGAAATTGTTCGCCGGCAGCGAAAATTTCAAGCGTGACTTCATCTACGTCGGCGATGTAGCTGCGGTTAACCTGTGGTTCTGGGAAACCGGCAAATCCGGCATCTTTAACTGCGGCACCGGCCGGGCGGAAACCTTCCAGGCGGTGGCCGACGCGGTGGTGGACTTCCACCAGAAGGGCGCGGTGGAATACATCGAATTCCCCGAGAAGCTGAAGGGCCGCTATCAGGCATACACCCAGGCCGATCTGACCAAGCTGCGCGCCGCCGGCTACGACGCACCGTTCAAAACGGTCGCCGAAGGCGTGAAAGAGTACATGGCCTGGTTGAACCGCACCGCATAAGCTGAAGGAATTAACGCTGGGTATGAAAATACTGGTTATCGGCCCTTCTTGGGTTGGCGACATGATGATGTCGCAAAGTCTCTATCGCACCCTGAAGGCCGAATACCCGTCGGCGGAGATCGATGTGATGGCGCCGGCCTGGTGCCGCCCGCTGCTGGCGCGCATGCCGGAAGTCAATCAGGCGCTGGCGATGCCGCTGGGCCACGGCGCGCTGGGGCTCGGCGAGCGCCGCCGCCTGGGGCGCGCCCTGCGCGCCAACCGTTACGATCGCGCTTACGTTCTCCCCAACTCGTTCAAATCCGCGCTGGTGCCTTTCTTTGCCGATATCCCGCAGCGCACCGGCTGGCGGGGCGAAATGCGTTACGGCCTGCTGAACGACGTCCGCGTGCTCGACAAGGCGGCCTTCCCGCTGATGGTGCAGCGCTATGTGGCGCTGGCCTATGATAAAGGCCGCATTCAGCGCGCCGACGATCTACCGCAGCCGCTGCTGTGGCCGCAGCTGCAGGTAAACGACGCAGAGATCGCCGAAACCGCCGCAGCGTTCAACCTGACCGACAGCCGACCGATCGTCGGCTTCTGCCCGGGCGCGGAGTTTGGCCCCGCCAAACGCTGGCCGCACTATCACTACGCGACGCTGGCTCAGAAGCTCATCGAGAGCGGCTATCAAATAGCACTGTTTGGTTCGGCGAAAGACCACGAGGCCGGCGAACAGATCCGCGCCGCGCTGCAGGAAGACGCGCGCGATTTCTGCCTTAACCTGGCCGGAAAAACCCAGCTGGAGCAGGCGGTGATCCTGATCGCGGCCTGCCGGGCAGTGGTCAGCAACGACTCCGGTTTAATGCACGTTGCCGCAGCGTTGAACAAACCGCTGATAGCCTTGTACGGCCCAAGCAGCCCCGACTTCACGCCGCCGCTCTCCGACAAGGCGCGGGTGATTCGCTTGATCAGCGGCTACCACAAGGTGCGTAAGGGCGATGCCGAGCAGGGGTATCACCAAAGTTTGATCGATATTCAGCCGCAGCAAGTGTTGGACGCGCTGACGCCGTTACTTGTCGCCAGCGAGGAATAGTCATGCAGGTGTTAATCGTAAAAACCTCCTCGATGGGGGACGTGCTGCATACGCTGCCCGCCCTGACCGACGCGCTGCAGGCCATTCCCGATATTCGCTTCGACTGGGTGGTGGAAGAAGGCTTCAGCCACATCCCCACCTGGCACCCGGCGGTGGATCGCGTGATCCCGGTGGCCATTCGCCGCTGGCGCAAAAACTGGTTCGGTAACGACACCCGGCAACAGCGCTGCGACTTCAAGCGCACGCTGCAAGAACGCCGTTACGACGTGGTGATCGACGCGCAGGGCCTGATCAAAAGCGCCGCGCTGATCACGCGCATCGCCAAAGGCAACAAACATGGGCCGGACTGCAAGAGCGCGCGCGAGCCGTTCGCCAGCTGGTTCTACAATGTACGCCATGAGATAGACAAACAGCAGCACGCGGTGGAACGCACACGTGAACTGTTCGCCAAAAGCCTCGGTTACGATAAACCGAGCAGCTACGGCGATTACGCCATCGCCGCGCGCTTTCTCAGCCACCCGCCGGCCGATGCCGGCCAATATCTGGTGTTTTTGCACGCTACCACCCGTGACGACAAGCACTGGCCGGAGCAGAACTGGCGCGAGCTGATCGCGTTGACGGCCGACAGCGGGCTGAAGATCAAACTGCCGTGGGGCGCGGAGCATGAGCATCAGCGCGCGCTGCGCTTGGCGGAAGGTTTTCCGCATGTCGAGGTGTTACCTAAACTTAGCCTGCAGCAGGTGGCTGAAGTACTGGCCGGCGCCAAAGGCGTAGTCTCGGTCGATACCGGGCTCAGCCATTTGGCCGCCGCACTCGACAAACCCAATATCACGTTGTTCGGGCCAACCGATCCTGGCCTGATCGGCGGCTACGGGCAAAATCAGCATGCGCTGATTTCGCCGGAAAAAAGCATGGCGACAATCGACGCCGATACGGCATGGCAGGCGTTGCAAAAGGTTATAGCATGAAAAAACTGCATATTATCAACCTGGGTAAAATGGGCGGCGTCGAGCGCCTGTTCCTGCAGTACATCAACGATACCACCGACGGCAGCAACCAGGTCTTGTGCATCAGCGGCGACATTGGCGAAGAGATCCGCCGTCAGTTGCCTGCGCATCAGCCCGTCACCTTCGCCAACCGCCTGATCAATGCGCTGCCGTTGCGCTGCCCGCAGTTCCTGCGCAAATTTTTGCTGAAGTGGAAAATCGAGCGGGCGAACGCCGACGTGGTGATCGTCTGGGATCTGGTGCCGGGGCTGGCGGCCAAACCCAAACGCGGCAAGCTGGTTTACTACGATCACGGCTGCTCCTGGCGTTACCCCAAGAATAAAAAGACGCTGAGTTTCTTCGCCATGCTGGACGGCGTCATTTCCGCCTCGCAAGCGTCGAAGCGGGTGATGGAGCTGCGTTTTAATCTGCCTTGCCCAAATCACGTGGTGATCAACCGCATCAAGACGCCGGCGGGGATCGACACTGCGCCGAAAACGCTGTCGCAGCCGGTCAGGATCGGCACCGCTTCACGCCTGGTCAGCCTGAAAGGCATCAGCGTTTCATTATTAATGATGCAGGAACTGCTGCGGCGCGGGCATGACGTCACGCTGGAAGTGGCCGGCAAAGGGCCGGATCGCTCGGCGTTCGAGGCGCTGGCGGCCCGGCTTCAGCTCGGCGACCGCGTCACCTTCAGCGGTTATCAGGATGACGTCGCCGGCTTCTTCAATCGCACGCACATCTACATGAGCACGCCGATCACCGAGCCGTTCGGCTTGTCCTGCATGGAATCGCTCTATTTCGGCGTACCGGTCATTTTCCCGCAGGTTGACGGCCAGCCGGAAGCGGTCAAGGACGGCGTCTGCGGCCTTGGCCTGGCGCCGTCAGTCACCGTCGAACAACACCGGCAGCTCACCGATATCGAGGTCGACTTCCCGCATGAGGTCTACGATCCGTTGACCGACAGCCTGGTCGCGCCCAAGCTGCTGTCGCATCTCGACTGTGCGGATGCCGTTGAGAAATTGCTGGCGCGCGAAACCTACCAGACTCTGAGCCGAAATGCGCAGCGCTATCCTGCGGAACATTTCAACTATGCTCAGTTCAAAGCTGAGTTCGACGACACGCTGCGATCCTTTATCGCTTAATTGAAACGTGAGCCGGAAAACACACCCGATGTTAAAACACAGAACGCCGCATCCTGCCTTCAGCTATCTTATCTATCTGGGGTGCGCCATCGCTTTTTGCACCATCCCTTTCGGTTCCGCGACCGGACGCAATCTGTTTTACGTTTCCAGCTACATCGCCTTTATCGCCGTTTGCCTGTACCCGCGCTACTACTTCAGCAACGCGAGAAATCTGCTGCTGCCCGCGCTGATGTTCAGCGTGGGCATGGGAACCATCCTCTGGATGCATCACTTCAAACAGCCGGGTGAGTACATCAATATTTATCGCTCTTATATGTCGACCGGCAAACTGCAGCTCGCGACCGCTTTCATCTTGCTGATCGCGCTCAATGAGCGGTTGTGCGTGCAGCGCCTGCTGATCGTCGTGGCTCTCGCCACCGGCCTGGCGGTCAACGGCTATTCCCTCTATCAGGGATTGCGGTTGAATATCCCGCGCGTAGAGCTCAACTTCGATCGCGCCACGGTCGCCGCCTACCTGATGACCGCCATCGATCTGGTGATGATGCAAGCCATCCTGGTGCTGCGCACCCGTTACCGCCTGGCGTTGTACATCGCTGCGTTCCTGCTTTCCTTCTCTGCGCTGGTGCTCACCGGCACGCGCGCAGCCATGTTGGTCTACCCGGTGGCGGTCTGCCTGTCGCTGCTGGCGACCAAGCAGCTGGTTTCCAGGAAACACAAGCTCGCGTTGGTAGCCTCGGTACCGCTGCTGCTCGTAGCCTGCGGCCTGGTGTTCAAGCCGCAGATAGAAGAACGCATTCAGGCCTTTGAGACCGACATGCGCCTGATGGATCAGCCACAGACTGAAAACTCGATCATTTCCCGGCTGTCGATGCAAACGCTGGCATGGCACACCGGTTCACAAGCCCCTTGGGGCCAATCCGCCGAGCAGCGCGGCGAAGAGATCCGTGCGATGGTCGCACAGCAACCTCGCCTGTCTGGCGTCATGCCCTACATCAACGTCCACCTGCACAACGAGCTGCTGGAAACCTACTCGCTCAAGGGTATCTGGGGCGTACTGCTGCTGCTGGCGCTCTATGTCAGCCTGTTCTTCTCTTCCTTCCGGCCGCAGCGCAACGCGCTGCTGCTAAGCGTCAGCGCCAGCCTGTTCGTTTACGGCCTGAGCGACGTCATCTTCTTCAGCACGGAAGGCACCGTCATATTCTGCCTGGCGTTGATCGCCGCCGTTCTTTCCGTCCCGAAACAGCCCCCTGTTCAGGAGCCTACCCCGTGAATCATCAGGAGCCGCTGCTCAGCGTTATCGTGCCGTTTTATAATAATGAAGCGTTCGTTATCGCTGCGCTGGATTCGTTATTTGCGCAGATTAGCGACGATATCGAGGTGGTGATCATCGATGATGGCTCCACCGACGCCTCCGGCGCGCTGGTCAGCCAATATCTGGCGCAGCGGCGGCACCCGCGCGTGGTCTTTACTTCACAGGCTAACGGCGGCATTGCGCACGCACGCAATGTCGGCTTACGGCTGGCCACCGGCCGCTATCTCACCTTCCTCGACGGCGACGATCTGCTGAGCGACGACTATCTGGCAATCCTGCGGCCTCTGCTTACCGCCGGTGAAGATGACCTGATCGACTTTAATTATCAGAAGTTCACCGAACAACCGCCGACGCCGGATAACCGCGCGACGCAGCCCGTAACCTACAACTTTTCACAGTTGGGGCTCGGCTGCCTGCAACCGCTGTTCGCACGCTCGATGTGGCATCTCTGGAGCCGCGTGTATAAACGCACGCTGCTGGAAGGGGAAACGTTCGAAGACGGCAGACGCTATGAAGACGTGATTTTCACGCCTTTTCAGTATTTCAAAACCCGCCGCATCGCCCATCTGGACTGCGAGCTCTATTTCTATCGGGATAACAGCCAAGGCATCACTCGCAATATCAAACCCAAAGATATTGAAGATCTGCTGTTCGCCATGGAGAAGATGCTGCGTTTTGTGGCGCAGCATCCCGGGGATGAGCCGCTGCGCCGGTTGGCAGCCCTGATGCTGGCCAACTGCTTTTCCGAGGTGAAAAGCATGTCGAAGGCGGTATACGGCTATTATCATTACGCGCCGGCAACGCTGAACATCCTGCGCCGCGCCGCCGATATCTGCCGCAACAGCGACGTGCCGGGCAAAAAAGTCCGCCAGATGCGCTATGCGCGAGTGGATACCTTTCTTTCGAAGCTGCGCGGGCGCAAGCCGCACTAACCGCATCGGCCGGGCGGCCGATGCGTCGTCGCTCCCTCAGCGCGTCAAAGGCACGTGCGCGACCAGCTCCTCATAAATCCGCTGCGGCTGGATGACCCCCATCGGGCTTTCTGCCTCCAGCGGCATCGTATAGCCGGTACGCGACACCTGAATGATGCGGTGCAGTTCAGTATCCTGAATCGGGCCGGTGGAGCGTGAGTCGGCGGTCACGAACAGGCTGATGGTTTTCACTTTCAACGCCACCGCCAGATGCAGCGGCCCGGTATCGCCGGTGACCAGAACATGGAAACTGTCGATCAACGTCAGCAAGCCTTGCAGCCCCGTTTTACCGATCTGGTTATCCACGCAGGCCTGCGTTTGCGGGCCGATCAGGCTCATAAACTGTTTGGCCTTGCCGTCGTCGAACGGTGCGCCAATCAGCACGATGCGCACATTTGGATGCTTCGCCACCAGCTCATCGGCCAGCCGCGCATAGTGCGAAACCGGCCAGCAACGCGACTCTGTTGACGCCCCCAGCTGAAAACCGATGGTGGGATGCTCGCTGCTTTTGACGCCGCGCTGATAATCCACGGGAATTTCCATCGTCGGATCGTCGCTGCGGCAGCCTAAAATGGAAATCAGCTCCAGTTTGCGGCGTACGAAGTGGCCGTAATAATGGAAGATATAGTTGGTCAGCCAAGGCTCCAGCCCGCAAATGCCCGAGCTGTAGTTATCCCTGATAATGTACTTCGCCCCGGCCAGTACGGCGCTGATGATGTCATAAGGCAGGTGGGAGTGCAGAATCAGCGCCAAATCCGGCTGATGTTCGCGCAGCGATTTCAGCAACGGGCGTATCGTCTTGATCTTGCTATTCCAATACACCACGCGATCGTAATAACGGCCGTTTTCCACCAGCTCGCGGTTTTTCTTGTGCACCACCAGCGTGATGTGCGCATTGGGGTAGCGTTCCCTCATCGCCCTCAATGCCGGCGTGTTGAACATGAAGTCGCCCAATGCCGTGGTGGAATAGATAACGATATTGTCAAACTGCTGGGCGCCGTCGAACGTCGCCTTATCCTGAAAACGGCCGTACTTCGCCGTATAGCGCCGCAAGAACCAGTCGGCAACCTTGATTTTCCATTTCTTCGACATGTGCGTGCTTAGTTCGCTTTAAGTTGATAATACTCGGCCAGCGTCATGCCCACCGTACGCTGCTGCAGCCAGTCAAACAGCTGCTCCAGATCGCGGTACAGCCCTTCGATATCCTGCTCGGTTTTGAACGTCGGGCTGCCGCCCGGCATAAATTCGGAAGAGTGCAGCATAAATTCGACGTAGTCATGCCCCTGCGCCAGCGACGCCTCAGCCACGCTTATCATCTTGGCCACGTTGCCGCCACTCGGCCGCAGCCAGTTGACGGACGGCGAACGCCGCCTGCCGCGCAGCCGGTCATAACCTTGCTTGAACGCGTTCATCAGCGCCGAGTGCTTGTACTGAATGCTCATCGGCACTTCCAACAGCGGCGAAGCGCCCGGTTTGGCAATGTTCTGCGGATCGATGAAATAAGCCTGCGACGGGAACCGGGTGTAATCGGTGCCGCCGTTGCCCTGCGGATTGCCCGGCGAAAACTGCCAGTTGACCCGCGGCGTCACCGAACAGTCCACCTGATAGCCGTATTCCAGCAGCAGCGAGGCATAATATTCGTTGAACGCCCAGCGGCCGGCGCGATGGCTGAGCATTTTGGTCTGAAAGGCATCTTCCAGCAGCTTGGTCATGTGATCGACCTTGGCGCGGATCTGATCGGTGGGATACTCGATCAAATAAGGCTTGTGGCGCCAGTCGTCGTCGGTGAGCGGCGTCAGCGGCGGGCTGTTCCAGGCGTGCAGGTGCATGCCCACTTCTCCCGCGCCGCGGGCGATCACGTCGCGCGCGAACTCGACGTAAGCCGGATCCATCGCCATTTCATAGTTGGTGAGATAAACCGGTTTGAAGGCGTATTTTTCGCACAATGCCTGAAAGCGCGGCAAGAAACGCGTGTTTTCGGTCGTGATGCGATCGTGGTTTTGCCACAGATTATCGCCTTCGGTATCAATGGTGATGAGAAACGCCGGTTTAGTCATGAATATCGAGCCTGATATCAACAGAATGCACTATGTTACGCAGGCCGTTTCGCCAGGGCAAACGACTTTGCTGCCTGGTTTGGACAACGTTGAAGCGCATTCGTCCCCAGCCCGGCGATTTTTTTTCGGCCCGGCAAGAAAACCTTGCAACAGTAGCCACATGCGATCGGGTCATTTAGAATCAAAGATTGGTTTCCCAGAAAGCGACTCATGATGAACGACGCGCCAGCCCCAACTTCCGCCCCATCCGTACAGCGTATTTTGATCATAAAACTGCGCCATCACGGCGATATGCTGCTGGTCACGCCGGTCATCAGCAGCCTGCGGCAAAACTACCCGCAGGCGCAGATCGATGTGCTGCTGTATCAGGAAACGCAGGAGATGCTGGCCAGCAATCCGGAACTGTCGACCCTGTTCGCCATCGACCGCCAATGGAAAAAACAGGGCACCCGCGCGCATCTGGGGCACGAGCTGGCGCTGCTGCGCCGCCTGAAGGCGCAGCGCTACGATCTGGTGGTCAACCTGGCCGATCAGTGGCGCAGCGCCATTATCACGCGCCTGACCGGCGCGCGCATCCGTCTGGGCTTCGATTTCCCCAAACGCCGCGGCTTCCTGTGGCGCCACTGCCACACGCAGCTGGTGCCGGTCGACAATCACGCCCACCTGCATACCGTCGAACAAAACCTCTCGCTGCTGGCGCCGCTGAACCTGCCCGCGCTCAGTGATCATGTGACCATGAGTTACGATCCGCAGGATTGGCAGGCCTGTGAGCAACGGTTGCAGAAACAGGGCGTCGCCGGCAGTTATATTGTGGTGCAGCCCACCTCGCGCTGGTTCTTCAAATGCTGGAGCGAAGAGAAAATGGCCGCTACCCTCACCGCCTTGCAGGCCGACGGCCACCAGCTGGTGATCACCTCCGGCCCCGACGCCAGAGAACAAGCCATGGTAGAACGCATTTTGGCGCTCTGCCCGCCGCAGGGCGTGATCTCGTTGGCCGGCCAGCTGACGCTGCGCCAGCTGGCCGCCCTGATCGACCACGCCAAGCTGTTTATCGGCGTGGATTCGGTGCCGATGCACATGGCCGCCGCGCTGCAAACGCCGTGTGTGGCGCTGTTCGGCCCTTCCAAGCTGACTTTCTGGCGGCCATGGCAGGCTACCGGCGCAGTGATCTGGGCCGGCGACTTCGGCGAACTGCCCGATCCGGACGCCATTGATACCGGCACCGACGAACGGTATCTCGACTTTATTCCTACAGACGCGGTGATTGCAGCCGCGCGGAGCACGCTGGCATGAAAGCATTTCGTTTGGCGATCGTTCGCCAAAAATACCGCCCGGACGGCGGGGCCGAACGTTTCGTTTCCCGCGCCCTGGAGGCGCTGGAGCAACAGGATCTCGATCTGAACGTCATCACCCGCGAATGGCAGGGTGACGCCAATCCCAACTGGCATATCCACCTGTGCAACCCGTTAAAACTCGGCCGCATCAGCCGCGAGCGAGGCTTCGCCGTGGCAGCCAGGGCGCTGTGGGAGAAAGAGCGTTTCGATCTGGTGCAAAGCCACGAGCGCATTCCCGGCTGCGATATCTACCGCGCCGGCGACGGCGTACACCGCCGCTGGTTGCTGCAACGCGCGCGCCTGCTGCCGGAATGGCGCCGCAAATGGCTGTTCTCCAATCGCTATCACCGCTATGTGATGTGCGCCGAACGCGCCATGTACGCCGCGCCGGAGCTGAAAGCCGTCATCTGCAACGCCGAGATGATCAAGCAGGAAATCATCGCCGACTTTGGCGTGCCCGCCGACAAAATCACGGTGATCTATAACGCCATCGACAATCAAAAGTTCCCGCCCGCCGACGAGGCCCAGCGCCAACGTCTGCGCGAGCAGTATCAGATCCCACAACGGGCGCACTGCCTGATCTTCGTCGGCTCCGGTTTCGAGCGCAAAGGGCTGGCCGCCGCCATCCGCGCCGTGGCGGCGACCGACAGCCACCTCCTGGTGGTCGGCAAAGACAAGGACGAAAAACGCTACCGGGCGCTGGCACAGTCGCTGGGCTGCAGCGATCGGGTTCACTTTATGGGCGTGCAGAAGCAGACCTTGCCGTTCTATCAGGCCGCGGACGCGCTGCTGCTGCCGACGCTGTACGATCCGTTCCCGAATGTGATTCTGGAAGCGATGTCGTGCGGTCTGCCGGTTATCACCAGCACCACCTGCGGCGGTGCCGAGTTTATCACCCCCGGCCAGAACGGCTTCGTGACCGACGCGCTCGACGTACCGGCCATCACGGAGGCCATTCGGGCGCTGCCGCGCCAGGCGCTGGGATCATCCATGGGCGAAGCGGCGAGATTGCGCATTATGACGGCTACGCCGGCGCATCTGTCCGAACAGCTGATTTCCCTCTATAACCGGTTACTGGATTAACTATGCGTATTCTGATGATCATCGACGGCCTGCCGGGAGGCGGCGCGGAAAAAGTGGTGCTGACCCTGTGCCAGGGCATGCAGCAACAGGGGCATGACGTCAGTCTCATCTCGCTGCGCGACGTCTGCAATTACCCTATCCCGTCAGGCATTGATTATCAGGTGGTGGCCGATCGCAGCCGTGCCCCCTGGCGCAAGCTGACCGAGCTGTCGCGCCGCGCCGCCGCGCTGGATCGGGCAATAGCCGAACACGAGCGCCAACACGGCGCGTTCGATCTGGTGTTCTCCAATCTGCATAAAACCGATCGCATCGTCAGCCGCAGCAAGCGGTTGACCGCGGATCGCCTGTGGTTCTGCATTCACGGCATTCTCTCCACCTCCTATCTCGGCCACCGCAAGGGCCTGGATCGCTGGCTGAAGCAGCGCAAAATCGCCAACGTTTACCAAGGGAGAAATATCGTCGCCGTTTCACGAGCGGTTGGCGACGATCTGCAGCAGAACTTGCCGATTCGCCCACGCCGGCTGGCGGTCATCAACAACCCGTTCGACATCGACGCCATCCAGCAACAGGCGGCGGCGCCTTGCGAACTGGCCGGCCAGGACTATCTGGTGCACGTCGGCCGCTTTCACGCCACCAAGCGGCATGACCGTCTGCTGAAAGCCTATGCGCACTCGGGCATTCAGGCACCGCTGGCCTTGATAGGCACCGGGGACGACGCCAGAGTCGCCGAGGTCAAACGTCTGGCAACAGACTTAGGCATCGCAGAGCGCGTGCTATTCCTCGGTTTCCAGGCCAATCCCTACCCGTTTATTCGCCATGCCTCGCTGCTGGTGCTCAGCTCCGACAGCGAAGGGTTTGGTAACGTGCTGGTGGAATCGCTGCTGTGCGGCACGCCGGTGGTCAGCACTCGCTGCCCGGGCGGCCCTGCGGAAATTCTGGAAAAAGCCGGCATGGCTAACGCGCTGGCGGAATTAAACGAAGCGTCGCTGGCAGAAAAAATGGCGGAAATTTACGCCAATCCGCCGCAGATAAATCAACAGCAATTGCTGAGTTATGGACTCGAGCCTATTTGTCGTCAATATATTGAGCTGAAAGAAAAATAATAGAGAAATAAATAAGGCAGGGGATACCTGCCTTATTTTCTTCGTTAGCTGAGCGCCTGCATTTTCTGCCAAACCTCATCGACAGAAACATCTTCACAGTGCCCCGACTCACTCTGCAAAATATGATGACGGCCGGTCCATGGATGCCAGGAGGCTTTATCGGTATCGCCAAAGAACACCACCATGTCCTTATTCAGCGCGGCGGCAAGATGCATCTGCCCACCGTCGCTGCACAGCACCCGGTCGCATAAATCGAACCCGCCCAACAGCTCGCGCACCGAGGCCGTCGGATAAAGCGCGACGCGTTCGTTTTGGCACAGCGCCAACAGCTGTTCGGCGCGCTGCTGGTCACCGATGTCGTCCGGCGCCAGCGTGCCCTGCGGTGACCAGAAGATCAGCACGCCGGTGTGGGGATCGGCAACCAGACGGTTGATGATTTCGGCATAGCGTTCAACCGGCCAACGCCTTTTCGGGCTGCGGCTGCTGATGTGCACGGCGCATACACGTTCGACCGGCGGCAGACGCTCCTGTAGCCGTTGCGCCGCCAATTGCCGCTCTTCAGGCGTCAGAAACACCCGCACCGGCGGGATCGGAATGGATTGGTCGGTTATCGCCGATAAATAGCTGTAGGTGTGTTCGACCTGATGGAGGCCGCGGAAATCGTCCTTGCGGAACGGGCGATGAATATCTTTCGTGCCCAGATCGGCGCCGATGATATGGGTGGCGCCGGCCATTTTCGCTAAACGCAGGCTGTATTTACATGGCACCGGGTTGGCCAGAATGACCGCATCGAACTTTATTTTGCGCAGCTTCAGGAAGATCATCAGACGTTCGAAATAAACGCCCAACGTCGTTTCATTTTTCGCCTTGTGCTTGGCCTTTTTATAGACAAAGACTTTCTCGAGATGAGGGTTGTTTTTAACAACGTCCTGGCTGACTTTATTGATCAGCAGATAAACTTTTGCGTCTGGATAGGCAATTTTCACCCCTTCAATCAGAGGCGTGGTGCAAACAAGATCGCCGATGTTGTCGCGGCGAATAATTAAAATATTCTTCATTCCGAGCCTGTCGGCGAAATCGCTCGCCGGTTGTCTGAAACTGACACCCAAGGTTACCAAATTAGCGCCTTTCCCTTCCAGTTATGGTACTATTCCGAATAACCCATATAAATGAAATTGATAGAATGTTGCTGCGTTTATATCAGGTACTACTCTACCTCATCCAACCCCTGATCTGGCTCCGCTTACTGCTGCGCAGCCGCAAAGCTCCAGCCTACCGTAAACGCTGGGCGGAACGCTATGGCTTCTGCGCCGGGAAAGTCGTGCCAGGCGGCATCATGCTGCATTCCGTCTCCGTCGGCGAAACGCTGGCGGCCATCCCGTTGGTACGGGCGCTGCGCCACCGTTACCCCGCTTTGCCGATAACTGTGACCACAATGACCCCAACAGGTTCAGAACGCGTCCAGTCCGCTTTCGGCAAAGACGTACATCACGTCTATCTGCCCTACGATCTGCCCGGCTCCATGAACCGCTTCCTCGACCAGGTGAATCCCAAGCTGGTGATCATCATGGAAACCGAGCTGTGGCCTAACCTGATTAACGCGCTGCATCAGCGGCAGATCCCCCTGGTGATCGCCAATGCGCGCCTGTCGGCCCGCTCCGCCGCCGGCTATAAGAAAATTGGCGGGTTCATGCGCGATATGCTGCGCCGCATTACGCTGATCGCCGCACAAAACCAAGAAGACGGCGATCGGTTTATCGAACTGGGCCTGAAGCGCTCGCAGCTGGCCGTAACCGGCAGCCTGAAGTTCGATATCTCCGTCACCCCGGAACTGGCCGCCCGCGCCGTTACGCTGCGCCGCCAATGGGCGCCGCGCCGCCCGGTGTGGATCGCTACCAGCACCCATGACGGTGAAGAAACCATCCTGCTGGAAGCGCATCGCAAACTGCTGGAAAAACACCCCGACCTGCTGCTGATCCTGGTGCCGCGTCACCCGGAACGCTTCCCGACCGCCAAAGAGCTGGTGCAGAAGGCCGGCTTCAGCTACACCCTGCGCAGCAGCGGCGAAATCCCGTCCGGCAGCACCCAGGTGGTGATCGGCGATACCATGGGCGAGCTGATGCTGCTGTACGGCATCGCCGATCTGGCCTTTGTCGGCGGCAGTCTGGTAGAACGCGGCGGGCACAACCCGCTGGAAGCCGCCGCGCACGCCATCCCGGTGCTGATGGGCCCGCATACCTTCAACTTCAAAGACATCTGCGCCAAGCTCTCGCAGGCTGAAGGCCTGATCACCGTGACCGACGTGGATTCGCTGGTGAAGGAAGTGGAAACCCTGCTGACCGACGAAGACTACCGGCGCTACTACGGCCGCCATGCGGTGGAAGTGTTGTATCAGAATCAGGGAGCGTTGCAGCGCCTGCTGCAGCTGCTGGAACCGCACCTGCCGCCCCGGAGTCACTGAATGAGCAGCCGCAAAAGCCTGTCGGTGGTGATGATCGCCAAAAACGAAGCCGGGCTGTTGCCGGACTGTCTGCGTTCGGTCGAATGGGCCGATGAAATCATCGTGCTGGACTCCGGCAGCGAGGACGACAGCGTCGCCGTTGCCGAAGGTCTGGGCGCCAAAGTCTTCACGCACACCGACTGGCAGGGGTTCGGCAAGCAGCGTCAGCTGGCGCAAAGCTATGCCAGCCATGACTACGTTTTGATGATCGACGCCGACGAACGCGTCACGCCCGAGCTGCGGCAATCCATCGAGCGGGTGTTGAATGCGCCGGACGACGGCGCCGTCTACAGCTGTGCGCGGCGCAACCTGTTTCTAGGCCGCTTCATGCGCCACAGCGGCTGGTATCCTGACCGCGTCAACCGCCTTTACGCCAACCAACGCTATCGTTATAACGACGATCTGGTGCACGAATCGCTGAACATCGGCGGTGCCAAAGTGATCCCCCTCAGCGGCGATATGCTGCACCTGACCTGCCGCGACTTCTTCGCCTTCCAGCGCAAACAGCTGCGCTACGCCGAAGAGTGGGCCACGCAGCGCCACCGGGCCGGCAAGCGTTGCGGCTACCTGTCTATCCTGACCCATACGCTCGGCGCCTTCGTCAAAACCTGGCTGCTGCGCGCCGGCTTCCTGGATGGCAAACAGGGGTTGCTGTTAGCGGTGGTCAACGCGCAATATACCTTCAATAAATATGCCGCATTATGGGCATTGGGCCGCAACTACTCAGAGAAGTGAATCATGACCAGCAAAGCCATCTATCCCGGGACCTTCGATCCCATGACCAACGGCCACCTGGATTTAGTGACGCGCGCGTCACTGATGTTCGATCACGTGATTCTGGCCATCGCCGCCAGCCCGAGCAAAAAGCCGCTGTTCAGCCTGGATGAGCGCGTGGCGTTGGCGACGCAGGTCACCTCGCATCTGGACAATGTGGAAGTGCTGGGCTTCAGCGAGCTGATGGCGCACTTTGCCGCTCACCAAAATGCCAATATCCTGGTGCGCGGCCTGCGTGCGGTGTCTGACTTTGAATATGAATTGCAGCTGGCGAACATGAACCGCCATTTGATGCCGACGCTGGAAAGCGTGTTCCTGATGCCTTCCGAAGAGTGGTCGTTCATCTCCTCCTCACTGGTGAAGGAGGTCGCCCGCCACGGCGGCGATATCGCGCCTTTCCTGCCTGACGTGGTCACCCAGGCACTGATGGCGAAGCTCGCCGCCGAGTGATGCTCAGCGCTGGCAGCGGCGGCAAAAGAAGGTGCTGCGCTGCCCGTGCTTGGCGGATTCGATCGGCGTGCCGCACGCGCGGCACGGTTCTCCCGCCCGCCCGTAAACCTGCAGCTCCTGCGCGAAATACCCCGGTTTGCCGTCCGACTGCAAAAAGTCGCGCAATGTCGTGCCGCCCTGCTCGATAGAGCGCTGCAACACCGCCTTGATGGTCTTCACCAGCAGTTCCGCTTCGGCTTTGCTCAACGATCCCGCCGGACGATCGGGCAAGATCCCGGCGCTGAACAGCGATTCGCTGGCGTAAATATTGCCGACCCCGACCACCAGCTTGTTATCCATCAGCCACGGTTTAATCAACGTGCGCTTATTGCGTGATTTTTCATACAGGTAGTCGCCGTTGAACGCTTCGCTCAGCGGTTCCGGCCCCAGGTGCGCCAACACGCTGCTGGTCGCCAAATCTTCGCACCACAGCCAGGCGCCGAAACGGCGCGGATCGGTATAGCGCAGGATCATGCCGTTGCTGATCACCAGATCGACGTGGTCGTGTTTGCCGGCTTCATCTTCGTTTTCCTCGCGCAGCATGCGCAAGCTGCCCGACATGCCCAGGTGCACGATAATCCAACCGTTCTCCAGCTCGATCAGCAGGTATTTGGCCCGGCGCTGCACGCTGAGCACCGGCCGATCGCTCAGCGTCAGGATCTGCTCGGAAACCGGCCAGCGCAGGCGCGCGTTGCGCACCACCGCATACTGAATGCTGTGGCCGACAAGATAAGGCTCTATACCGCGTCTGCTCGTCTCAACTTCCGGTAATTCAGGCATCTGGCTTCCCCTCCGACGTTTTCTACCCTTTATAAAACAAAAAACCCGGCCAAGGCCGGGTTTTTCATTAATCCACTAAAATTATTTAATTTTAGCTTCTTTGTATACTACGTGCTGACGGACAACTGGATCGAATTTCTTCAGTTCCAATTTTTCCGGCTTAGTACGCTTGTTCTTCGTGGTGGTATAGAAGTGACCAGTACCAGCAGAAGAAACCAGCTTGATCTTCTCGCGAACACCTTTAGCCATGATTCAGTTCCTTAATACTTCTCACCACGGGCACGCAGATCGGCCAGAACCGTCTCAATACCCTTCTTATCGATAACACGCATACCTTTAGCAGATACACGCAGAGTTACAAAGCGCTTCTCAGCCTCAACCCAAAAACGGTGTGAGTGCAGGTTAGGCAGAAAACGGCGTTTGGTCGCGTTCATTGCGTGGGAACGGTTGTTACCGCTCACCGGGCGCTTGCCAGTAACTTGGCAGACTCGGGACATGTCTATTCTCCAAAAATCAAATCAGCTCGAGCTTCGTATAGGGTATGGCCGCCTCGTCAGGCTTTTAGAGCCCATCTCAGCAAACTTCATACTGAGGAGACTCTCGTCATCAGGTAGAAACCACACATCAGGTCAGAAACCTGCTGAGATAGGCTCTTGCGCCAAACCCAAGATTCTCAAAGGTGGCGTAGTATACGCTCTGAAGCGTAAGTGCTCAAGTCCCGAACAGCTAAAGATCCCACAAGGATCGCGAAAAAATCGCTTAAAGCCATCCGCGCTCGGCAAAAGAGACGCATTCACCCCGACCGATCCCCAAATGATCAAGCACTCGGATCTCCAATAACTGACAGGCTTTCACCACCTGTTCCGTTATCAAACGGTCGGCATGACTGGGTTCAGCCTTACCCGAAGGGTGATTATGCGCGAGAATCAGCGCGGCGGCATTAGCCTTCAACGCTTCGCGCACAATTTCTCTCGGGTAGACGACGACGCTGCTGATGGTACCAGCAAACATCTCCTGATGGCGAATAACCCGGTGCTGATTGTCTAAAAACAATACCAAAAAGACCTCTCGCTCGCGATGCGCCAGCAGGCTTTGCAGATAATGCCGGGTGACGCTCGGATTGAGCATGGCGTTTTCCTGCGACAAATGGCTGGAAAAGAAGCGCAGCGCCAGCTCGGCAATCGCCTGCAGCTGCGTATAGCTGGCGTCCCCCAGGCCTTTTTGGCTGCAAAAAGCCTGATGATCGGCCGACATCAGGTGATAAAGCGAGCCGAACCGGCGCAGCAGCTGCTCCGCCAGCTGCATCACGTGCACGCCGGGCAACCCGGTGCGCAAGAAAATGGCCAACAGTTCTGCGTCGGACAGCGCCGCCGCCCCCTGCATCAACAGCTTTTCACGCGGCGCCAGCGCGCCCGGCCAGCACGCCACAATCGGGTTGCTCATCGTATTCCTCCCTGAAAGGGCTACAGCATGCCATGTGCTGCCCGGCGCGTTCGACAGGTGTTTGATAACATTGCGAAGTGTTTCGCAAAGCACAATGTAACGCCCTGCAGCCATTGCGGAATCGCTCACCTGAACGGCGGATATGCTAAAATGGCGCATCTTTCGGCTTTCAATCGGACAATGATGATGACGGGACTTTCCGGCAAACATATTGTGCTTGGCATCAGCGGCGGCATCGCCGCCTACAAATGCCCAGAGCTGGTGCGCCGCCTGCGCGACAGGGGCGCAGAAGTGCGCGTGGTGATGACCCACGCCGCCAAGGCGTTCATTACGCCACTGACGCTGCAGGCCGTTTCCGGCTACCCGGTGTCCGACGATCTGTTGGATCCCGCCGCCGAAGCCGCCATGGGCCACATCGAGCTCGGCAAGTGGGCGGATCTGGTGATTCTGGCGCCGGCGACCGCCGATCTGCTGGCGCGCGTCGCCGCCGGCATGGCCAACGATCTGTTGACCACCGTCTGCCTGGCGACCGACGCCCCTATCGCCGCCGCCCCCGCCATGAACCAGCAGATGTATCGCGCCGCCGCCACGCAGGCCAACCTGCAAACGCTGCAGGCGCGCGGCATGCTGCTCTGGGGGCCGGACAGCGGCAGCCAGGCCTGCGGCGACGTCGGCCCGGGCCGCATGCTGGATCCGCTGGACATTGTCGACCTGGCGAACGCGCATTTCTCCGCCCCGCAGGATCTGCAACATTTGCAGGTTATGATCACCGCCGGCCCGACGCGTGAGGCGCTGGATCCGGTACGTTTCATCAGCAATCACAGCTCCGGCAAAATGGGCTTCGCCATTGCCCGCGCCGCCGCCGCCCGCGGCGCGCAGGTGACGCTGATCGCCGGGCCGGTCAGCCTGCCGACGCCGCCATCGGTCACCCGAGTGGACGTCACCAGTGCGCTGGAGATGGAGCAGGCGGTGCAACAGCGCGCCGCGCAGCAGCAGATTTTCATCTCCTGCGCCGCCGTGGCCGATTACCGCCCCGAGCAGATCGCCGATGAAAAAATAAAAAAACAGGGTGATGAAATCGTCCTCAAGATGGTAAAAAACCCCGATATCGTCGCCGGCGTGGCGGCGATGACCAAAAATCGACCGTTTGTCGTGGGGTTTGCCGCCGAAACCCAGAATGTGGAAGAATACGCGCGGCAAAAACTGGCGCGTAAGAAGCTGGATTTGATTTGCGCTAACGATGTATCGCTTGCAGAGCACGGGTTCAACAGCGACACCAATGCCCTGCACCTTTTTTGGCAGAATGGAGAAAAACGCCTGGCGCTGAGCGACAAGGCACTCCTTGGCCAACGTTTAATAGACGAGATAGTCAGCCGTTATGATGAAAAAAATCGACGTTAAGATCCTCGACCCGCGCATCGGTCAGGATTTCCCGCTACCGACCTACGCCACGCCGGGCTCCGCCGGTCTCGACCTGCGCGCCTGCCTGGACAGCGCGGTGGAGCTGGCGCCGGGTGAAACCACGCTGTTGCCTACCGGCCTCGCGATCCACATCGCCGACGCCGGCCTGGCGGCGGTGATCCTGCCGCGCTCCGGCCTGGGCCACAAGCACGGCGTCGTGCTGGGCAACCTGGTCGGCCTGATCGACTCCGATTATCAGGGCCAGCTGATGGTGTCCGTTTGGAACCGCGGCCAGAAACACTTCACCATCGAGCCGGGCGAACGTATCGCGCAGATGGTCTTCGTGCCGGTAGTGCAGGCCGAATTCAACCTGGTGGAAGAATTCGACAGCAGCGAGCGCGGCGAAGGCGGCTTCGGCCACTCGGGGCGCCACTAAGCGCCCCCCAAGGCACGATGGCCGGCAGGGAAACGTCGCCTGAACCTTGCCTTTCCGGGGAGAAGGATGTCTCTGCGGCAAAGGTTTTACCGCGACAATTGCAGCGCACACCAGGCAGCGCGGAAAAAGGCCGTTAAGGCCGCTGACCCCAGCATCGTAAAAAAGCTATCACATAAGCCGCACAGAGCCTGCTCTGCAGCGGCCGGTGCGCGGGTTTCCGTCAGTTAAGTTTTAGCAAGGGTCTAATCAGACATGGCAGAAAAAGAAAAGACGAAAAGGAATCGGCGCGAGGAAATCTTGCAGGCGTTAGCCCAGATGCTGGAGTCCAGCGACGGCAGCCAACGCATCACCACCGCCAAACTCGCCGCGAACGTGGGTGTTTCTGAAGCTGCGCTGTATCGGCATTTCCCCAGCAAGACACGGATGTTCGACAGCCTGATCGAGTTTATCGAAGACAGCCTGATCACCCGCATCAACCTGATCTTGCAGGACGAGAAAGAGACGTTTAATCGTCTGCGCCTGATTTTACTGCTGATTCTGGGCTTTGCGGAACGCAACCCGGGGCTGACGCGCATCATAACCGGCCACGCGCTGATGTTTGAACAGGATCGCCTGCAGGGCCGCATCAACCAGCTGTTCGAACGCATCGAGGCGCAGCTGCGCCAGGTGTTGAAAGAGCGTAAATTGCGCGAAGGCAAAGGCTTTATCGTCGATGAAACGCTGCTGGCGAGCCAGCTGCTGGCCTTCTGCGAAGGCATGTTGTCGCGCTATGTGCGTTCGGAATTCCGCTATCGCCCAACGCAGGAATTCGACGCCCGCTGGCCGCTGTTGGCGGCCCAGCTGCAATAAAGATAACGCCGGGCATGCCCGGCGTTTTTACTTACCCCCCGTACTGCTCGCGGTAAGCGCGCACCGCCGCCAGGTGGTCCGCCATTTCCGGCTTCTCCTCCAGATAGGCGATCAGGTCCTTCAGCGTCACGATCGAAATCACCTTGCAGTGATAGTCGCGTTCCACTTCCTGAATGGCGGAGATATCCGCGCGGCCGCGTTCCTGACGGTCGAGGGAGATCAGCACGCCCGCCAGCGAAGCGCCGCTGGCGCCGATGATTTCCATCGACTCGCGGATCGCGGTGCCGGCGGTGATCACATCGTCTACCAACATCACGCGCCCCTGCAGCGGGCTGCCTACCAGCGAACCGCCTTCGCCGTGGGTCTTGGCTTCCTTGCGGTTAAAGCAGTAAGGCACGTCGCGCTCATGGTGTTCCGCCAACGCCACCGCCGTAGTGGTGGCAATAGGAATGCCTTTATAGGCCGGGCCAAACAGCAGGTCGAAATCGATGCCGGAGTCCATCAGGGCTTCGGCGTAGAAGCGCCCCAACAGCGCAAGATCACGCCCGGTATTAAACAGGCCGGCATTGAAGAAGTACGGGCTGGTGCGGCCGGACTTCAGGGTGAACTCGCCGAATTTCAATACCTGCTTGTTAAGCGCGAACTCGATAAACTGGCGCTGATAGGCTTTCATTACTGCTTCTCCTCGTCTGAATCTGCTTGGGTCTTGTCATTACTGCCGCCCGATCGCCGGGCATAAAAAAGGCGACTTCTCAGTCGCCTTAAAAAATCAGTCCGCCAGCGCCGCTTTCTGCGCCTGGAAGATGGTTTCGATGCCCCCTCGGGCCAGCGCCAATAGCGCCAACAGCTCATCGTGGCTGAACGGCTCGCCTTCGGCGGTGCCCTGCACTTCAATCATGCGGCCATCTTCCATCATCACTACGTTCATGTCGGTTTCCGCCGCGGAATCTTCCACATACTCCAGATCGCACAGCGCTTCGCCATTGACGATGCCGACGGAAACCGCCGCCACCATGCCCTTCATCGGGTTGGCTTTCAGCTTGCCGTTGGCCACCAGCGTGTTCAGCGCATCGGCCAGCGCCACGCAGGCGCCGGAGATGGAGGCGGTGCGGGTACCGCCGTCGGCCTGCAGTACGTCGCAGTCGAGGGTGATGGTGAATTCACCGAGCTTTTTCAGATCCACTGCGGCGCGCAGCGAGCGCGCGATCAGGCGCTGGATCTCCAGCGTGCGGCCACCCTGCTTGCCTTTGGCGGCTTCACGGGCATTGCGGCTGTGGGTGGAGCGCGGCAGCATGCCGTACTCGGCGGTGATCCAACCTTGCCCCTGGCCTTTCAGGAAGCGCGGAACGCCCTCTTCTACCGTGGCGGTGCACAAGACTTTGGTATCGCCAAACTCAACCAGCACTGAACCTTCAGCGTGTTTGGTATAGTGACGGGTCAGTGTCAGGGGGCGAACTTGCTGTGGTGCTCTGCCTGCAGGACGCATGGGCTCTCTCCGGCTTCAAATCAACTATTGGCTGCGCATTATACGGGCTTCGTGACGTAATGCCTATCCTGCCCGCAGCCGCGACGCTATAATCGCCCCATCTTTTCCTATTACGGGTACGCATCAATGATCCGCAGCATGACCGCCTACGCCCGGCGTGAAATCAAGGGTGAATGGGGCAGCGCAGCCTGGGAGCTGCGTTCCGTTAACCAGCGCTACTTAGAAACCTACATCCGCCTGCCGGAACAATTCCGCAGCCTGGAGCCGGTGATCCGTGAACGTATCCGTGGCCGCCTGACGCGCGGCAAAGTCGAATGCAACCTGCGTTTCGAACTGGATCCAAGCGCGCAAAGCTCGCTGATCCTGAACGAAAAACTGGCCAAACAGCTGGTTGAAGCCGCCAACTGGGTGAAAATGCAGAGCGACGAAGGGGAAATCAACCCGATCGACGTGCTGCGCTGGCCGGGCGTGATGTCCGCGCAGGAGCAGGATCTGGACACCATCAGCGCCGAGCTGATGCAGGCGCTGGACGGCGCGCTGGATGACTTCATCGTCGCACGCGAAAGCGAAGGCGCCGCGCTGAAAACGCTGATCGAACAACGCCTCGACGGCGTCAGCGCCGAAGTGGTCAAAGTGCGCGCCCAGATGCCGAACATCCTGCAATGGCAGCGCGAACGCCTGGTCAGCAAGCTGGAAGAGGCGCAGGTACAGCTGGAAAACACCCGCCTGGAGCAGGAGCTGGTGCTGATGGCGCAGCGCATCGACGTCGCCGAAGAGCTGGATCGCCTGGAAGCGCACGTGAAAGAGACGCACAACATCCTGAAGAAGAAAGAAGCCGTCGGCCGCCGCCTCGACTTCATGATGCAGGAGTTCAACCGCGAATCGAATACCCTGGCCTCCAAGTCGATCAATGCCGACGTCACCGCTTCCGCCATCGAGCTGAAAGTGCTGATCGAGCAAATGCGCGAGCAGATCCAGAACATCGAGTGATCCTGCCCCGCACGCCATCAAGCCCGCGCCAAGCGGGCTTTTTTATGGCTGCAGATCAGCGATAAGCGGCCGCCTACTCTTCGCCCATCAGCCCCATTTTCTGCAGCTGCACCGCAATGCTCCAGGTTGAACGTTCAAACTCATCGCTCAGCGCTTCCAGCGTCGCCCCGGCCGCATGGCTCTCGCGCAGCCGCAGCTTTTCCTCTTCCGGCCAAGGGAAGTAGGCATTGGCCGGCCGCCCCTCGGCCAGATTCTTCTGCCACTTCTCCTCCGACGTCAGCCGGGCTTTTTTCTGCCGTTCGGCTTCACCGTCGAACTCGCTGGCCAACGCGAACAGCAGGCGGATAGCCTCCGACGCGCAGGCCGCCGAAGCCGGTCTCAACAGCTCGCCGGTGTCGGGATTAACCCCGTTGGCCAGCGCCCTGAGCAACGTGCCGGTATTCATTGTTCGCCTCCTTATCCGAGAAGATGCGCCGGTCGTGGCGCCTTGTTCAGGCATTTTTCTTTGCCTCCCTCGCGAAAACCACGCTTTACGCCATGAAAAAGCGCCAGTTGCGAGCCAGATTCCAGGCGTTTGCACGCGAGTGACAGTGATTGCATCAGGTTGCGAGCCGGCAGGCCCCTGGGGAACCGGCTCACCGGGAAGCTTATGAAAAACTGCCGGACAGCGCGTGCGGATGACATTCGGCAAGATATCCCGCATGCCATAAGTATTTTGTTCTAATTATCACGCAAGGTAATGAAAGGACGGCGATGCTGTGGCTAAATGTGTTTTTTCTCTGCCCGTGAACCGTACGGACCGTTTATGCCACAAATTCTGCAATTTATTATGGCTCTGGTGGTGATCATCGCCCTGGCGCTGCTGGTCAGCAATAATCGCAAGAAAATCCGCCTGCGCTATATCATCCAGCTGCTGGTGATCGAAGGCGCGCTGGCCTATTTCTTCCTGCACTCCGCCAGCGGGCTCAGCGTGATCAAACACGTCGCCGGCTTCTTCGACACCCTGCTCGCCTACGCCGCCCAAGGATCGGAGTTCGTGTTCGGCGGCATGAGCAAGGATGGCCTGGCGTTCATCTTCCTCGGCGTTTTGTGCCCTATCATCTTTATTTCCGCCCTGATCGGCATTTTACAGCATTTCCGCATCCTGCCGCTGATCATCCGCCTGGTCGGCACCTTGCTGTCCAAGGTCAACGGCATGGGCAAGCTGGAGTCGTTCAACGC
>NZ_KV792405.1:86840-120976 GCF_001808215.1 Serratia sp. HMSC15F11
TGGGCAAGCTGGAGTCGTTCAACGCCGTCAGCACGCTGGTGCTGGGGCAGTCGGAGAACTTCATCGCCTATAAAGGCATCATCGGCGATATCTCGCCGCGCCGCATGTACACCATGGCCGCGACCGCCATGTCGACGGTATCGCTCTCCATCGTCGGCGCCTACATGTCGATGATCGACGCGCAGTACGTGGTGGCGGCATTGATCCTTAATATGTTCAGCACCTTCATCATTCTATCGATCATCAACCCGTATCAGGTCGAAGACGAGCCGGAGCTGAAGCTGAACAAACTGCATGAAGATCAGAGCTTCTTCGAAATGTTGGGCGAGTACATTCTGGCCGGCTTCAAGATTGCGATGATCATCGCGGCGATGCTGATCGGCTTTATCGCGCTGATCTCCGCCGTCAATGCGCTGTTCTCCGCGGTGCTCGGCATCAGCTTCCAGCAGATCCTCGGCTATGTGTTCTATCCGCTGGCTTGGCTGATCGGCATCCCGGCGGAGGAGGCCCTGAAGGCGGGCAGCATCATGGCGACCAAGCTGGTGGCCAACGAATTCGTGGCGATGATTGAGCTGAAGAAAATCGCGGCGGAGCTGTCGCCGCGCGGGCTGGGTATTCTGTCGGTGTTCCTGGTGTCGTTCGCCAACTTCGCCTCCATCGGCATCGTCGCCGGCGCCATCAAGGGGCTGAACGAGCAGCAAGGCAACGTAGTTTCCCGTTTTGGCCTGAAGCTGGTTTATGGCTCGACGCTGGTGAGCCTGCTGTCAGCAGCCATCGCCGGCCTGGTGCTGTAATCCCCACTCCCGGCCGTATGGCCGGGAGTTCGCTTTAAAACGCCACACACACCGGCGCATCCACACGCATCACCGAATCCTGCGCAAACTGCTGCTTATAGCCGCTGCGCAGCGCCTCGATATTCGCCTCACTCTCTTTGCCCGGCGCATGGATCAACAGCAGCGCCTTGCTGTTCTCGCGCGCCAGCTTGCCGTCGTGGCCCAGCCACTGCCCTTTGGCATCAAAGACCGTCAGCCCGTCTTTAAAACGCGGCGTCACCTGGCTGTCGACGAAGGTTTGCCACTCGGCGGCGGTGATCGCCGGCCCCGCCGGGCGATTCAGGCCGAAGTAGAGCGTTGTTTGCATCATCGGATCGCCGGTGTGGCAAGCCGGAGCCGGTGACACAGCCTGATGGCCTGGCGCCACGCAGCCGCTCAGCAGCAGGGCGGCCACCACGGCGCTGGCGGCCAGTTTCGGGGAGTTTTTCATCTGCAGTCTCGGTTTCTCGGTTGAAGGATTAGCTGAAAAAAGCATAGTCAGCGATGGAAACCAGCGCGAAATTTCTAATGCTTTCATCAACAGCCAGATGTTAAAAAAGGCTGGTTATCGGCAATAAAAACGTATTTTGGATTAGCTAAATTAATCCGAAACGCCATCGGTGAAAAAAACTCAGTGGCGCGCGCCATCGGCGGCGATTACCCTGCCGGCCATCATTCTGACGCAAGTACGCTGTGAATCCCTTATGTTACTGAGCATCCTTTATATCATCGGCATCACCGCCGAAGCCATGACCGGCGCGCTGGCGGCCGGCCGCCGCCAAATGGACATGTTCGGCGTGATCATCATCGCTTCGGTCACGGCGATCGGCGGCGGGTCGGTGCGCGATATGCTGCTCGGGCATTTTCCATTGGGCTGGGTCAAACACCCGGAATACATCGTCATCGTCGCGATAGCGGCGATCGTCACCACCTGGGTGGCCCCCCTGATGCGCCATCTGCGCCGCCTGTTCCTGGTGCTCGACGCCGTCGGCCTGATCGTCTTCTCCATCATCGGCGCGCAGGTAGCCCTGGATATGGGGCACAGCGCCATTATCGCCGCCATCGCCGCGGTGATCACCGGCGTCTTCGGCGGGGTGCTGCGCGACATGTTCTGCAACCGTATCCCGCTGGTTTTCCAGAAAGAGATCTATGCCGGCATCTCCTTCAGCGCCGCCTGGCTGTATATCGGCCTGCAGCACCTCAGCCTGCCGCACAATCTGGTGGTGATCCTCACGCTGGTCGCGGGCCTGAGCGCTCGCCTGATCGCCCTGCGCTTCCGCCTCGGCCTGCCGGTGTTCAACTACCAGCATCCGGATCACTGATCTCGGGGCGGCAACGCGCCGCCGCCGAGGCCAAAACTGCAGAAATGTTGCCCTTCGACGCGCAAATTCGCTCATTCGCCGCTTTTTCCGCGCAAAGCGGCGGGCAAAATGCGAGCTAACGCTGCACCCGGCGCGTTAGCCGTGTATACTGTGCGGAGAAAATACACATCCGCTGTTATTGGCATATCAACCGTTATCAACGAACATCATCATGGCTCAAGGCACGCTTTATATTGTCTCTGCTCCCAGTGGCGCAGGTAAATCAAGTCTGATTCAGGCTTTGTTAAAGACGCAACCGCTGTACGACACGCAGGTTTCGGTTTCGCACACCACGCGCGACAGCCGCCCGGGTGAAAATCACGGCGAACACTATTTCTTCGTCTCGAAAGACGAATTCCGCCGGATGATCGAGCAGGACGCATTTCTTGAGCACGCCGAAGTGTTCGGCAACTATTACGGCACCTCGCGCGCCGCCATCGAACAAGTGTTGGCGACCGGCGTAGACGTGTTTCTGGATATCGACTGGCAGGGCGCGCAGCAAATCCGCGCCAAAATGCCGCAGGCGCGCAGCATCTTCATTCTGCCGCCGTCGAAGGAAGAACTGGGCCGCCGCCTGCGCGGGCGCGGGCAGGATTCCGAAGAGGTGATCGCCAAGCGCATGGCTCAGGCCGTGGCGGAAATGACGCATTACGCGGAGTACGATTACCTGATCGTGAACGATGATTTCGATCTGGCGCTGTCCGATCTGAAGACCATCATTCGCGCCGAACGCCTGCGTTTGGGCCGCCAGTTGCTGCGGCATGACGCTTTAATCAGCAAACTATTGGCAGACTGAAGGCAGTTTCAGTATCATGCCCAGTCTTTTCGTCACCTGTGGAGTAGCACAAATATGGCACGCGTAACTGTTCAAGACGCTGTAGAGAAAATTGGTAACCGTTTTGACCTGGTGTTGGTCGCTGCTCGTCGGGCGCGTCAGATCCAGACCGGCGGCAAAGATGCACTGGTTCCGGAAGAGAACGACAAGTACACCGTTATCGCCCTGCGCGAAATCGAAGAAGGCCTGATCACCAGCCAGATCCTCGACGTGCGTGAGCGCCAGGAACAGCAAGAGCAGGAAGCCGCAGAGATTCAAGCGGTTACCGCGATTGCTGAAGGTCGTCGTTAATTAGACTGCGAGTCCGCCTTGTACCTGTTTGAAAGCCTGAATCTGCTGATTCAACGTTACCTGCCCGAGGAGCAGATTAAGCGCCTCAAACAGGCATACCTCGTCGCGCGCGACGCGCACGAGGGCCAGACACGCTCCAGCGGTGAGCCTTACATTACTCACCCGGTCGCCGTGGCCTGCATCCTGGCGGAAATGCGTCTCGATCACGAGACGCTGATGGCGGCATTGCTGCACGACGTCATCGAAGACACCCCAGCCACCTATCAAGATATGGAACAGCTGTTCGGCAAGAGCGTCGCCGAACTGGTTGAGGGCGTCTCCAAGCTCGACAAGCTGAAGTTCCAGGACAAGAAAGAAGCGCAGGCGGAAAACTTCCGCAAGATGATCATGGCGATGGTGCAGGATATCCGCGTCGTGCTGATCAAGCTGGCCGACCGTACGCACAACATGCGCACTCTCGGTTCGCTGCGCCCCGACAAACGCCGGCGCATCGCGCGTGAAACCCTGGAAATCTACAGCCCCCTCGCCCACCGTCTGGGTATTCATCACCTGAAAACCGAGCTGGAAGAGCTGGGCTTCGAGGCGCTGTACCCGAACCGTTATCGCGTGATCAAGGAAGTGGTGAAAGCCGCGCGCGGCAACCGCAAAGAGATGATTCAAAAAATCCTCTCCGAGATCGAAGGGCGGCTGACCGAAGCCGGCATCGCCTGTCGCGTCAGCGGGCGGGAAAAACACCTCTACTCCATCTACCTCAAGATGCACCTCAAAGAACAGCGTTTCCATTCCATCATGGATATCTACGCGTTCCGGGTGATCGTGAAAGAGGTCGATACCTGCTACCGCGTGCTCGGCCAGGTGCACAGCCTGTACAAACCGCGCCCGGGGCGAGTGAAAGATTACATCGCCATTCCCAAGGCCAACGGCTATCAATCGCTGCATACCTCGTTGATCGGCCCGCACGGCGTGCCGGTCGAAGTACAGATCCGAACCGAAGACATGGACCAGATGGCTGAGATGGGGGTGGCCGCGCACTGGGCTTACAAGGAAAGAGAACAGGGCGAAACCGGCACCACGGCGCAGATCCGCGCCCAGCGCTGGATGCAAAGCCTGCTGGAGCTGCAACAAAGCGCCGGCAGTTCGTTTGAATTTATCGAGAGCGTCAAATCCGATCTGTTCCCGGATGAGATTTACGTTTTCACCCCGGAAGGCCGCATCGTCGAGCTGCCCGCCGGTGCCACGCCGGTCGACTTCGCCTATGCGGTGCATACCGATATCGGCCATGCCTGCGTCGGCGCGCGCGTCGATCGTCAGCCATATCCGCTGTCGCAGTCGCTGACCAGCGGCCAGACCGTCGAGATCATCACCGCACCGGGCGCGCGGCCCAACGCCGCCTGGCTGAATTTCGTGGTCAGCTCGAAAGCGCGCGCCAAAATTCGCCAGATGCTGAAGAATCTCAAGCGCGACGACTCCGTCGGCCTCGGCCGCCGTCTGCTCAACCACGCGTTGGGCGGCAGCCGCAAGCTGGCCGAAATCCCGCAGGAAAACATTCAGCACGAGCTGGACCGCATGAAGCTGGCGACGCTGGACGATTTGCTGGCGGAAATCGGCCTCGGCAACGCCATGAGCGTGGTGGTGGCGAAGAACCTGCAGGGCGATCAGTCCAGCCTGGGCGCTTCCTCCGGCGTGCGTAACCTGGCCATCAAGGGCGCCGACGGGGTGTTGATCACCTTCGCCAAGTGCTGCCGTCCGATTCCGGGCGACCCGATTATCGCTCACGTCAGCCCGGGCAAAGGGCTGGTGATCCACCATGAATCCTGCCGCAATATTCGCGGCTATCAGAAAGAGCCTGAGAAGTTCATGGCGGTCGAGTGGGATAAAGAGACCGAGCAGGAGTTCATCGCCGAGATCAAGGTGGACATGTTCAACCACCAGGGCGCGCTGGCCAACCTGACGGCGGCGATCAACGCAGCCGAGTCCAATATTCAGAGCCTGAACACCGAAGAGAAAGACGGTCGGGTTTATAGCGCCTTTATCCGCTTGACCACCCGCGATCGCATCCATTTGGCAAACATTATGCGTAAAATCCGTATCATGCCGGATGTGATCAAAGTTAACCGCAACCGAAACTAGCGCTTATGAGTCCTGAACGCTATGCGCGGATTTGTGAAATGCTCGCGACCCGGCAGCCGGATTTGACGGTCTGCCTGGAGCAAGTGCACAAACCGCATAACGTCTCCGCCATTATCCGCACCGCCGACGCCGTCGGCGTGCATCAGGTCCACGCCGTGTGGCCCACCACCCGCATGCGCACCCTGGTTTCCTCCGCCGCCGGCAGCAACAGCTGGGTCAGCGTCAAAACCCATCGTTCCATCGGCGACGCGGTCGGTCACCTGAAAGCGCAGGGCATGCAAATTCTGGCCACCCATCTGTCTGCGCGCGCGGTCGATTTCCGCGAGGTGGATTACACCCGGCCCACCTGCGTGCTGCTCGGCCAGGAAAAAACCGGCATCACCGAAGAAGCGCTGGCGCTGGCCGATCAGGACATCGTCATTCCGATGATCGGCATGGTGCAATCGCTCAACGTCTCCGTGGCCTCGGCACTGATCCTGTATGAAGCGCAGCGCCAGCGGCAGAACGCCGGCCTGTATCGCCGCGACAACAGCATGCTGGATGAAGAAGAGCAGCAGCGTCTGCTGTTCGAAGGCGGCTACCCGGTGCTGGCCAACGTGGCCAAGCGCAAAGGGCTGCCACGCCCGCAGATTGACGAGCAGGGCCAGGTGGTCGCCAGCGCCGAATGGTGGGCGGCCATGCAGGCGACGGTGCGCAAATGAAAGGCCGCCTGCTGGATGCTGTCCCACTCACCACGCTTTCCGGGGTTGGCGCCAGCCAGGCGGGCAAACTGGCCAAGCTTGGCCTCGAGACCATTCAGGATCTGCTGCTGCACCTGCCGCTGCGCTACGAAGACCGCACTCGTCTCTACCCGATCAACGATCTGCTGCCGGGCATCTATGCCACGGTAGAAGGGGAAGTGCTGCGCAGCGACATCAGCTTCGGCCGCCGCCGCATGCTGACCTGCCAGATCAGCGACGGTACCGGCATCCTCACCATGCGGTTCTTCAACTTCAACGCCGCGATGAAGAACAGCCTGGCCACCGGCCGCCGCGTGACCGCCTACGGCGAGATCAAACGCGGCAACCACGGCGCGGAAATCATCCATCCGGAATACCGCATTCAGGGCGAAGCCAGCGAAGTCGAGCTGCAGGAGTCGCTGACGCCGGTCTACCCCACCACCGAAGGGGTGCGGCAAGCCACGCTGCGCAAGCTGACCGATCAGGCGCTGGAGCTGCTGGATACCTGCGCCATCGCCGAACTGCTGCCGCCGGAGTTGAGCGGCGGCCTGATGAGCCTGCCGCAGGCGCTGCACACCCTGCATCGCCCGCCGCCGGACATCCAGCTGGCGGATCTGGAGCTGGGCAAACACCCGGCGCAAAAACGCCTGATCCTCGAAGAGCTGCTGGCGCATAATCTGAGCATGCTGGCGGTGCGCGCCGGTGCCCAGAGTTACCAGGCGCAGCCGCTGCTGCCGGACGATCGGCTGAAAAACCGTTTTCTCGCCCAGCTGCCGTTCTCGCCGACCGGCGCGCAAACGCGCGTGGTGGCCGACATCGAAGCCGATATGCAAAAAGACTTCCCGATGATGCGGCTGGTGCAGGGCGACGTCGGCTCCGGCAAAACGCTGGTGGCGGCGCTGGCGGCGCTGCGCGCTATCGCGCACGGCAAGCAGGTGGCGCTGATGGCGCCAACCGAACTGCTGGCCGAGCAGCACGCCAACAATTTCCGCCAGTGGTTCGAACCGCTGGGGCTGGAGGTCGGCTGGCTGGCCGGCAAACAGAAAGGCAAGGCGCGCATCGCGCAGCAGGAAGCCATCGCCAGCGGCCAGGTGTCTATGGTGGTCGGCACCCACGCTATCTTCCAGGAGCAGGTGCAGTTCAACGGTTTGGCGTTGGTGATCATCGATGAGCAGCACCGCTTCGGGGTGCATCAACGGCTGGCGCTGTGGGAGAAAGGCGAAGAGCAAGGCTTCCACGCCCATCAGCTGATCATGACCGCCACGCCGATCCCGCGCACGCTGGCGATGACCGCCTATGCCGATCTCGATACCTCGGTCATCGACGAACTGCCGCCGGGCCGCACGCCGGTGACCACCGTCGCCATCCCCGATACCCGCCGCGCCGACATCATTCAACGGGTGAAGAGCGCCTGTCTGGAAGAGGGGCGGCAAGCTTACTGGGTGTGTACGCTGATCGAAGAATCCGAACTGCTGGAAGCGCAGGCGGCGGAAGCCACCTGGGAAGAATTGAAAACCGCGCTGCCGGAGCTGAAGGTGGCGCTGGTGCACGGCCGCATGAAAGCGCAGGAAAAGCAGGCGGTGATGCAGGCGTTTAAACAGGGCGAGCTGCAGCTGTTGGTCGCCACTACGGTGATCGAAGTCGGCGTCGACGTGCCGAACGCCAGTCTGATGATCATCGAAAACCCGGAACGGTTGGGCCTGGCGCAGCTGCACCAGCTGCGCGGCCGCGTAGGGCGCGGCGCCGTGGCCTCACACTGCGTGCTGCTGTACAAAACACCGCTGAGCAAAACCGCGCAAACGCGCCTGCAGGTGCTGCGCGACAGCAACGATGGCTTCGTCATCGCGCAGCGCGATCTGGAGATCCGCGGCCCGGGCGAGCTGCTGGGCACCCGCCAGACCGGCAGCGCCGAATTCAAGGTGGCGGATCTGCTGCGCGATCAGGCGATGATCCCCGAAGTGCAGCGCGTCGCTCGCCATCTCCATCAGCATTATCCGGAGCACGCCCAGGCGCTGATTGAACGCTGGCTGCCGGAGAAGGCGCGCTACTCCAACGCATAAAAAAGGGCGCCTCAGGCGCCCTTTTCGTGATGACTCGCGATATCACCCCACCGCCGGGAACACCGGCAGCAGCAGATACAGCTTGATGACGATCGCATTGGCGATATCAATAAAGAACGCGCCCACCATCGGCACCACCAAAAACGCCACGTGCGACGGACCGAAGCGATCGGTGATCGCCTGCATGTTGGCGATCGCCGTCGGCGTGGCGCCCATGCCGAAGCCGCAGTGGCCGGCGGCCAGCACCGCCGCGTCGTAGTTCTTGCCCATCACCCGATAGGTGACGAAGATAGCGTACAACGCCATGACCAGCGTCTGCACCGCCAGGATCGCCAGCATCGGCAGCGCCAGCGAGGCCAGTTCCCACAGGCGCAGGCTCATCAACGCCATCGCCAGGAACAGCGACAGGCTGACGTTGCCCAGCACCGATACCGCCCGCTCGAACACGGTATAGAAACCGGTGAAGGCCAGCGTGTTGCTGAGGATCACCCCGACGAACAACACGCAAACGAAGTTCGGCAGTTCAAACACCGTGCCGCTCAGCAGGCCGGCAATCAGCTGCCCCAGGCTCAGACAGATGGCGATCATGGCGATGGTTTCGATCATTACCAGCGAGGTGATCAGGCGGCCGCTTTCCGGCTTCTCGAAGCCGCTCGGCTGCACGCTGTCTTCCGGGGTGCCTTCCGGCGTGGAGGAGTGCTTGACCAGATAGCGCGCCACCGGGCCGCCGATCAGGCCGCCCAGCACCAGCCCGAAGGTGGCGCAGGCCATGGCGACTTCCGTCGCGTTTTCAAAACCGTAGCGCTCGATGAACAGCTTGCTCCAGGCCGCCCCGGTACCATGCCCGCCCGACAGGGTGATCGACCCGGCGATCAGGCCCATCAGCGGATCCAACCCCAGCATTTTCGCCATCCCGATGCCGATGGCGTTCTGCACGATAAGCAACCCCAGCACCACAAACAGGAACACCACCAGCACTTTACCGCCGGCGCGCAAACGCGCCAGGTTGGCGTTCAGGCCGATGGTGGCGAAGAAGGCCAGCATCAGCGGGTCCTTCAGCGACATGTCAAAACTGATTTCCCAGTTGACGAGCTTTTTCAGGGCTAACAGCAGGAGGGCCACCAGCAAACCGCCGGCGACGGGAGCAGGAATGGTATATTTTCGCAGCAGAGGAATGGTTCTGACGCACTTGCCTCCGAGGAGCAAAACCAGCGTCGCCGCGACTAACGTGCCATAAGTATCAAGATGAAACATCCAGGTACTCCATGTAAGGGAAAAGATCCAAATAAAAATAATAAGTTATAGAAAACCACTTAGTTTTTAAACTTGATGAGTGCAGGATTAAAAGTAAAAAACGCTGAGATGACAAGAAAAAATGAATGAAAATGCGACATAAGCGAGAAAGTCGGCAACATAATATTTACGCGCAACCGTTTGCTTTTGCGGGGCGGAGCATTAAAATGCCTGCTTTGCCGTATCTGGAAACGCCACACCATGAGCATGTCATCCTCCGAGCTTGATGCCGCGCGCCAAGCCGCCTCAGAACCCCGCGCCAGTGAACTGATTTATCGCCTGGAAGATCGCCCGCCGCTGCCGCAAACGCTGTTTGCCGCCGGCCAGCATCTGCTGGCGATGTTCGTCGCGGTGATCACTCCGGCCCTGCTGATCTGCCAGGCGCTGGGCCTGCCGGCACAGGATACCCAGCACATCATCAGCATGTCGCTGTTCGCCTCCGGTCTGGCTTCCATTCTGCAAATCAAAACCTGGGGGCCGGTGGGTTCCGGGCTGCTGTCGATTCAGGGCACCAGCTTCAATTTCGTTTCGCCGCTGATCATGGGCGGTCTGGCGCTGAAAAACGGCGGCGCCGACGTGCCGACCATGATGGCCGCGCTGTTCGGCACCCTGATGGTCGCTTCCTGCACCGAAATTTTGCTGTCGCGCGTGCTGCATCTGGCGCGCCGCATCATCACCCCACTGGTTTCCGGCATCGTGGTGATGATCATCGGCCTGTCGCTGATTCAGGTCGGCCTGACCTCGATCGGCGGCGGCTACGCCGCGATGAACGATCACAGCTTCGGCTCGCCGAAAAATCTGCTGCTGGCCGGCGCGGTGCTGGCCGTGATCATCCTGCTGAACCGCCAGCGCAACCCTTACCTGCGCGTGGCTTCGCTGGTGATCGCCATGGCAGTCGGCTATCTGTTGGCCTGGGCGATGGACATGCTGCCCGCCGACGCACCGGCGGCCCCCACGGCGGCAATCACCATCCCCACGCCGCTCTATTACGGCCTGGGCTTCGACTGGAACCTGCTGCTGCCGCTGATGCTGATCTTTATGGTCACCTCGCTGGAAACCATCGGTGACATCACCGCCACCTCCGACGTCTCCGAACAGCCGGTCAGCGGGCCGCTGTATATGAAGCGCCTGAAGGGCGGCGTGCTGGCCAACGGCCTGAACTCGATGCTGTCGGCGGTGTTCAACACCTTCCCCAACTCCTGCTTCGGCCAGAACAACGGGGTGATCCAGCTGACCGGCGTCGCCAGCCGCTACGTCGGCTTCGTGGTGGCGCTGATGCTGATCGCGCTGGGGCTGTTCCCGGCGGTGGCCGGCTTCGTACAGCACATTCCCGAGCCGGTCCTGGGCGGCGCGACCATCGTGATGTTCGGCACCATCGCCGCCTCCGGCGTGCGCATCGTGTCGCGCGAGCGTCTGAACCGCCGCGCCATCATGATCATGGCGCTATCGCTGGCCGTCGGCATGGGCGTCTCCCAGCAGCCGCTGATCCTGCAGTTCGCGCCGGACTGGCTGAAAACCCTGCTCTCTTCCGGCATCGCCGCCGGCGGTATTACCGCCATCGTGCTGAACCTGGTGTTCCCGCAGGAATACGAGAAAAAGTAACCCGTCCATTGACGTTCAAACGGCCGCTTGCGGCCGTTTTTTATTGTCTATCAGACCATTGCCCTTGAGATGCCCGGCCAATTGCGGCATAAACAGGGTATCTTTTTTGACCGATGCGGATGTAGACGATGAAATTTATCGGAAAGCTGTTGCTGACGTTGCTGCTGCTGATCGTGTTGGCGGTAGCGGTGCTGTACCTGGTGGGGCAAACTCGCTGGGCGGCAGGCCGCCTGAGCGCCTGGATCAGCGACAACAGTGAATACCGCCTGTCGATAGGAAAAATCACCCATTCGTGGAGCCAGCCGGACCAGATCGCTCTGGAAGACGTGCAGCTGGCGCGCAACGGCCAGCCGCAGGCGCTGGTCGCCAAACGCGTCGATCTCGGCCTCAGCCTGCGCCAAATCACCGAACCGCGCTATTTCCACAGCGTCACGCTGCGCGACGGCACGTTGAACGTGCAGCCGCAGGCGGCGGCGCTGCCTGTACAGGCCGACGTGCTGCAGCTGAGCAACATGGCGTTGCAGTCCAACGATAGCGAGTGGCAGCTCAACGCGCAGCAGGTCACTGCCGGCATCACGCCGTGGCGCCCGCTGGCCGGCCATCTGCTGGGGGACAATAACCAGTTCCAGTTCAGCGCCGGTTCGATGACGTTGAACGGCATTCCCACCTCGAAGGTGTTGGTACAGGGGGAGCAAAAACAGGGCCAGCTGCTGTTGAACAACTTCGGCGCCAATCTGGCGCAGGGCGACCTGACCGGCGTGGCCAGCCGCGCCGCCGACGGCAGTTGGCAGGTGGATCGCCTGCGGCTGAGCGGCGTGCGCCTGCAAACCCCGTTGACGCTGGCGGAATTCATGCGGCGCTTTACCACCCTGCCGCCGGTCACCCTCAAGCGTTTCGATCTGATCGACGCGCGCCTGGAAGGCAAGGCGTGGGCGTTTAACGATCTCGATTTGTCGCTGCAAAACGTCAGCGTCGAAAAAGGCGACTGGCGCAGCGAAGACGGCTCGCTCAACGTCAACGCCGGCGACGTGATCAACGGCAGTTTCCACCTGATCGACCCGATCGCCACCCTGCGGCTCTCTTCCGCCGGCATCGCCATTCAGCAATTCACCACCCGCTGGGAAGGCGGGCTGCTACGCACCTCCGGCAACTGGCTGCGCGCCGGCAAACGCCTGCAGCTGGATGAAGTGGCCATAGCGGCACTGGAGTACACCCTGCCGATCGACTGGCGTGAACTGTGGCTAAAACCGCTGCCGGACTGGCTGGCGGAGGTGTATGTCACCAAACTGACCACCAACCGCAATCTGATCATCGATATCAACCCGGCGTTCCCATTCCAGATCACCGCGCTGGACGGCTACGGCAGCAATCTGCTGCTGGCGCGCGATCGCCAATGGGGCATCTGGTCCGGCTCGCTGAACCTGAACGGCAGCGAAGCGACCTTTAACAAGATAGACGTGCGGCGCCCTTCGCTGGCGCTGAATGCCGACGCCAATCAGATCAATGTCACCGAGCTCAGCGCCTTTATGCCTAATGGGTTGCTTGAGGCCAAAGCGACCGTCGATCAGCTGCCGGGCAAGCCGTTCCAGCTGACGCTGCACGGCCGCTCGGTACCGATCAACACCCTGCAGCAATGGGGATGGCAGCCGGTGCCGCTGACGGGCGACGGCAACCTTGAACTGCAGTTGAAAGGGCTGCTGAACAGCGACGGGCCGTTCAAAGCCTCGTTGAAGGGCAATCTGCAGGCCACCGCCGGCGACGGCCAAGCGGTGAACCAACAACTGCCGTAATGCACTGCGCGGCCCGCCCCCAGGGCAGGGCCGCCACCTTACTCCTCCAGCGCTTCAGAGCCGCCCTGATCCAGCGGCACATCCGGCTCGGCCGGCAACACCATGTAGGTGCCTTCGAACACCGCGCCCTTGTCTTCGTCGCCGAACAGATGCACTTCGGCGTGTACGCGCGCGCGGCGGCCGCGCGCCAGACGTGCCAAATCGCCGCTCAGAGAGCCGAGATCCGCCACCGCCCGCGGCCTGCCGGTGATCGGTTTGCTGTAGCGAATGTGCGCGTCCGCCAGAATGATGGTGCCGCCGAGATGGCGCTCGCGCAGCAGCAGCCAAATCAGCCCCCAGGCGGTCAGCGTCGCCAGTGAGAACAGGCTGCCGGCAAACAGCGTATGGTGCGGATTTTGGTTGCCGATCTCCGGCATGGTGGTGACGAAGCGCTGGCCGGTGTATTGGCTGATGCGCACGCCCATCTTTTCGCTCAGCGGGATGTGTTCATACCAGGCCTGCTGCAATTGGCCGCACCAGTCGGGGCGATGCAGGATATCGTCCAGCGTCGCCACCGGTTTGATCATCAAGAAGTGACGGATCGGGGTGGTCTGCGGCGCGGTGATCTCGCCCTGATTGACGAAGCCCAGCTTGGCGAAGAAATCCACCGCGTCCTCACGGGCGCTGCACACCACCCGCTTCACGCCTTCCTGCCGCGCGACGGACTCCAGCGTTATCGCCACCAGCGTCCCCAGCCCTTTATCCTGCAGCGTCGGATCTACCGCCAGAAACCGGATCGCCGCCTCGTTGTCGGCATTGATGTACAGCCGCCCGATGGCGACGATTTTACCGGCCTCGTCCACCACCATTTGGTGATGGGCCATGGCGTCATAGGCATCCTTTTCCGAACCCACCGGCTGGTGCAGCGGCTTGCGCAGCATTTCCCAGCGAAACTGGTAATACTCCTTCAGTTCTTGTTCTGTTACGGGTACTCGTAGGTGATACATAGACGCCTGTTCTCCGAATGCTTAGACCTGTAGCCAGAATGTCACAGGACCATCGTTGACCAGCGCCACCTGCATGTCGGCGGCGAACTCGCCGGTCTGGGTCTCTACGCCGCGTTCGCGGCACTGGCCAACAAAATATTGATACAACCGATCGGCTTCCTGCGGCGCAGCGCCGCGCGAGAAGCTGGGCCGCATGCCCTTTTGGGTGTCCGCCGCCAGGGTGAACTGCGAAACGACCAGCACGCTGCCCCCGGCCTGCTGGACGTTGAGATTCATCTTGTCGTTCTCGTCGCCGAAAATGCGGTATCCCAACACGCGTTCGCACAGGCGCTGCGCTTTTTGCTCGTTATCGCCCTGCTCTACGCCCAATAACACTAACAAACCGGGGCCAATCTTGCCTACCGTCTCGCCACCCACCGTGACGCTGGCGTTTAACACCCGTTGAATCAACGCAATCATTCCTGCTGCCCTTCTGGTTTTTGTTCCTGTTGCTCCGCCTTCTGCCGGCGGTAGTCGCGGTATTCGCCGATGGTCACGGTGATTTCCGCGCCGAGTAACACGATACACCAGCTCCAGTAGACCCACAGGAATAAAATCGGGATCACCGCCAGCACGCCGTAAATCAGCTGATAGGAGGGGAACATGGTGACGTACAGCGCGAATCCCTTCTTGCCCAGTTCGAACAGCAATCCGGCCACCACCGCGCCAATCAGCGCGTCTTTGGGCGGCACGCGCACCGTCGGCACGATGCAATACAGCAGCCAGAAGGAGGTGCACGACAAAATCAGCGGAAAGATGCGCAGCACCTGATCCACCAGGCCGTTGACGCCGGTCTGCGCCAGCCAGTTGAGCGACAGCAGGTACGAACTGATGGCCATGCTGGCGCCCACCAGCAGCGGCCCCAGCGTCAGCACCATCCAGTACACGGCGAAGGAGAAGACGATCGGCCGTTTGTTCTTGCTGCGCCAGATGGTGTTCAGCACGCTGTCCACCGAGGAGATCAGCAACAGCGCGGTGACGATCAGCCCGCAGGTGCCGACGGCGGTCATCTTGTTGGAGTTGGCGACGAACTGTTCCAGGTAGTTCTGTATGACGTTGCCGGCGGCCGGCACGAAATTGGAAAAGATGAAGCTCTTCAGCTGTTCGCTGATGTCGGAAAACATCGGGAAAGCGGCGAACAGCGCGAACACCACGGTGACCAGCGGCACCAGCGACAGCAGGGAAACATAGGCGAGATGGCCCGCCAACATCGTCAGGCCATCGTGATCGATACGCTGGTACAGCAACCGTCCGAAGGTGACGCCGGGCTTAATCGCAGAGGGCAGCTTCTTGCGGCGGAAAAACGACATGGTCACTCCTTGATGTCCGTTGATACGCCTTAAGCTTAACGCGCCCTGCGCTCATTGGGCAAAATAGGCCGGCACCACGTCGCGATCGGTGACGTGCACCGTCTTGATCCCCAGCGCCTGCGCGGCGAGGACGTTCGCCGGGTGATCGTCGAAGAACACCGCGTCGGCGGCGGCGGTGTTTTCCGCAGCCAGCACATGTTGATAGATATCAGCCTCCGGCTTGCGCATGCCGAGATCTTGCGACAGATAGAGATGATCGGCGGCGGCGGCCACTTCAGGATAGTGCTGCGGCCAGTAGTTGCAGTGCAGACGGTTGGTGTTCGACAGCACCACCACCCGGTGACCCTCGTTGCGCAGACGCTGCATGATGTCGATCACTTCCGGGCGCAGCGCGACGAATACCGCCTGCCAGCCGGTGGCGAATTGCTCGAAGCTGAGCGCAATGCCCATTTCATCACACAGCTTGCCGGCGAAGTCTTCGTCGCTGATTTCACCGCGCTCATGTTGCTGGAACACCTCACCCATGGCGAAACGATCGGACAGCACCGCCAACGGCGTGCCGCTCAAATTGCTCCACACGCCCAGCACACGCTTGAAATCGATATCGACGATCACATTACCTAAATCAAAGATATACAGCATAGTCCTCTCCTGATGGGCCGGTGAGATTTCACTGTAGCGGGAAAAGGAACAGCTGAACAGGGAGCGAACGGAAAAGCGCATAGCGCGCCGCACAAACGGGGAACAACAGAGGAAAAAACTCAGGGCGCGAGAACCGCGCCCTAAGCATGAGACACTCAATCAGCGATTAAGCGTCTTTAGGACCGCGGCTGGCACGCTTACGATCGTTTTCCGTCAGGTGACGCTTACGGATACGGATCGAGGTTGGCGTCACTTCTACCAGTTCGTCGTCATCGATGAACTCCAGAGCTTGCTCCAGGGTCATTTTGATGGCCGGAACCAGGGTAGTCGCTTCGTCAGTACCGGAAGCACGCATGTTGGTCAGCTTCTTACCGGTCAGGCAGTTTACGGTCAGGTCGTTAGAGCGTGAGTGAATACCGATGATCTGGCCTTCATACACTTCTGCACCGTGGCCCAGGAACAGCTTGCCGCGATCCTGCAGGCCGAACAGCGCGAACGCTACCGCTTTGCCCTGGCCGTTGGAGATCAGCACGCCGTTCTGACGCTGGCCCACTTCGCCCGGACGCACGTCGTCGTAGTGGCTGAAGGTGGAGTACAGCAGGCCGGTACCCGAAGTCATGGTCATGAATTCGTTACGGAAGCCGATCAGACCGCGGCTTGGGATCACGTAGTCGAGACGCACGCGGCCCTTACCGTCCGGATCCATGTTTTTCAGGTCGGCTTTACGCTCACCCATCGCCTGCATCACGGAGCCCTGATGCTGCTCTTCGATATCCAGCGTTACGTTCTCGAATGGCTCCTGCTTGCGGCCATCGATTTCGCGGAAGATAACTTTCGGACGGGAAACCGCCAGCTCGAAACCTTCACGACGCATGTTCTCGATCAGCACCGACAGGTGCAGTTCGCCACGACCGGATACGCGGAAGGCGTCCGCATCGTCGGTTTCTTCAACGCGCAGCGCCACGTTGTGCACCAGCTCTTTGTTCAGACGGTCAAGGATCTGACGCGACGTCACGTACTTGCCTTCTTTACCGCAGAACGGCGAGGTGTTGACGTTGAAGAACATGGTTACGGTCGGTTCGTCGACGGACAGCGCCGGCAGCGCTTCTACGGCGTTGGTGTCGCAGATGGTGTCGGAGATGTTCAGTTCGCCCAGGCCGGTGATGGCGATGATGTCGCCCGCTTCCGCCAGGGTGCTGTCGATACGCTCCAGACCCAGGTGACCCAGCACTTTGCCCACTTTACCGTTGCGAGTTTTACCTTCGCTGTCGATGATGGTGACCTGCTGGTTCGGCTTCACTTTACCGCGCTTGATGCGGCCGATGCCGATAACGCCCAGGTAGTTGTTGTAGTCCAACTGGGAGATCTGCATCTGGAATGGCGCTTCCAGCTCAACCTGCGGCGCAGACACGTGGTCGACGATCGCCTGATACAGCGGGGTCATGTCTTCCGCCATATCGGTGTGGTCGACGCCGGCGATGCCGTTCAGCGCAGAAGCGTAGATGATCGGGAAGTCGAGCTGCTCGTCGGTCGCGTCGAGGTTCACGAACAGGTCGAACACCTGATCCACAACCCAGTCAGGGCGCGCGCCAGGACGGTCAACCTTGTTGATGACCACGATCGGCTTCAGACCGTTGGCGAACGCCTTCTTGGTCACGAAGCGGGTTTGCGGCATAGGGCCATCCATTGCATCCACAACCAGCAGCACCGAGTCAACCATCGACATCACGCGCTCTACCTCGCCGCCGAAGTCGGCGTGTCCTGGGGTATCCACGATGTTGATACGGTAACCGTTCCAATTAATGGCGGTGTTTTTTGCGAGGATGGTAATCCCACGCTCTTTCTCCAAATCGTTGGAGTCCATTACGCGTTCGGTCGCTTCCGCACGCTCTCCGAAAGTACCGGATTGTTGCAGCAGCTTGTCAACCAGGGTGGTTTTACCATGGTCAACGTGGGCAATAATGGCGATGTTACGCAAATTTTCGATCACAGCTTTGCCTCGGGCATTAGAAATAGCGCGCTATTGTACACGTATTAAGCGAGGGACTAAACAAGATCACAACCATCTCTTATAAACAACCGCGTACCGGTCAGTTTGTGATCCCTTTCACGGTGCAAAAAGCCGCAATCGTTGCACTTTTGCACCATTTCGGTGCCCACGCTCACCCTTATTGCACCATAACAGTGCAATTTATCGTTGATGGTGCATACTGTGGCTGAGTAAAACCCGCGCAGAGAGGCGATAAAAGCCTTTTCTAAAAGTTGGCACGCTTTTCGCTTTAGTCTTTTCAAGGCGAAAAAAAGCCAGTTCCACAGATTCGTTCCACGACGACGACAATGATAAACCGGGAGAGTTAAGTATGTCCGCTGAACACGTTTTGACGATGCTGAATGAGCATGAAGTGAAATTCGTAGACCTGCGTTTCACTGACACCAAGGGTAAGGAACAGCACGTGACTATCCCGGCTCACCAGGTAAACGCCGACTTCTTCGAAGAAGGTAAAATGTTTGACGGCTCCTCTATCGGTGGTTGGAAGGGCATCAACGAATCTGACATGGTGCTGATGCCGGACGCCAGCACGGCGGTTCTGGATCCGTTCTTCGAAGAACCTACGCTGATCATTCGCTGCGACATTCTCGAGCCGGGCACCATGCAAGGCTACGATCGCGACCCGCGCTCCATCTCCAAACGCGCCGAAGACTTCCTGCGCTCCTCCGGCATCGCGGATACCGTGCTGTTCGGGCCAGAGCCTGAGTTCTTCCTGTTCGACGACATCCGCTTCGGCAGCAGCATCCGCGGGTCCCACGTGGCCATCGACGACATCGAAGGCGCCTGGAACTCCGGCACAAAATACGACGGCGGCAACAAAGGCCACCGTCCGGCGGTGAAAGGCGGTTACTTCCCGGTTCCACCGGTCGACTCTTCGCAGGATCTGCGTTCCACCATGTGTCTGACCATGGAAGAGATGGGCCTGGTGGTTGAAGCGCACCACCACGAAGTGGCAACCGCCGGTCAGAACGAAGTGGCAACCCGCTTCAACACCATGACCAAGAAAGCCGACGAAATTCAAATCTACAAATACGTGGTGCACAACGTGGCGCACGCCTTCGGTAAAACCGCGACCTTCATGCCGAAGCCAATGTTCGGCGACAACGGTTCCGGCATGCACTGCCACATGTCGCTGTCCAAGAACGGCACCAACCTGTTCGCCGGCGACAAATACGGCGGCCTGTCTGAAACCGCGCTGTTCTACATTGGCGGCATCATCAAGCATGCCAAGGCGATCAACGCGTTGGCCAACCCGACCACCAACTCGTACAAACGTCTGGTGCCGGGCTACGAAGCGCCGGTGATGCTGGCTTACTCCGCCCGTAACCGTTCCGCGTCCATCCGTATCCCGGTGGTCGCCAGCCCGAAAGCGCGCCGCATCGAAGCCCGCTTCCCGGATCCGGCGGCTAACCCATACCTGTGCTTCGCCGCGCTGCTGATGGCCGGCCTGGACGGCATCATCAACAAGATCCACCCTGGCGACGCCATGGACAAAAACCTGTACGACCTGCCGCCGGAAGAAGAAGCCGAGATCCCAAAAGTGGCCGGTTCGCTGGACGAGGCGATGGCCGCACTGAACGAAGACCGCGAGTTCCTGACCCGCGGCGGCGTGTTCACCGACGATGCGATCGATGCCTACATCGAACTGCGCAAAGAAGAGATGGACCGCGTTCGCATGACGCCACACCCGGTTGAGTTCGAACTGTACTACAGCGTCTAAGCCCTACCCGCGCCGTCTGCACAGGCGGACGGCGCCCACATTTTTGTTATCGCTTTTTTGTTGCCGTGGAAACTTTCAGCCCATCTTCGGATGGGTTTTTTTCTCCACCGTATTTTCTGCAAAACTATTCCATACCGCGCCGATCCCGGATGGAGTAGGATAGATGCACTAAAAAGGTGCAGGAGTCTGCTGTATGGCAACTGGCAAGCTGCCCGATGCTGGGCAGATCCTCAATTCACTCATCAACAGCATCCTGCTGTTGGATGACTCACTGGCGGTTCACTACGCCAACCCGGCGGCACAGCAGCTGCTGGCGCAAAGCTCCCGCAAGCTGTTCGGCACGCCGCTGCCCGATTTGCTCGGTTATTTTTCGCTGAACGTCTCTTTGATGCGCGAAAGCCTGCGCGCCGGTCAGGGCTTCACCGACAACGAAGTGACCCTGGTGGTCGACGGCCGTGCGCACATCCTTTCCCTGACCGCTCAGGCGCTGCCGGAAGGCTATATCCTGGTCGAGCTGGCGCCGATGGACAATCAGCGCCGCCTGAGTCAGGAACAGCTGCAGCATGCCCAACAGGTGGCGGCCCGCGATCTGGTGCGCGGTTTGGCGCACGAGATTAAAAATCCATTGGGCGGCCTGCGCGGCGCAGCGCAGCTGTTGGCCAAGGCGCTGCCCGATCCGGCGCTGACCGAATATACCAAGGTGATCATTGAGCAGGCCGATCGGCTGCGCAATCTGGTGGATCGCCTGCTCGGGCCTCAGCGGCCCGGCCAGCACATTACCCAAAGCATTCATCAGGTCGCGGAGCGCGTCTGCCAGCTGGTGTCGCTGGAAATGCCGGATAACGTCACGCTGGTGCGCGACTACGATCCCAGCCTGCCGGAAATGGCCCACGATCCGGATCAGATTGAACAGGTGCTGCTGAACATCACCCGCAATGCGCTGCAGGCGCTGGGCGAGGCGGGCGGCACCATCACGCTGCGCACCCGCACCGCGTTTCAGATTACGTTGCACGGCACCCGCTACCGCCTGGCGGCGCGCATCGACGTCGAAGACGACGGCCCTGGCGTACCGGCGCAGCTGCAGGACACGCTGTTTTACCCGATGGTCAGCGGCCGTGAAGGCGGTACCGGCCTGGGATTATCCATCGCCCGCAATCTTATCGATCAGCATTGCGGAAAAATTGAATTCAACAGTTGGCCAGGTCATACCGAATTCTCGGTCTACCTGCCCATTCGTCAGTGAGGTTTGCTATGCAACGAGGGATAATCTGGATCGTCGATGACGATAGCTCCATCCGCTGGGTGCTTGAGCGCGCGCTCACCGGCGCGGGCCTGAGCTGCGCCACCTTCGAAGGCGGCAATGACGTGCTGGAAGCCTTGGCCACGCAAACCCCCGACGTGCTGCTGTCCGATATCCGCATGCCGGGTATAGACGGCCTGGCGCTGCTCAAGCAGATCAAACAGCGCCATCCGATGCTGCCGGTGATCATCATGACCGCGCATTCGGATTTGGACGCCGCCGTCAGCGCCTATCAGCAAGGGGCCTTCGACTACCTGCCGAAGCCGTTCGACATCGACGAAGCGGTGGCGCTGGTCGAGCGCGCCATCAGCCATTATCAGGAGCAGCAGCAGCCGGTGCGCAGCCAGCCGGCCAGCGATCCGGCGGCGGACATCATCGGCGAAGCGCCGGCGATGCAGGACGTGTTTCGCATCATCGGCCGGCTCTCGCGTTCGTCGATCAGCGTGTTGATCAACGGCGAATCCGGCACCGGCAAGGAGCTGGTGGCGCATGCGCTGCACCGCCACAGCCCGCGCGCCAAGTCGCCGTTCATCGCCCTGAACATGGCCGCCATCCCCAAGGACCTGATCGAGTCCGAGCTGTTCGGCCACGAGAAAGGCGCCTTCACCGGCGCGAACCAAATCCGTCAGGGGCGCTTTGAACAGGCCGACGGCGGCACGCTGTTCCTCGACGAGATCGGCGATATGCCGCTCGACGTGCAAACGCGCCTGCTGCGGGTGCTGGCGGACGGCCAGTTCTACCGGGTCGGCGGCTATGCGCCGGTGAAGGTCGACGTACGCATCATCGCCGCCACGCACCAGAACCTGGAGCTGCGGGTGCAGGAAGGCAAGTTCCGCGAGGATCTGTTCCACCGCTTGAACGTGATCCGCGTACACCTGCCGCCGCTGCGCGAGCGCCGTGAAGACATCCCGCGGCTGGCGCGCCACTTCCTGCAGATCGCCGCCAAAGAGTTAGGCGTCGAAGCCAAAAACCTGCACCCGGAAACCGAAACCGCGCTGACCCGCCTGCCCTGGCCGGGCAACGTGCGCCAGCTGGAGAACACCTGCCGCTGGCTGACGGTGATGGCCGCCGGGCAAGAGGTGCTGATTCAGGATCTGCCGAGCGAACTGTTCGAAACCGCCGCGCCGGAGAGCCCCAGCCACAGTCTGCCGGACAGCTGGGCCACGCTGCTGGCACAGTGGGCCGATCGCGCGCTGCGTTCCGGTCATCAAAACCTGCTTTCGGAAGCACAGCCGGAAATGGAGCGCACGCTGCTCACCACCGCGCTGCGCCACACCCAGGGGCACAAACAGGAAGCCGCGCGCCTGCTGGGCTGGGGGCGAAATACTCTGACCCGCAAGCTTAAAGAGCTGGGCATGGAATAGGAACGGGGATGGATGATGAAAAACGCAGTCCGGCGCACAAAAAAACGCCAACCGCAGGCTTTACAGCCGGTGCGGGCGCAGTATGATCGTGTCGCACACTCTGGAGGTTGACGATGCTGGACTCATTCATCGTATTCATTTCTCAGGGCGCGGAGCTGGGCTCCGCCGCCAGCCACACCCCGCAGGCGGCGGTTGCCGCGGTGTTGTGCGCCGCGCTGATTAACTTCTTCAGTTAAAAAAACAGCCGCATCAGCGGCTGTTTTTTCATCCTCAGATCACCCGTGAGAATTGCTGGCTGCGCGCCTGTTGCCGCAGATAGCGGTCAAAACACATGCAGATATTGCGGATCAGCAAGCGCCCGCGCGGCGTGACGCGGATGCCCTGCTCGTCCCGCTCCACCAGCCCATCGCGTTCAAACGGCGCCAGCAGCTGCAGGTCTTCGGCGAAGTAAGCGGTAAAGTCGATGCCGTATTGCCGTTCGAGCGGCGGATACGCCAACCGGAAATTGCAGATCAGGGTTTTGATCAGATCGCGCCGCAGGCAATCGTCGTCCGTCAGCGCCAGCCCGCGCCACAGCGCATTACCCTGCGCCTGTACGCTGTCATAGTAACGCTTCAGCTCTTTCTGGTTCTGCGCATAGCCGTCGCCAAGCATGCTGATGGCCGACACGCCCAGCCCCAGCAGATCGCTGTCGCCCTGGGTGGTATAGCCCTGGAAATTTCGATGCAGCTTGCCTTCGCGTTGCGCAATCGCCAGCTCGTCGTCCGGGCGCGCAAAGTGATCCATGCCGATGAACTGATAGCCGGCGCCGGTCAGGAAAGCGATGCTCTGCTGCAGGATATCCAGCTTCTGCTGCGCGCCCGGCAGGTCGGCGTCTTTGATTTTGCGCTGGGCGGCGAACAAGTTCGGCATATGCGCGTAGTTGAACACGCTGAGGCGATCGGGATTCAGCTCAGCCACCCGCTGCAGCGTGAAAGCGAAGCTTTCCGGCGTCTGTTTCGGCAGGCCGTAGATCAGATCGATATTGGTCGAGCGGAAGCCCAGCGCTTTGGCCCTCTCTATCAGGGCAAAGATAAAGGCCTCGTCCTGCTCGCGGTTAACCAGCTGCTGCACCTGCTTGTTAAAATCCTGCACCCCCATGCTCAGACGGTTAAAGCCTTCGGCGCGTAAATGATCGAGCACATCCAGCTCTATCTCACGCGGATCGACCTCGATCGACATCTCCGCATCGGGCAGGAAATCAAAGTGTTCGCGCAGCAACGCCACCAGCCGGCTGATTTGCGCTTTATCCAGGTAGGTCGGCGTACCGCCGCCCCAGTGCATCTGGCCGACCTTACGGCCGGCGAACAGCGGCGCACGGCTGGCGATCTCTTGCGCCAAAACGTTCAGGTATTCGTCGGCCTTGTGCGTCTGGCGCGTCACCAGCTTGTTGCAGCCGCAGAAGTAGCACAGCTTATGGCAGAAAGGGATATGCACGTACAGCGACAGCGGCCGCTCAGGGTAGCGCGCAGCGGCGCGTTGAAACGCCGCTTCGTCGTAGCGCTGGTTAAACTCCAGCGCCGTGGGGTATGAGGTATAACGCGGCCCTGAGTAGTTATATTTTTGGATCAGGGCCAAATCCCAGACAATCGTCTGCTCTGACATGCTCACTCCTTCCGATATCTTTTTCTACCGGGCCGGGAGAGGGGCGGTTGTCTGCGCTGTCTGGCCACGGAAGCGCTGCGAAAACGCGCTTTGCGCTTAGACAGCCGCCATAGTTTACCGAATAACCACAGCAGATAACACATAAAGAGTAGGGCTATTGTCGGGATTAGCCACATAGCGCGTTAAAAGGCGTCTTTCGGATTGCCGCCTTTCAGCAGCTTCAGAATATCTTCCTGCTTTTCTTCTTCTTCGTCGTCGTCTTCGCCCAGCTCGATGCCCAGCACGTCCATCAGCACATCGATGCGATCCAGCGTCTTGTCGACATACGCTTGATCTTCCGCGTTCAGCGTTTCACCGTCGTCGATGCGATCCAGCAGCGCGTTCAGGCGCTCGTCATTTTCCAGCTTCGCCAGCTCTTCTTCCGGCGACAGGCGCGGTTTCGCTTCGGCCTTTGGTTTCGGCTGCGGTTTGGCCTTCACTTTGGTCTCGTCGACCACCAGCGCAACCGGCACTTTACTGCCAATACGCGGATCTTTGGCTGCCGCCGCCGATTTGTTTTTCTGGCTGCCGGACTCGACCTGGGTGCGCGAACCGGAAGCAAGGCCACGGCGCTTTTTCAGGCGTTTGCGTTCGCGCGCTTCCTGATCGAGCTCCATACGGCTTTTCTTTTTCGTTTTTGACTTCGCCGCGCTGCCGCGAGGTGCTTTTGATGGCTGGTTCATAGCGTGTGCTCTTAGGTATGTAGATTCAGTATAGAATTGCGGCGGAATCTAGCAGAAAGCGGACAAAGAAAAAAGGCGGCAGGTTAAACCTGCCGCCTATTTCGCACCTTCTCGCGAAGGGTATTCCTGTTACGCGCTCCTTGCGTACATGCAACATCCCGGTTTTTCCCTCTGCTATAACCGCATTCCTTGCCACTACGTCCTTCATCCTGAAAGAAAAATCGTCCATGGCGCAATCCATTCGCATCCGCTCTTCCCGAGCGCGCTTCCTGCGGGCATCCAAATTGCCGATACTTCACCATCCGATGTGCCTGCCGCCTATTCCGGTGCGAAAGGGTCACTTCCTTTTGCGTTCATCCTGGCACTCATTGCACGCCCTGTGCGTTCCCTGAGATTTGTCATCCTTCCCGGATGTTCCCTAATCCTGCGCAACCCTGCGTTAACGACTACTTTACGTTATTGTAGCGAAGGCTCAAGGCACCTGACGCCGATTTGAATGACATTTCCCTACAACGAAAAAACAACATGTTGTTTTTAAAATAAAAACAGAAATATCACTTTCGAATAAAGCGACATTACCCGCGATTCGAATGGCAAATGTCTCACAACCTACGCGCGGCATAACTGTCGTTTTATCGCGTCCCGCCGCTTAAAAACCGAGAAACACGCCATTTTTACCGCTGATGCAGTTATAATCGCCAACCAGTTAGCCATCCTCACGGAGACGAAAAATTTTGACCAGCAAGAACTACAACTATCATGTGACCCATTTCGTCACCAGCGCACCCGATATTCGCCATCTGCCGGGGGATGCAGGAATTGAAGTCGCCTTTGCCGGCCGTTCCAACGCCGGGAAATCCAGCGCGCTGAATACCCTGACCAACCAAAAAAGCCTGGCGCGCACCAGTAAGACGCCGGGGCGCACCCAGCTGATCAACCTGTTCGAAGTGGAAGACGGCATCCGCCTGGTCGACCTGCCGGGTTACGGCTACGCCGAAGTGCCGGAAGAAATGAAGCGCAAATGGCAGCGCGCGCTGGGCGAATACCTGCAGATGCGTAACAGCCTGAAGGGCCTGGTGGTGCTGATGGATATCCGCCATCCGCTGAAAGATCTCGACCAGCAGATGATCCAGTGGGCGGTCGACGTCGGCACCCCGGTGCTGGTGCTGCTGACCAAGGCCGACAAACTGGCCTCCGGCGCACGCAAGGCGCAGCTCAATATGGTGCGTGAAGCGGTGCTGCCGTTTATGGGGGATATCCAGGTTGAAGCCTTCTCGTCGCTGAAGAAGATCGGTGTCGACAAGCTGCGCCAGAAGCTGGATACCTGGTTTAACGAGATCCCGCCGGAAGTGCTGCCGGAAGACGAAGCCGGCGAATAAGCCCAGGCTGAACGCCAGAGCCGATGCCTCACCGCATCGGCTTTTTTATGCCCGCAGTTCAGCCACAGGCGGGATTTTTTGTTATCTAATTACAGTTCTGAAATAAAGCCATCATAAAAACTTATCGCCAGGGCAGGCTGATCTCACCAAATCACGGCGTTGAGGGAGCGGGAGCGGGAGCGGGCACGAAAAACGGTGCGAAGAGATAGGAAAAACGTATGGTTTGCTGCTGTTTTTACAATAAAAAACGCCCCAGTCAATACTGACTGGGGCGGCTAAATATTCAGCCAAATCCGATTACGTGAAGTAAAAGGTCTGAAAGATAGAACATCTTACCTCTGTACCCTACGCCTGTAACTCTACATCATTTTTTCGCAGGGCAAAAGAATTTTTTGTAGTTTACTTACACAATTTGCGGCGCAAGAACGGCGAAGTTGGAGAAACTATCGCCGCATCTTGTAGCTTAATTACGAAAAATGCTTAGGTTCTCGCCAGTTAGCACATCCGGCGATAAACTGGCGATCAGTGCGCCTCATCCCAGTTCATGCCGACGCCCACGTCGACCTTCAACGGCACCGCCAGCGTCATGCTGCCCTCCATCAATTGGCGGATACGTTGGCTGGCTTCTTCGATCACCGACTCGTGCACCTCAAACACCAATTCATCGTGCACCTGCATGATCGCGCGCACCAGCGGCTTCTCCTGCCCTTGCAGCCAGGCGTCGACCTCGATCATCGCACGTTTGATAATGTCGGCCGCCGTGCCCTGCATCGGGGCGTTGATGGCGGCACGCTCGGCCGCCTTGCGGCGCATGGCATTGCTGGAGCGGACGTCCGGCAGATACAGGCGGCGCCCATCCAGCGTGCTGACATAGCCCTGTTCGGAAGCCTGCTGGCGGGTGCGCTCCATGTAGTCCAGCACGCCCGGGTAACGCTCGAAGTACAGATCCATATAGCGCTGGGCTTCCCCACGCGGGATCCCCAGCTGACGCGCCAGGCCGAAGGCGCTCATGCCGTAAATCAGACCGAAGTTAATCGCCTTGGCGCTGCGGCGCTGCTCACCGGTCACTTTATCCAGCGGCACGCCGAAGACTTCCGACGCCGTGGCGCGGTGGATGTCTTTCCCTTCGGCGAAGGCTTTCAGCAACCCCTCATCCTGTGACAGATGCGCCATGATGCGCAGCTCGATCTGCGAGTAGTCGGCCGCGACGATGCGGTAACCTTCCGGCGCGATAAAGGCCTGGCGAATACGACGCCCTTCTTCGTTGCGCACCGGGATGTTCTGCAGGTTCGGATCGCTTGAGGAAAGACGGCCGGTGGCGGTCACCGCCTGGTGGTACGAGGTATGCACCCGACCGCTGACCGGATTGATCATCAGCGGCAGCTTGTCGGTATAGGTGGTCTTCAGCTTCGCCAAACCGCGGTATTCCAGAATCACTTTCGGCAGCGGGTAGTCGAGCGCCAACTCGGCCAGCACCTCTTCGTTGGTGGATGGCGCCCCGCCCGGGGTTTTCTTCAGCACCGGCAGCTTTTGTTTTTCGTACAAGATAGCCTGCAGCTGCTTGGTCGACGCCAGGTTGAACGGCTCTTCCGCCAGCTCGTGAGCCTGCGCCTCCAGCTCAGCCAGACGCTTGGCCAGCTCCTGCGAGTGGGCCGATAAAATGGCCGGATCGATCAGCACCCCGGTACGTTCGATATGCGACAGCACCGGCAGCAGCGGCATTTCAATCTCGTTGAACACCGTCAGCAGCTCTGCGCTCTGCTTCAGCTGCGGCCACATCGCCAGGTGCAGCTGCAGCGTGACATCGGCGTCTTCGGCAGCGTAAGGCGCCGCCTGCTCAAGCGCGATCTGATTGAACGTCAGCTGGTTCTTGCCCTTGCCGGCGATCTCTTCGAAGGTGATGGTTTTGTGGCCCAGATAACGATCGGCCAGGCTGTCCATATCATGACGGCCGCCGACGCTGTCCAGCACATAGGACTCCAGCATGGTGTCGTAGGCGATGCCGCGCATCTCGATGCCGTAACGCGCCAGCAGGCTCATATCGAACTTCAGATTTTGCCCGACCTTCAGCGCTTTCTCGTCTTCCAGCAGCGGCTTGAGCGCCTCCAGCACGTAAGCGCGATCCAGCTGCGCCGGCGCATCCAGATAATCGTGCGCCACCGGCAAATAAGCCGCTTCGCCCGGCGCAATCGCAAAGGACAGGCCGATCAGATTGGCGGTCAGGGTATCCAGGCCGTCGGTTTCGGTATCGAAGGCAAACACCTCGGCCTTCTTCAGCCGCGCCAGCCAGTCGGTAAAGGTCGCTTCGTCCAGGATGGTGACATAACCGTCCTGAGACAGCTTGGCCTCCGCCAGTGCCTTCGGCGCTTCCGCGGCTACGGCCGGTTTGGCGGCGCCGGCAGCTTTCGCACCCGCGCCTTTCTTGTTTTCCAACCAGACGCCGGCTTCCACGTCCGCCAGCCAGCGTTTGAACTCGTACTGTTTGAACAGCTGTTGCAGCGTATCGACATCCGGCTCGGACACCGTCAGCTCAGCGCAGGTCAGATCCAACTCGACGTCAGTTTTGATCGTCGCCAGCTTATAGGAGAGATACGCGACCTCTTTATTCTGCTCCAGCTTGGCCGCCATGGTTTTGGCACCGCGGAAGCTCAGCGTGGCGATGCTCTCCAGATTGCCATACAAGGCATCCAGCCCGCCGATGCCCTGCAGCAACGCCTGGGCGGTTTTCTCGCCCACGCCCGGCACGCCGGGAATATTGTCCGATGAATCGCCCATCAGCGCCAGGAAGTCGATGATTAGCTCCGGCGGAATGCCGTACTTGTCGCACACTTCCTGCGGGCCGAGGATCGTGTTGTTCATGGTGTTGATCAGGGTGACGTTCGGCGTCACCAGCTGCGCCATGTCTTTGTCGCCGGTGCTGATCAGCACCGCGTGGCCGGCCTTTTCGGCCTCCAGCGCCAGCGTACCGATCACGTCATCCGCCTCTACGCCGGGCGTCACCAACAGCGGCAGGCCCATCGCCTTGACCATGTTGTGCAGCGGCTCGATCTGCGCGCGCAGATCGTCCGGCATCGGCGGCCGGTGCGACTTGTATTCAGCGAACAGATCATCGCGGAAGGTCTTCCCTTTGGCATCAAACACCACGGCAACGTGGCTCGGTTGATACTGCAACAGTAGACTGCGCAGCATATTCAGCACGCCGTACATCGCGCCGGTCGGCTCGCCCGCCGAGTTGGTCAGCGGCGGGAAGGCGTGATAAGCGCGGTAGAGGTAAGAGGAACCGTCAACCAGGATTAGTGGGTTTTCTGCAATCTGGGCCATAGCGTTTCTTTATCGTGATCGAACATAGGGGTAAGCATGCCATAGCTGGCCGCCGGAGACGAACCTTAGCGTGCATTGCGGACGAAAATGATGTGATTGTGCGCGAGGATCCGCAAGATCTTACCTGTGGATAACTTTGTGCATAGAAAAGAGACCGAATTATAACGCTGCGATTATCGTTATAACGGCGAATAAAATTACTATTTAAATCAACGCGTTAAAAGAACGAATTCCGGCGACGCTTTATTATTGGCTTTCATTGGATTTGTGGATATAACTTTCGCCGGATTTTAATCGCACTATTAATCAAATTCGGCGCCTCAATTACCATAGCACAAGCTGGACAAGTTGCACGAAAACTCAGCAAAGGGTTATCCGATGAGACGAAAAACAGTGATTTTTAGCGGCGCTTTACCCCGGCGATTTCTGTTAAAATGCGTTTTTGTTCATGCGCTTTGGCATGCAACGATGTTCCCACCAACCGTCAGCCCATAATCATGCCAAGATTGTTAACGCCTGTTATCTTTATCATTTCCGTCATACTTACCATTCTGGTGACGGTGTTGTGCTCCATCCCCATCACGCTGGCCGGCATCGTGAAACTCCTGGTGCCCATTCCCGCCGTTTGGCGATATATCTCGGCTTTCGCCGATTTCATGATGTGGTGTTGGTGCCAAGGGCTGGCGCTGTTATTGCGCATTAACGGGCAGTTGCGTTGGGATATTGAAGGGCTGGAAGGGCTGGATCGCAAAAACTGGTATCTGCTGATCAGCAACCACGAAAGTTGGTCGGACATTGTCGTATTGTGCGTGCTGTTCAGAAATCATATTCCAATGAATAAGTACTTCCTCAAGCAGCAGCTCGCCTGGGTGCCGTTTGTCGGCCTGGCCTGCTGGGCGCTGGATATGCCATTCATGAAGCGTTACTCCCGCGCCTATTTGCTCAAACACCCCGAGAAACGCGGCAAGGATATCGAAACGACGCGCCGTTCCTGCGAAAAATTCCGTCAGCGCCCAACCACCATCGTCAATTTCGTCGAAGGTTCACGCTTCACCGAAGCCAAGAAAATTAAAAGCAATTCACCTTATCGCAATTTGCTGGCGCCCAAAGCTGCCGGCATCGCGTTTACCCTTAGCGCGCTGGGCAATCAGTTCGACAAAGTGTTGAACGTCACCCTGCTTTATCCGGAAAATAACCAGCGGCCCTTTCTGGATATGCTGTGCGGCCGCCTGACGCGTATCGTGGTGAGAATAGAGACGCTACCGATCGATGAAACCCTGCACGGGGACTACTTCAACGACAAACAGTTCAAGCGGCGCTTCCAGCTGTGGCTGAATACGCTGTGGCAGGAAAAAGACCGGTTGCTGGATAAATTGAAGCGGCAATACGGATAAAAAAACGCCGGCGATGCCGGCGCGATGCCGGCGTTTTTCATGTTGAATCAGGCTTATTTCTGCTGGCTGAGGAATTTAACCACATCGGCGAACTGCTTCACGTAAGCGTCCATCGAGCTGGTGTCCAGGCCATCGTTTTTAACCATGTATTTGCCGTTGACGAATACCGCCGGCACGCCGCGCAGCTGCAGATCTTCTGCGGCTTTCTCCTGTTGAACCACCAGAGATTTCACCACGAAGCTGTTCCAGGCCGCGTCATAATCTGCGGCGGTTACGCCCGCTTTCACGAAGACGTTACGGATATCGTCCGGCGTTTGCACGGTCTGGGTTTTCTGCACCGCTTCAAACATCAGCGGGCTTACTTTGTCTTCCACGCCCAGCGCCATCGCGACCGCCCACGCCTGAGTCAGCTGTTTGCCCAACGGCCCCAGGAACTCCACGTGGTACTTGGTCATTTTGGTGCCGGCAGGCAACGCTTTTTTCACGTTCTCGGACACGTGATAGACCTGCTCAAACTGGTAGCAGTGTGGGCAGTAAAAGGAGAAGAACTCCAACACCTGCGGCTCACCGGTCACCGGCTTGTCCAGGGTCACGTACTGAGTGCCATCGCTAAACTGTGCCGCCGAGGCGCTGAATGCCATCACCATGCCAACGAGCGCCAACCATATTTTTTTCATAAGACTAAACTCTCCATTGTGTTAAAGCTTCAATACATTGGCGTCAGCTGCAGAGGAGGCTCCTGCAACAGCTTAACCTGTTCATTAAACGCCGCAATCTGAGATAACCAGAAATCAGACTCCGCCATCCACGGAAAACTCTTAGGGAAGGCCGGATCCTGCCAACGGCGAGCGACCCAGGCCAGGTAATACACCATGCGCATCGCCCGCAGCGGCTCGATCAACGCCAGCTCGCGCTGATCGAACTCGGCAAATTCGCCGTACGCCTCCAGCAAAACGTCCAGCTGCATCAGTTGGTCGCGACGTTCGCCGTGCAACAGCATCCACAGATCCTGTACCGCAGGGCCATTGCGCGCGTCATCAAGATCGACGAACAGCGGGCCATCACGCCACAGAATATTGCCCGGATGGCAATCGCCGTGCAAACGGCGCGGCTGCCAGTTCAGATGCCAGTGCGGCTTGATCGCCGCGATCAGGTTATCCGTCGCCTGCAGGAACCCCTCACGCTGCGCTGCCGGCAACAGCTCGCAACCGGCCAGCGCCTGACGCGGGGCGGTGAGATACTCTTCAATCCCCATCGTCGGCCGCTCGGCGAACAAACGCTCACCGCCGACCTGATGGATGCGCCCCAAGAAACGACCCACCCATTCCAACTGATCCAGGTTGTCTATCTCATACTGCCGCCCGCCCACGCTGGGGAACAGGGCAAAGAAAAAGCCGCCGTGCGTATGCAGCGTAGCGCCTTGCAACGCCAACGGCGCCACCGCCGGGATCTCTGCGCCGGCCAGATCCAGAGCGAACTGATGTTCCTCACCGATTTGTGCGGCGCTCCAGCGCTCCGGGCGGTAAAACTTCACCACGTAGCGTCGACGATCCTCGTCCATAAACTGATAGACGCGGTTCTCATAGCTGTTCAGCGCCGTCAGGCCGGAATCGACGCGTAGGCCAATCCCTTCTAGCGCGTCCATGATCAAATCGGGCGACAGGGTGTCGAAATTAAAAGCAGAGTTATTCATAACGTTCGTTTGATCGCTGACAGCACGGTGCCGGGAATGAGAAATAGTAGCATTAATGGCGCGTTTCACGAGCTATGCTTTCTCGCACCGCACGAAGGTCAGTCCTTAATAACCCCGCGAGCGCGCAACAGCGCCGTTTTAAAATCTTCTTCGTAATCTTTCTTCAGGCCCGGGATCTGATCCGTGCCGGCGCTGCCGCGCATTTTCAGGTGGTAAATAAGAATATCATCGCTCAGCTCGGACAACTCGCCCTGGAAGCCCGCTTCCTTCGCCAGTTTTTGCAAAAACTGCATCAAATTGAGATCGGGATCTTCCTGCCAGGCCGGGTGCAACAGCTCGATCAACTCGTTTACGCGATGCGTTTTCATCTCAATATCGTCCAATAGCATGAATAAACTCACAAAGTAACAGGCTTACCCACGCAGTGAAAGAACCGGCTTGTCAATAAAGGTAAATCCTGATGTCACGCCGGCTTTAGCGCTACAATCAGCGCATCGACAAGGCGGGATAAACGAGATGCATAAAGAAATCAGCGGCGTCATTTTGGCCGGCGGGCGAGCCACGCGCATGGGCGGTGAGGATAAGGGCCTGGTGTCGATTGGCGGTATCGCACTCTATCAGTATGTTCTGGCCCGGTTACGGCCGCAGGTGGCTTCCGTTGCCATCAGCGCCAACCGCAATCAGGCACGCTACCAGACGAGCGGTTTGCCGGTAATTGGCGATCTGACGCCCAATTTCGCCGGGCCGTTGGCCGGGATGCTCGCCGGGCTCAAGCAATCTCCCAACGAGTGGGTGGCCTTTGTCCCTTGTGACGTCCCCGACTTTCCCGCCGACTTAGTCGCGCAGCTGTGGCAGCAAAAAGGCGCAGCGCCAGCGGCCTTTGCCAGCGATGGCGAACGGGATCATCCTACGCTGGCGTTATTGCATACCCAAACAGCGCCACAGCTGGCTGACTATCTGGCGCGGGGTGAACGCAAGCTGATGCTGTTCTTGCATCAGATTAACGCACAACGCGTGGTGTTCAGCGGGCAACAAGCGGCATTTCATAATCTGAATACGCCGGAAGACTGCCGGAATTGGCAGCAAGCACGCGAGCTAAAGAAATGAATCGTTCATTGCCCCCCTTGCTGGCCATCGGTGCCTATAGCGGAACGGGAAAAACCACCCTGCTCAAACAGCTGATCCCGATGCTGAAACAGCGCCAGGTGAGGGTTGGTTTGATAAAGCATACGCATCATGACATGGATGTGGATACCCCGGGTAAAGACAGCTATGAGCTGCGCAAAGCGGGGGCCGACCAAACGCTGGTCGCCAGCGATCGCCGCTGGGCATTAATGACCGAAACGCCGGAACAACAACCTTTGGACCTGCGCTACCTGGCAGAACGTTTTGATGCCGATAAGGTCGATTTGATCCTGGTGGAAGGGTTCAAACATGAGCCGGTCAGCAAGATCCTGCTTTATCGGGCCGAGATCGGCAGACCGTTGGAAGACATGCTGGATCAGTTTGTCGTGGCGGTAGCCAGCGACCGGCCGCTATCCATCGCGGCTAAGCAGTTGGATCTCAATCAACCGGAAAGCATCGCCGACTTTATTGTCGAGTGGTTGAACGGCGCAGCGTAGCTGCGCTTTTTTGCGTTTTACGCATAGCAAAAAGCCCTGAACTGACGTTCAGGGCTT
>NZ_KV792406.1:0-30426 GCF_001808215.1 Serratia sp. HMSC15F11
GCGCCGTGTCGATGGAGGCGCATTATAGGGAGTTCCTCGCAGGCCGCAACAGGTATTTTCAGCAAAAACGATCGTTCGCTGCATTCCACAGCAAAACCCCGCCTTATACCCACTTGCACACAGTGTTATCCACAGATGCGATTTGTACGGAAAATTTACGAGCGCCACGCAAACGTTTTCGCTACAATTCCCCGCGACGAAACGATCCCCCTTTTTATGGGGGCGTTACCTGAATATGTGCCTGCTCCTCCGTTATAAGGCAAAAAAACCTTCCTTATAGAGAGAACGAGGTGGACATTCACGTAACGCTCTTTAATTGCGACTCAAAGCCAAGGGATAAAACCATGCAACAACCTCGTCCAATCCGCCGGGCCCTGCTCAGCGTGTCTGACAAAGCCGGTATCGTTGAATTCGCCGAAGCGCTTTCCCAGCGCGGCGTTGAACTGCTCTCCACCGGCGGCACCGCCCGCCTGCTGGCAGACGCCGGTCTGCCCGTTACCGAAGTATCCGACTACACCGGCTTCCCGGAAATGATGGACGGACGAGTTAAGACCCTGCACCCGAAAGTTCACGGCGGTATCCTCGGCCGCCGCGGCCAGGACGACGCCGTCATGAACCAGCATGACATCAAGCCTATCGACATGGTGGTCGTCAATCTGTATCCGTTCGCCCAAACCGTGGCGCGCCCGGATTGCTCGCTGGAAGACGCGGTCGAGAATATCGATATCGGCGGCCCGACCATGGTGCGCTCCGCCGCCAAGAACCATAAAGACGTCGCCATCGTGGTGAAGAGCAGCGACTACGCCGCCATCATTACCGAGATGGACAACAACGACGGCTCGCTGCGCTATGCCACCCGCTTCGATCTCGCCATCAAGGCCTTCGAGCACACCGCCGCCTACGACAGCATGATCGCCAACTACTTCGGCGCGCTGGTGCCGGCGTACCACGGCGAGACCGAACAGCCGTCCGGCCGCTTCCCGCGTACCCTGAACCTCAACTACATCAAGAAGCAGGATATGCGCTACGGTGAGAACAGCCACCAGCAGGCCGCCTTCTATATAGAAGAAGAGGTAAAGGAAGCGTCCGTCGCGACCGCCGAGCAGCTGCAGGGCAAGGCGCTGTCTTATAACAACATCGCCGATACCGACGCCGCGCTGGAATGCGTGAAAGAGTTCGCCGAGCCGGCCTGCGTGATCGTCAAACACGCCAACCCTTGCGGCGTGGCGATCGGCGACGACATCCTGGCCGCCTACGAGCGCGCTTACCAAACCGACCCGACCTCCGCCTTTGGCGGCATCATCGCCTTTAACCGCGAGCTGGATGCCGCCACCGCGCAGGCGATCATCAGCCGCCAGTTCGTGGAAGTGATCATCGCGCCAAATGTCACCCAGGAAGCGCGCTCCCTGCTGGCAGCCAAGCAGAACGTGCGCGTGCTGGCCTGCGGCCAGTGGCAGCAACGCGTGGCGGGGCTGGACTTCAAGCGCGTCAACGGCGGCCTGCTGGTGCAGGATCGCGATCTGGGCATGGTAACCGCCGCCGATCTGCGTGTGGTATCCGAGCGCCAGCCGACCGAACAGGAACTGCGCGACGCGCTGTTCTGCTGGAAAGTGGCCAAGTTCGTAAAATCCAACGCCATCGTTTATGCACGTGACAACATGACCATCGGCATAGGTGCCGGCCAGATGAGCCGCGTTTACTCCGCCAAGATCGCCGGCATCAAAGCGGGCGATGAAGGGCTGGAAGTGAAAGGGTCTGCCATGGCCTCCGATGCCTTCTTCCCGTTCCGCGACGGCATCGATGCCGCGGCGGCGGTCGGCATTACCTGCGTGATCCAGCCGGGCGGCTCTATCCGCGACGACGAAGTGATCGCCGCCGCCAACGAACACGGCATCGCCATGATCTTTACCGACATGCGTCACTTCCGCCATTAATTCCTTTTGCCGCGTGCGCTCCGGCGCACGCCATTCGTGGAGCCCCTGATGAACATTTTGATTATCGGCAACGGCGGGCGCGAGCACGCGCTGGCCTGGAAAGCCGCCCAGTCTCCGCTGGCGGATAAAGTTTACGTTGCGCCGGGCAATGCCGGCACCGCGTTGGAGGCCAATCTGGAAAACGTGGCGATCGCCGCCACCGACATCCCTGCCCTGGTCGCTTTCGCCCAGAGCCATGACATCGGTCTGACCATCGTCGGGCCGGAAGCGCCGCTGGTGATCGGCGTGGTCGACGCCTTTCAGGCCGCCGGCCTGAAAATCTTCGGGCCGTCACAGGCCGCCGCGCAGCTCGAAGGCTCCAAAGCCTTCACCAAGGATTTCCTGGCGCGCCACCGCATCCCGACCGCCGAATATGAAAACTTCACCGAGGTAGAGCCGGCGCTGGCCTATGTGCGCCGCAAAGGCGCACCGATCGTCATCAAAGCCGATGGCCTGGCGGCCGGTAAAGGCGTGATCGTCGCGATGACGTTGCAGGAAGCGGAAGAAGCCGTGCGTGACATGCTGGCCGGCAACGCCTTCGGCGACGCCGGTCATCGCATCGTGGTGGAAGAGTTCCTCGACGGCGAAGAAGCGAGCTTCATCGTGATGGTCGACGGCGAGAACGTGGTGCCGATGGCGACCAGCCAGGACCACAAACGCGTCGGCGACGGCGATACCGGCCCGAACACCGGCGGCATGGGGGCCTACTCCCCGGCGCCGGTCGTGACCGACGAAATCCACCGGCGCGCCATGGACCAGGTGATCTGGCCGACGGTGCGCGGCATGGCGGCGGAAGGCAACACCTACGTCGGCTTCCTGTACGCCGGCCTGATGATCGCCGCCGATGGCCAGCCGAAGGTGATCGAGTTCAACTGTCGTTTTGGCGATCCCGAAACCCAGCCCATCATGCTGCGCCTGCGTTCCGATCTGGTGGAACTGTGCCTGGCGGGCGCGGAAGGCCGCCTGAACGAGAAAAGCTCCGACTGGGACGAACGCCCTGCGCTCGGCGTGGTGCTGGCGGCCGGCGGTTATCCGGGCGACTATCGCAACGGCGAAGTTATCCAGGGATTGCCGCAGCAGGAAAGCGCCGACGGTAAGGTCTTCCATGCCGGCACACGCCTGCAGGGCAATGACGTCGTCACCAGCGGCGGCCGCGTGCTGTGCGTAACCGCGCTGGGCGACACCGTGGCGCAGGCGCAGCAACGCGCCTACCAGCTGGCCGAAGGCATTCAGTGGCCGGGCAGCTTCTGCCGCAAAGACATCGGTTATCGCGCGATTGCGCGCGGCAAGTGATTTGACCGTATAAAGTCATGACGAGAGGCTCCGCAGCGCGGGGCCTTTTTTATAGCTGGTCTTCTTTCGGTTCCCAGCTGCAGAAGTCATCGTTCGCCACCAGCAGCAGTTCACTGCCTTCGGGCGCTTCCAGCCAGGCGACGCTCACCGGCCGGCTGCTGCTGCGGGCACGCTTCTCGATCCAGACGATGGAGGCGGCATCCAGCCCCGGCTTGATGCGTTGGCCGTCGCAGGTTTGCACCTCGCCCTGCATCCAATGCCCCTGCAGCAATTTTACCTTGCCGGCGCGCAGCGCATTGCTCACTTCGAGGATCCGCCGCGCCTGATATTGATACAGGGCGATTTCATCGCGGGTCAGCGGTTCGCGGCGTGTCGCCAGCTGGCGCTGCATAAAGCTCACCGTGCCGTCGTCGGCAAAGCGCAGTTGAATAGAGTCTCGATCGCCGTCGGCGTCGTTGCGTTTGATTTGGCGCAGCACATCGCCCTGATAGGTGTACAGCGTGGTGATGGTACCCGGACCGCGGTAAGGGCTGTAGACGCTGACCAGCACCTGCGGGCGCTGTTGCTCATCGTCTTTACGCCACAGGCGTATCACGCCCTGATCGGCCACGAAGCCGCTGGCGGTAAAGCTGGGAATGTCGGAATGGGAACTGCAGGCGCTCAGGCCGACGGCGATGCCAACGGCCATGAGCGCCCGACGAGTAAACAAAAGGGGCGCCATCGCCCCTCTGTTTAATCTTTTCACCGAGGCGCGGTCTTATTTAACAGCGTCTTTCAGTGCTTTGCCAGAAACGAACGCAGGCACGTTGGCTGCTGCGATTTTGATTTCTTTGCCAGTCTGCGGGTTGCGGCCAGTGCGCTCGCTACGATGGTTTACTTTGAAAGTACCGAAGCCAACCAATTGTACTGCATCACCTTCTTTCAGAGACTCAGTAATAGCAGCCAGGGTGGATTCCAGAGCCAGTTTAGCTTGTGCTTTGGAAAGGTCAGCCTTGTCCGCGATTACATCAATCAGTTGAGTCTTGTTCATAAGTTATCCTTACAGTGTGTTTATCGTTTGCAAAGCATCGAGTGCGACGGATATGCCGATTGACAGCACTCTCCTGCATACACGCACCGATAGCCACTTTTTTTACGCCCCCCAAATGTAGACCAGACAGGGTGCGGATGTGAAGCCTTAAGGCATGACAAATCAGGCGTTAAATCACGTTTTGTTGCCTTATTGCGCTAAATTTATCCCGATGTTGCTGACACCCGCCTCTCGCAGGTCGGATCGCAGCCCCTTGATCAGGTCTATATCGCGCTCTTCACAGGCGTCCAACAGGCGGAAAATTTCCCATTGAATGTCCCATTCTTCCTCTACCGCAGGCAAACTTTCCAACTCTTCGTCGGTCATTTCCTTACCGGCTTGGGTCATTTCCAACATCGCCACGGTGCGAATCGATGTTTCGCTGATGGCGATGGCGTGCTCCAGCGTCTCCCCGCCGAGCCGCGAATGGATCAGTTCCCCTAATGCGATACAGGCATCAATTGCCGGGTAAACGCCGTAAAGATCGTAATCTTCCGCCGACGGAATCGCCTCTTCCAACTTCTCGAGCTGGCTGTCGAAGTTGACCTTGGCATCCTTCACTACCAGCGTTTCCCACACCAAATCCAGAATGCGGCGATAAACCGCCGGATCGCCGAACTCGGTCTGTTTGCAGAACATCTGGTAATTCGGGTACATACGCTCGCACAAACTGGCCATAAAGGTCAAATGTTGCCAGGCCTCGAGCCGTTCCAGGCGTAAATGAATCGGGTTACGTAGCATGCTTTACTCTCTTACGCGTTATCTGCGGCGCAGTGTACCCGAAATCGCTCATGGCGACACCTCCGGATGCTGCTGCAACCACCGCTGAAACGCCGGACGACGCGATGCGATGGCGTCGGCCCAGCGGGTCGGCTCCGGTAAACGGTAGCCTGCCATACAGCGTTGCACCCACGCCAGCGCGCTGTCGGCGCCCACGCGGTGACCGGTAGAGATGAACAGCGGGTTGCAACGCGCCTTGCTGCGCCACACCCAGCCCAGCTGTTCACCCTTATCCTCCAACGGCGCCAGCGCGCCGACGGCGGCGTCCAGCGGCGCAAACTTGCCGCACAGGCGCTTCTTGGCCACGCCGATAGTCGGCACATCGACCAGCAGGCCGAAATGGCTGGCGACGCCGAGACGCCGCGGATGCGAAATACCGTGCCCATCGACGAAGATCAGCCCCGGCTTCTGCTGCAGCTGCCCCCAGGCGGCCAACAGCGCCGGGTATTCGCGAAACGACAGGAAGCCCGGGATGTAGGGCATGACGGTGGCGATGCGCGCCACCTGATACTCCACCAGCTCCAGCGACGGATAGCGCAGAATGGCGATGGCGGCGCGCGTCACTGCGCCCTCTTGCTCGAAGCCGACATCGGCGCCGGCGATGAAGGCCGGCGGCTCGGCCGGCAGATCGTCGTAGCGAATAACTTCAGCCGCACGCCGCAGCTGTTCGGCGCGCAGGGCCGCCATATCGGTCACATCGTATCCTTAACGGTGGTATTTCGCCGAGTGCGCGTGTACCGCCTCGACAAAGGCGCCGGCGTGCTCCGGCGGCACATCCTGATGGATGCCGTGGCCCAGGTTGAACACATGGCCGTTGCCGTGGCCGAAACCGGCCAGAATGGTCTCCACCTCTTCTGCGATGCGCGCCGGGGAGGCATACAGCATCGACGGATCCATATTGCCCTGCAGCGCCACTTTGTCGCCCACGCGCCGACGCGCGTCGGCGATGTCGGTGGTCCAATCCAGCCCCAGCGCATCACAGCCGGTGGCAGCCATCGCCTCCAGCCACTGCCCGCCGCCTTTGGTGAACAGCGTCACCGGCACGCGGCGGCCGTCGTTTTCACGCAGCAGCCCATCGACAATCTTGTGCATGTAGTGCAAAGAGAACTCGCGATAATCCCGCCCGGTCAGCACGCCGCCCCAGGTGTCGAACACCATCACCGACTGCGCGCCGGCTTTGATCTGGGCGTTGAGGTACAGGATCACGCTGTCCGCCAGCTTGTCCAGCAACAGGTGCAGCGTGGCCGGTTCGGCATACATCATCTTCTTCAGCTTGGTGAAGGCCTTGCTGCTGCCGCCTTCGACCATATAAGTCGCCAGCGTCCACGGGCTGCCGGAGAAGCCGATCAGCGGCACTTCGCCCTTCAGCTCGCGGCGAATAGTGCGCACCGCGTTCATCACATAACCCAGCTCCACTTCCGGATCGAACACCGGCAGCTTGTCGACGTCGGCGCGGCAGGTGACGGGGGAGCTGAAACGCGGGCCTTCGCCGGCTTCAAAGTACAGGCCGAGCCCCATGGCGTCGGGAATGGTGAGAATGTCGGAGAACAGGATGGCGGCGTCCAGCGCATAGCGGCGCAGCGGCTGCAGCGTGACCTCGCAGGCCAGCTCCGCGTTCTTGCACAGCGACATGAAATCACCGGCCTGGGCGCGGGTCGCCTTGTACTCCGGTAAATAACGACCGGCCTGACGCATCATCCATACGGGGGTCACATCCACCGGCTGGCGCAACAGCGCACGCAGGTAGCGATCGTTCTTCAACTCAGTCATTTCTGGGGCTCCCTTAATAATCTGCCGGCCATTGTACATTATTCTGCCCGGCACAGCGCCACGGTGTCCTCAATCAACCGGCGCGCCACGGTGCCGGGCGGCGGCAACAGCGGCAGCTGGTCGTAGCGATACCAGCCGGCGTTGAGCAGCTCCTTGGGATCGTGGCGAATGTCACCCTGATGGTAATCGGCCATAAAGGCCATCATCAGCGAGTGCGGGAACGGCCAGGGTTGTGAAGTGACGTAGCGCAGGTTCTTGATTTCAATATTGCTCTCTTCCATCACTTCGCGCACCACCGCCTGCTCCAGCGTTTCGCCCACTTCGACGAAGCCGGCCAACACAGTGTGAATGCCGCCGCGATGGCGCACGTGTTGCGCCAGCAGGATCTGATCGTCGCGCCGAATGGCGACGATCACGCAGGGTGCAATCTGCGGGTAGTACCGCTCTTTGCAGTGGCCGCACAGACAGGCGCTTTCGGTGCGGCTGAGGTGCATTTCATGGCCGCAATAGCCGCAGTAGCGATGAGAGCGGTAGAAATCCGCCAGCTGCACGCCGCGCCCGGCAAGCTGGAACAGACCGCGATCCTGATCCAACAACTGACGCACCGATCCCATCTCCCGCGGCATCGCCTGGCGCACCAGCCAAACCGGCGCGCCCTCCCATTCACCGATGGTGCGCGCCATGTGGCCCTGCAGCCCGAGGGCGGCGGCCTTCCCCGACGGCAATTCACCGTTTGGTAACCAAAGTTTGCTTTCATGGCTGACGATCCACCAGCCGTTTTCATTGCCCGTTAATGCAAGTTCCATATCGTTGTTGCACAACCTCAGCTTCACTGGCACTCTACAAATCGGCTTTGTTACATTTTAATAACTTACCGGTTACTTTTATTACTTACACGGAGTCAAACATGCTCAACCGTTTGGAAAGGCTGACTCAGCGCGTTGGCGGTAGTAATGAATTAGTTGATCAATGGCTTCAGGCCCGCAAACAGTTGCTGGTCGCCTACTGCACGCTGGTAGGCCTCAAACCGAATAAAGAAAAGCATACGCCGCTGAATGAAAAAGCGCTGGAGAACTTTTGCCACAACCTGGTGGATTACCTCTCCGCAGGGCATTTTCATATCTATGACAGAATTATCAAACAAGTGGAAGGCGCGGCCAGTCCGAAAATGTCGCTGGCGGTGAACATCTACCCCAAGCTGTGGGCCAATACCGAACAGATCATGGCGTTCCACGATCGCTATACCGAAGTGGATATCGATCAGGAGATTTGTCTGGAATTCCACCAGGCCTTGTCGGATATCGGCGAAACGCTGGCGGCACGCTTTGCGCTGGAAGATAAGCTGATCCTGCTGGAAGCGGAGGCCGCGCAGCAACCGCTGCCGGACCAGGCGCTGGATCCCGCGCGTTAAAATTTTATAGTTTTTTTTCTTATCCCTCCTATACTGGGGGGCATCTTGTCGGAGTGCCTAGCGCCTGATTTGTTCATCGAATCAGCCAGGCTGAGACCGTTAATTCGGGATCCGCGGAACCTGATCGGGTTAATACCCGCGAAGGGAACAAGAGTAATCTATCGCCACAGGCACGGCCTTCCCCTTGCGGGCGCCCTGCCTTATCGGCCACCATCATTACTCCCTCCGAGCTCCAGACAAGCAACTTTCCCAACCCAACACACTGGTAGGAACTTGCTATGTCTAACGTTAATCCACCGCGCGCCCGTAAAGCGCAGCGCGAAGCCGCCCAGCAGTTTATCGACACCCTGCAAGGCATGGCTTTCCCGAACTCACGCCGCATCTATCTCCAGGGCTCGCGCAGCGATATCCAGGTGCCTATGCGCGAAATTCAGCTCAGCCCGACCCTGGTCGGCGGCAGCAAAGACACCCCACAGTATGAACCCAACGAGGCGATCCCGGTGTATGACACCGCCGGCCCCTACGGCGATCCGCTGGCCGAGCTCGACGTGCACGCCGGCCTGGCCAAGCTGCGTGCCGGCTGGATCGACGCGCGCGGCGATACCGCCACCCTAAGCGGCGCCAGTTCCGGCTTTACCCAACAGCGGCTGGCGGACGAGGGGCTGGATCACCTGCGCTTCGAACATCTGCCGCTGCCGCGCAGGGCGCTGCCGGGCAAGTGTGTGACCCAGCTGCACTATGCCCGCGCCGGTATCGTCACCCCAGAGATGGAGTTCATCGCCATCCGTGAAAACATGGGGCGCGAGCGCATTCGCGGCGAGGTGCTGCGCCACCAGCATCCGGGCCAAAGCTGGGGCGCCAACCTGCCGGACAACATCACGCCGGAGTTCGTGCGTCAGGAAGTGGCCGCCGGCCGCGCCATCATTCCCGCCAACATCAACCATCCGGAGGCGGAGCCGATGATCATCGGCCGCAATTTCCTGGTGAAGGTGAACGCCAATATCGGCAACTCGGCGGTCACGTCGTCGATCGAAGAAGAGGTGGAGAAGCTGGTGTGGTCCACCCGCTGGGGCGCGGACACCGTGATGGATCTCTCTACCGGCCGCTATATTCACGAAACCCGCGAGTGGATCCTGCGCAACAGCCCGGTGCCCATCGGCACCGTGCCGATCTACCAGGCGCTGGAGAAGGTCAACGGCGTGGCGGAAAACCTCACCTGGGCGATGTTCCGCGATACGCTGCTGGAACAGGCGGAGCAAGGGGTCGACTACTTCACCATCCACGCCGGCGTGCTGCTGCGCTACGTGCCGATGACCGCCAAACGCCTGACCGGCATCGTGTCGCGCGGTGGCTCGATCATGGCCAAATGGTGTCTGTCGCACCATCAGGAAAACTTCCTCTATCAGCATTTCCGTGAAATCTGCGAGATCTGCGCCGCCTACGACGTTTCGCTGTCGCTCGGCGACGGCCTGCGCCCCGGATCGATTCAGGACGCCAACGACGAAGCCCAGTTCGCCGAGCTGCATACGCTGGGCGAGCTGACCAAAATCGCCTGGGAATACGACGTGCAGGTGATGATCGAAGGCCCGGGCCACGTGCCGATGCAGATGATCCGCCGCAACATGACTGAAGAGCTGGAACACTGCCACGAAGCGCCGTTCTACACCCTCGGCCCGCTGACCACCGATATCGCCCCGGGCTATGACCATTTCACCTCCGGTATCGGCGCGGCAATGATCGGCTGGTTCGGCTGCGCCATGCTGTGTTACGTCACGCCGAAAGAGCACCTCGGCCTGCCGAACAAAGAAGACGTCAAGCAGGGCCTGATCACCTACAAGATCGCCGCTCACGCCGCCGATCTGGCCAAAGGCCATCCGGGCGCGCAGATCCGTGATAACGCCATGTCCAAGGCGCGTTTCGAATTCCGCTGGGAAGATCAGTTCAATCTGGCGCTCGATCCGGCCACCGCGCGCGCCTATCACGACGAAACCCTGCCGCAGGAATCCGGCAAGGTCGCCCACTTCTGCTCGATGTGCGGGCCGAAATTCTGCTCGATGAAGATTTCGCAGGAGGTGCGCGACTACGCCGCCGCCCAGGAGGCCACCAAGCCGATCGAAGTGCAGCTGACCGGCATGGAGAAAATGTCCGCCGAGTTCCGCGCCCGCGGCAGCGAGCTGTATCACAGCGCCGGCACCCTGCAAGAGGAGACAAGCAATGACTGATATCACGACCCCCTTCCCGGCTACGCCCCACAAACTGGGGCTTTACCCGGTCGTCGACAGCGTGGAATGGATCGCTCGTCTGCTGGAGGCCGGCGTCACCACGATCCAGCTGCGCATCAAGGATCTGCCGGATGAGCAGGTCGAAGAGGACATCGCTGCCGCCATCGCGCTGGGCCGGCGTTATCAAGCGCGACTGTTCATCAACGACTACTGGCGGCTGGCGATCAAGCACGGCGCCTACGGCGTGCATCTGGGCCAGGAAGATCTCGATACCACCGATCTGGCGGCCATTCACCGCGCCGGGCTGCGGCTCGGCGTGTCCACCCATGACGACGCGGAGCTGGCGCGCGCGCTGGCGGTGAAACCCTCCTACATCGCGCTGGGGCACATCTTCCCCACCCAAACCAAAGACATGCCTTCGGCGCCGCAGGGGCTGACGGAGTTGAAACGCCACATCGCCGGCCTGGCGGATTACCCGACGGTGGCGATCGGCGGGATCAGCATCGATCGCGTACCGGCGGTGCTGGCGTGCGGCGTCGGCAGCGTGGCGGTGGTCAGCGCCATCACCCAGGCGCCGGACTGGCGTGCGGCGACGGCCGAGCTGCTGCGGCTGATCGAAGGCGAGGGCCCAAACGATGCTTAACGATCAGGAATTCCTGCGCTACAGCCGCCAGCTGCTGCTGGAGGACGTCGGCCCGGAAGGCCAGGAGAGGCTCAAGCGCGCCACGGTGCTGATCGTCGGTTTGGGCGGGCTCGGTTCCCCGGCTTCGCTGTATCTGGCCGCCGCCGGCGTCGGCACGCTGCTGTTGGCCGACGACGACCAGCTGCACGTCACCAACCTGCAGCGGCAAATCCTCTACCGCAGCGCCGATACCGCCACCGGCAAGGCGGCGCTGGCGCAACGCCATCTGCAGGCGCTGAATCCGTTGGTGGAATCCATCCCGCTGGCGCAGCGGCTGGAGGGGCAAGCGCTGCGCGACGCGGTCGCCCGCGCCGATCTGGTGCTGGACTGCTGCGACAATATGGCGACCCGTCATGAGGTCAATGCCGCCTGCATCGCCGCCGCCAAGCCGCTGATCAGCGGCAGCGCGGTCGGTTTCAGCGGCCAGTTGCTGGTGCTCGAGCCGCCCTATGCGCACGGCTGCTACGCCTGCCTGTACCCGGAGCAGGAAGAACCGCAGCGCAACTGCCGCACCGCCGGGGTACTCGGCCCGGTGGTCGGCGTGATCGGCACCCTGCAAGCGCTGGAGGCCATCAAGATGCTGTCCGGCATGCCTTGCTCCCTCAGCGGTAAACTGCGGCTGTTCGACGGCAAGCAGCAGAGCTGGAGCACACTGCAACTGAGCCAGGCCCGCGCCTGCCCGGTATGCGGAGGCGCGGCATGAAAATCCGTCTGAACGACCAACTGCTGGAGCTGGCGCAGCCGCTCAGCGTCGCCGCCCTGCTGACCCAGCTGGAACGCCACCAGCCGGGCACCGCGCTGGCTATCAATCAAACCATCATCCCGCGCGCCGACTGGGCCGACCATCAGGTGCAGGACGGTGACGACATTTTGCTGTTTCAAGCGATCGCCGGAGGCTGACATGCTGAAAATCGCCGATACCACTTTTACCTCGCGCCTGTTCACCGGCACCGGCAAGTTCGCCACCCCGGCGTTGATGCTGGAGGCGCTGGCGGCCTCCGGCTCACAGCTGGTGACCATGGCCATGAAGCGCGTCGATCTGCGCGGCGGCAACGACGCCATTTTGGCGCCGCTGCAGCAGTTGGGCGCCCGGCTGCTGCCCAACACCTCCGGCGCCAAAACCGCCGCCGAAGCGGTGTTCGCCGCCCGGCTGGCGCGTGAAGCGCTCGGCACCCACTGGGTGAAGCTGGAGATCCATCCCGATGTGAAATACCTGCTGCCGGATCCGATAGAAACGCTGAAGGCGGCGGAAACGCTGGTGAAAGACGGTTTTGTGGTGCTGCCCTACTGCGGTGCCGATCCGGTGCTGTGCAAACGGCTGGAAGAGGTGGGCTGTGCGGCGGTGATGCCGCTCGGCGCCCCTATCGGCTCCAACCGCGGTCTGCGCACCCGTGACTTCCTCGAGATCATCATCGAGCAGGCCAAGGTGCCGGTGGTGGTCGACGCCGGCATCGGCGCGCCGAGCCACGCGCTGGAAGCGATGGAACTGGGCGCCGACGCGGTGCTGGTGAATACCGCCATCGCCGTGGCGCACGACCCGGTGCAAATGGCGCGGGCGTTTCGCCTGGCGCTGGAGGCCGGCGAGCTGGCGCGCAGCGCCGGATTGGGCGCTAGTCAGCGCGGTGCGGCCGCCTCAAGCCCGCTGACCGCCTTCCTCAGCCAGCCGGAGGAGGCACAGTGATGGGCGACGATTTCAGTAGCCGCTGGCAACAGCTGGATTGGGACGACATTACGCTGCGCATCAACGGCAAAACCGCACGCGACGTGGAACGCGCGTTGAACGCCGACAAGCTGACGCGCGACGACTTTATGGCGCTGATCTCTCCCGCCGCCGCGCCGTATCTGGAACCGCTGGCGCAGCGCGCGCAGCAGCTGACCCGTCAGCGCTTCGGCAACGTCGTCAGCTTCTATGTGCCGCTGTACCTCTCTAACCTGTGTGCCAACGACTGCACCTACTGTGGCTTTTCGATGAGCAACCGCATCAAGCGCAAAACGCTCGATGCGGCGGAGATCGCACGCGAGTGCGAAGCCATCAAGGCGCTGGGGTTCGAACACTTGTTGCTGGTCACCGGCGAGCATCAGACCAAGGTTGGCATGGACTATTTCCGTCAGCACATTCCGGCGATCCGCCGCCACTTCAGCTCGCTGATGATGGAAGTTCAGCCGCTGGCGCAGGACGAGTACGCCGAACTGAAAGCGCTGGGCCTGGACGGCGTGCTGGTGTATCAGGAAACCTACCATCCGGCCACCTATCTGCAGCACCATCTGCGCGGCCAGAAGCAGGATTTCCATTGGCGTCTGGCCACGCCGGATCGCCTGGGGCGCGCCGGGATCGACAAGATCGGCCTCGGCGCGTTGATCGGCCTGTCCAACAGCTGGCGCACCGACTGTTACCTGCTGGCGGAACATCTGTTCTACCTGCAGCAAACCTACTGGCAGAGCCGCTACTCGATCTCGTTCCCGCGCCTGCGCCCCTGCGCCGGCGGCATTGAGCCGGCGTCGATCATGAGCGAGCCTCAGCTGGTGCAGCTGATCTGCGCCTTCCGGCTGTTCGCGCCGGACGTTGAGCTGTCGCTGTCTACGCGTGAGTCGCCGTACTTCCGCGATCATATGATCCCGGTAGCGATCAACAGCGTCAGCGCCGGATCCAAGACGCAGCCCGGCGGCTATGCCGACGACGTACCGCCGGAGTTGGAACAGTTCGAGCCGCACGACGGCCGCACGCCGCAGCAGGTCGCCGAGGCCATCAGCAATGCCGGGCTGCAGCCGGTGTGGAAAGACTGGGACGATTATCTGGGACGCAGCGCGCAATAAGCGGCAACGTTTACCGCCGCGTGAAGAAAACGCTGGAACGACCGCGCAATGCCAAACGGTGGCGCTGGCGCCGGCAGGCCCGCCGGCTATAGTGGCCTTGCCGGCCGCCAAACCCGGCGCCGGCCGGGGCCGTCTCCCTCTCGATGGCCCCGCCTTATCCCATCCCGGATCGCGCCGGAGATTCTCCTGCGCGACACCGGGCCCTCGTCCGCGGCAACGCGCATATGGCATATCGCAGCCTGTAAGGGTGTACGGACAGGTTGTCTTGTCGGCTAAAGGACATGTGGCATAACGGTGCTCGGCACTCACTCAGCGGTGAGACTCAGAGGACGCTGTTGCGGTAGAAAAGTGGGGAAAGAGGAAAAAGAAGGTACAGCGACGAAGAGAGGTTCGAGTAGTCATCCCCGGTGCTGCCAATGGCCCTGGTGTTGGCCGCGGATCTTTTTGCCGCCTGCTCCCTGCTTACGGACAAGAGCAGGCGGTTTATTTTGTGAGACTGGCACCCCCCCAGGACGCGAATCACACAGTATGTGCGCTAATTAACCACATAAACGGTTAAATGTGAATGTCTTTTGAGTGTTTTTTTATTTATTATCGAGTGTTTTATGAGTTTGCCAAGGAAAATCAAACTGATATCGCCGCAAGCTCCGGAGCATCATCTATAATCCAGCACGGGTTCTTGCGCAGGTTTTTCAGCGCTCGCGGTCAACATCAAAAAAGCCAAGGTTGTCATGAAGAAAACGCCAAATTACATCGATGCAATCAGCGCGTTGCTCACTCTGAAAGGAGTTGGCGACAGAAAGCATGCCTCCACGATGGCCAACATACTGAACCTTCAATACAACAGCGCCAAACAGAAACTGGATGGCAAAAGAGGCATTACCCTCGATGAAGTCAAAAAGGTTTTCCAGTATTTCAACGAGCCCTTTGCCGGCCAAAGGACGCATAACGGCGTCTTTATCATGAACAGCATTCACAAGCGCTGCAACATTGAGGTCGACGAGTGCCCGGTCACGCAAGCGGACAACGACGAAACCTACGCCTACAAAAAAGACGATCTTTTTATCATCAGCACCAATCGGGAACATGCCGCCGATGCTCCGCTATACAAAGTCAACAAGATAGACTTCCTGCCGGCCCCGCGTATCGCGATCCTGGATAATGACGGCGATATTCTCGAACTGTTGAAGAAGATCGCCAGCCGATACGGCATCGAGACTGAGACCTTTCAGACGGCGGACGCCATGCTGGCCGCGCTGGAACAGCAGTCCTTTGAGGCGTTTATTCTGGACTGGCTGTTGGATTTCGGCGAGACCTCCGAACGCGTCGTGAAAAAAATTAAAGACGTTCTCGATCCGCACGCCCGCATTATTATTCTGACCGGCCAGCTGAATCACTACGAGAAAAACATCGGCGATATGATCCTGCACTATGACGTGCACCTGGTGGAAAAACCGACCAAGCCGCTGATTATCTCCTCGCTGCTGCTGTCGAACCTATTCTTTAATTAGTTTGACCGGGATGCGGATCAAAAACGATGAGCCTACTCCTTCGACGGATTTGGCTTTAATGGTGCCTTTCATCGTCGTGACGTAATTTTTGATAATGGTCAGCCCCAGCCCCAACCCCTGCCGCGTTTCCCTTTCCACCCCCTGATTGAACGCCTTATATAACCTATCCAGGTTATCGACGTTAAACCCGATGCCGGTATCTTTTACCCGCAAATACAGGTTGCCGTGGCACAGCTTCACATTGAGGGTAACCACGCCCCGGTGGGTAAATTTGTCCGCGTTGCTGAGCAGGTTGGCCAATATTCGGTAGAGCTTGTATTTATCAGAACCAATCAGGCCGGCATAAGACGAACGGTGAATCACGAGGCGATTGCCGCGCCCGGCGCCGATGCCGGTTACGGCATCGTCCACCACCTCATTCAGCCGGAAGGTAGAAATATTGATTTTAACTTCTCCCATCTCAAGCCGAGAATAATCCATCACCTCGCGCGTTTGTTCGGCGATCTTATTACCGTGATAGGAGATCAGGCGGGCTTCTTTTTTCAGCTCTTCCTGCGCCAGCTCGTGTTCCATGATATCTGCGGCAATGACGATGGCCTGGGTCGAGCCGGCGATCTCGTGGTAGATGGAAGAAATAAAGATGTTCTTGTTCTTGATGATCTCTTTCAACGAGAAGGCATTCCTCAGCACCAGGAACATCATCAGGAACACCAAAATCAGCGAAAAGAGGGCGAACATCTCGGCTTTACTTGAGTTGTCCTGAATGATGCCTTTCACTTCGGTAAAGTTTTTAATCTGTATCCGATAAATAATTTCCTGGATATCGACCAGCGTGCCCTCGATATCATCCATATAAGCGAGAATGTCCGCCTTGTTTTTCTGTCCCACCAGCAAGCCGGCGGAGAGATTGTCCAACGTGCGGTACTGCTGCTTCAGTAGCGCAACATTCTTGATAAACTCGTCGTCATAATAAAAAGAGTCGCTGAAGGTCGAACGGCTCTCCAGGATCTGAATCTTCGAGTAGAAGATTTTCTTTTTGATCTGGAAAGCATCGTAGTCGTTGTTTTCACTGAGCAGCAGCGCGGTTTTGGTTCTTTCAAACGCCAGAAAAAGGATCTCGGCCACCGAGTAGTTGTCCAGATTGGGCTCGATCTGCTTATAGCGCTCTTTTACGCCGCCAAAGTTAATGGCAATCAACAAAATCAATAAGGAGAAGATGGCAACCAACGCGATAAGAGCACCGATCAGTTTTTTGCTCATCTTATTTCAGCTCCAGCCGTTTAACTTGCCAGACAGTTTTCGCATTCACATCCAGGTTATTCAGCTCGGCGTAGCCATCGCGCGGATAAATAATGGCGAACGGCCCCAGCTCCCCAACGTCGATCGGCTTACCGCCGCGCTGATAGGCGACGATCACGCGGTACTTAATCATCTCATCAATCGGCATCGAGTAAGAGTAATCGTCCCAGGCGAAAGCGCGCACCGACTGGCCTTTCAGGTGATAGGCTTTCACCAGCTCCGCAAACTCAACGCCGGTGAACGTATCTTCCGAGGTGAAATTGGTCGAGGTTTTAATCGTGTGCGACGGCATCGCCTCCAGCATCTGCCGGGTTATCTTGATCTTCTCGCCGTCGAGCGGTTTCAGGTAAAAATAATCAACGGCCGCCTGCAGCGGTGCGCTGAACAGCGAAAGCAGCAGTAACGTCATCAATCCTTTGATTGTCATTATTCACCCTCTTTACGTTTTACCAGTTCGGCCTGGCCGAACTCATCCTGCCCGACCACGGCCCAACCGTGATGTTGATAAAAGCCTTCGGCTTTGGAGCCGGGATCGGTGGTTAAGTGGATCGCTTCGGCGCCGTGCTCAAACATCCAGGCGGTGACCCGCGCCAACAGGGCGGAACCGATACCCAGCGACTGGTATTCCGGCTTCACGAACAGACCGCCGATCAGCGGTTCAGGGATGAACAATCCGAAGCCAACGCCGGCATAGTCGTCGCCATACTTGCAGATCCAGCCGCCGCCCTGGTTGATGTCCTCCAGCGCCTGTGTGCGCTGCAGGTACTGGATCTGATGCGGGTGCAGCAGGTTTTCTTCAACGGAAAAGCGGATCTCATACAGGTAAGGCAGGTGTTGCGCCGTCAATTTTTCGAAGGTAATGAGGCTGTCCATGTTCGCACTGTCCTTGGTTGTCAGGTAAAAAGCACCGGTCAATTTCTGCTGTAACCATAGTAGCAAAGTTTGCTCGGCCCCGGCATGAGGCGAAAAAAAACCGCCCCCGAGGGAGCGGTTTATCTGGCGATGGGCCCGGCATGCCGGGCCCGCGGCGCGGATGACGATTACTCGTCGTCGCTGCCGCCCAGGCCTGCGTTGAGCAGCTCGGCCAGGTTAGCCGTCGCTTCTTCCGCGCTGACTTGCGGAACAACCGGCGCTTCACCCTGAGCACGGCGACGCATGCGATCCTGATGATAAGCGTAACCGGTACCGGCTGGGATCAGACGGCCCACGATGACGTTCTCTTTCAGGCCACGCAGTTCATCGCGCTTGCCGGCTACGGCAGCTTCGGTCAGAACGCGCGTCGTTTCCTGGAACGATGCAGCGGAGATGAAGGACTCGGTCGCCAAGGAAGCCTTGGTGATACCCAGCAGATCGCGCGAGAAGGTTGCCGGGATCTTACCTTCAGCTTCCAGCTGACGGTTGGCAATCTTGACGCGAGACACTTCAGCCTGCTCGCCTTCCAGGAACTCGGAGCCACCAGCGCTAACGATGGTGCCTTTACGCAGCATCTGACGAACGATAACTTCGATGTGCTTATCGTTAATCTTAACGCCTTGCAGACGGTAAACTTCCTGCACTTCGTTGGTGATGTAGCGGGTAACCGCATGCACGCCACGCAGACGCAGAATGTCGTGCGGAGACTCTGGGCCGTCGGAGACGACGTCGCCACGTTCCACCACTTCGCCTTCGAACACGTTGAGCTGACGCCATTTCGGAATCATCTCTTCGTAAGCGTCGCTACCGTCCAGCGGAGAGATCACCAGGCGACGTTTGCCTTTGGTCTCTTTACCGAACGAGATAATCCCGCTGATTTCAGCCAGGATTGCCGGCTCTTTCGGACGACGTGCTTCGAACAGGTCGGCAACACGCGGCAGACCACCGGTAATATCCTTGGTACCGCCGGATTCCTGAGGAATACGCGCCAGGGTATCACCCGCACCGATCTGAATGCCGTCTTCCAGCTGAACGATCGCTTTGCCCGGCAGGAAGTATTGAGCAGGCATATCGGTGCCAGGGATCAATACGTCTTCGCCCTGAGCGTCAACGATTTTCAGTGCCGGACGCAGGTCTTTACCGCTACCGGTACGCTCTGCGCTGTCCAGAACTACCAGAGAAGACAAACCGGTCAGTTCGTCGGTCTGGCGAGTAATGGTCTGGCCGTCGACCATGTCCGCGAAGCGAATGAAGCCGCTGACTTCACTGATGACCGGCATGGTGTGCGGATCCCAGTTAGCAACGGTTTCGCCGCCGTTAACTTCTTCACCGTCGCCTTTGCCCATCACGGCGCCGTAAGGCACCTTGTAGCTTTCTTTGGTACGGCCGAATTCGTCGATCAGTTTCAGCTCGGTGTTACGCGAGGTGATCACCAGCTTGCCTGCGGCGTTCATAACGAACTTCGCGTTGCTCAGCTTGATGCTACCCTTGTTTTTCACCTGGATGCTGGATTCAGCAGCCGCACGAGATGCCGCACCACCGATGTGGAACGTACGCATCGTCAGCTGTGTACCCGGCTCACCGATGGACTGTGCCGCGATAACGCCGATAGCTTCACCTTTGTTGATGATGTGGCCACGTGCCAGGTCGCGACCGTAGCAGTTTGCACACACACCAAAGTCGGTTTCACAGCTCACTACGGAACGGACTTTAACGCTGTCGACAGAGTTCTCTTCCAACAGGTCACACGCCTTCTCGTTCAGCAGGGTGTTGCGTGGCACCAGAATGTCCGCCGTACCCGGCTTGAGGACGTCTTCTGCCGTCACACGGCCCAGAACGCGTTCACGCAGTGGCTCTTTCACGTCGCCACCTTCGATAACCGGAGTCATCAGGATGCCGTCGTGGGTGCCACAGTCGTCTTCGGTCACAACCAGATCCTGCGCCACATCAACCAGACGACGGGTCAGATAACCGGAGTTCGCGGTTTTCAGTGCGGTATCCGCCAGACCTTTACGAGCACCGTGAGTGGAGATGAAGTACTGGAGTACGTTCAGACCTTCACGGAAGTTCGCGGTGATTGGCGTTTCGATGATGGAGCCGTCCGGCTTCGCCATCAGACCACGCATACCGGCCAGCTGACGAATCTGAGCGGCGGAACCACGCGCACCGGAGTCGGCCATCATAAAGATGCTGTTGAAGGAAACTTGCTGTTCCACTTCGCCGTCACGGTTAACCACGTCTTCTACCGACAGGTTTTCCATCATCGCTTTCGCAACGCGTTCGTTCGCTGCAGCCCAGATATCGATCACTTTGTTGTAGCGTTCGCCGGCGGTAACCAGACCAGACTGGAACTGCTCCTGGATCTCGGCAACTTCGGTTTCCGCTTCTTCGATGATCTCCGCTTTCTTGGCCGGGATAACCATGTCGTCGATACCTACGGAAGCGCCGGAACGGGCTGCGTAAGCAAAACCGGTGTACATGATCTGGTCAGCAAAGATAACGGTCGGCTTCAGGCCCAGGATGCGGTAACAGGTGTTCAGCATCTTGGAGATCGCTTTCTTGCCCAAAGGCTGGTTAACGATCGAGTACGGCAGACCTTTCGGTACGATCATCCACAGGATGGCGCGGCCGATGGTGGTGTCGATGATGCTGGTCTGAGAAGTCCATTCGCCTTCGGCGTTTTTGACGTCTTCGGTGATACGCACTTTAACGCGCGCATGCAGCGACGCCAGGCCGGCGCGGTAAACACGCTCAGCTTCTTTGGAACCGTTCAGCACCATGCCTTCGCCCTTGGCGTTAACACAGTCGCGGGTCATGTAGTACAGACCCAGTACAACGTCCTGAGAAGGAACGATGATTGGCTCGCCGTTCGCTGGGGACAGGATGTTGTTGGTGGACATCATCAGCGCACGCGCTTCCAGCTGGGCTTCCAGCGTCAGCGGTACGTGAACAGCCATCTGGTCACCATCGAAGTCGGCGTTATAGGCCGCACAAACCAGCGGGTGCAGCTGGATCGCTTTACCTTCGATCAGTACCGGTTCAAACGCCTGGATACCCAAACGGTGCAGAGTTGGTGCACGGTTCAGCAGTACCGGGTGTTCGCGGATCACTTCGTCCAGGATATCCCAAACGACGGCTTCTTCACGCTCAACCATTTTCTTGGCGGCTTTGATGGTGGTGGCCAGGCCACGCAGCTCCAACTTGCCGTAGATGAACGGTTTGAACAGCTCCAGCGCCATCTTCTTAGGCAGACCGCACTGATGCAGACGCAGGTATGGACCTACGGTGATTACGGAACGGCCTGAGTAGTCAACACGCTTACCAAGCAGGTTCTGACGGAAACGACCCTGCTTACCTTTGATCATGTCGGCCAAAGATTTCAGAGGACGTTTGTTGGAACCGGTGATGGCACGACCGCGACGGCCGTTATCCAGCAGGGCGTCTACCGCTTCTTGCAGCATACGCTTTTCGTTGCGCACGATGATGTCAGGCGCGGCCAGATCCAGCAGGCGTTTCAGACGGTTGTTACGGTTGATCACGCGGCGATACAGATCGTTCAGATCCGACGTCGCGAAACGACCGCCATCCAGCGGAACCAGTGGACGCAGATCCGGCGGCAGTACCGGCAGCACGGTCAGGATCATCCACTCCGGTTTGTTACCGGACTGTACGAACGCTTCCAGCAGCTTGATACGCTTGGTCAGCTTCTTGCGCTTGGTTTCGGAGTTGGTTTCGTTCAGCTCTTCACGCAGCTGTTCGCACTCGGCTTCCAGATCCATGTTTTTCAACAGGGCCTGAATAGCTTCCGCACCCATCTTGGCGTCGAATTCGTCACCGAACTCTTCCAGCGCGTCCAGATACTGCTCTTCGGTCAGGATCTGACGACGCTCGAGGTTGGTCATACCGCCTTCGACCACCACATAGGATTCGAAGTACAGTACGCGTTCGATGTCACGCAGCGGCATATCCAGCAGCAAACCGATGCGGGATGGCAGCGATTTCAGGAACCAGATGTGCGCGGTCGGCGAAGCCAGCTCGATGTGGCCCATGCGCTCACGACGCACTTTGGTCTGGGTCACTTCAACGCCGCACTTCTCACAGATCACGCCGCGGTGTTTCAAGCGCTTGTACTTACCGCACAGGCACTCGTAATCTTTTACCGGCCCGAAGATACGGGCGCAGAAAAGGCCGTCACGCTCTGGTTTGAACGTACGGTAGTTAATGGTTTCCGGCTTCTTAACTTCACCGAACGACCACGAACGGATCATGTCTGGCGAGGCCAGAGCAATCTTGATCGCATCAAACTCTTCGGTCTTAGTTTGCGCTTTCAGAAACTTCAATAAGTCTTTCACGGATTGGCTCCTGTCGGAGTTAAACCTGTTGGGTACCCACAACCGCAGTAGGTACCCGTGTGACCTGAACAACCACCCTCAGGCTCCCTTAGGCCGGGAGCCTGAGCCGGAATGACGATTACTCGTCTTCCAGTTCGATGTTGATGCCGAGCGAGCGGATTTCTTTCAACAGTACGTTGAAGGATTCCGGCATGCCTGGCTCCATCCGGTGGTCGCCATCCACGATGTTTTTGTACATCTTGGTACGGCCGTTAACGTCATCCGACTTAACGGTGAGCATTTCCTGCAGGGTATAAGCCGCGCCGTATGCTTCCAGTGCCCACACTTCCATCTCACCGAAGCGTTGACCACCGAACTGCGCTTTACCACCCAAAGGTTGCTGAGTAACCAAGCTGTAAGAACCGGTTGAACGGGCGTGCATTTTATCGTCAACCAAGTGGTTCAGTTTCAGCATGTACATATAGCCGACAGTAACCTGGCGCTCGAATTGCTCACCGGTACGGCCATCGAACAGCGTGATCTGACCGGAGGTCGGGATACCGCCCATTTCCAGCAGCTTCTTGATTTCAGTCTCTTTCGCACCGTCAAACACCGGCGTTGCGATCGGCATACCTTTTTTCAGGTTCTCTGCCAGACGCAGCACTTCGTCGTCGCTGAAGGTGTTCAGGTCAACTTTCTGGCAAACGTCGTCGCCCAGATCGTAGGCCTTCTGGATGAACTCACGCAGCTTGGCCACTTCCTGCTGCTGCTTCAGCATCTGGTTGATCTTCTCACCGATGCCTTTCGCAGCCATACCCAGGTGGGTTTCCAGGATCTGACCGATGTTCATACGTGATGGTACGCCCAGCGGGTTCAGTACGATGTCTACCGGCGTGCCGTTTTCATCGTAAGGCATATCTTCGATCGGGTTGATCTTGGAGATAACACCCTTGTTACCGTGGCGGCCCGCCATCTTGTCACCCGGTTGGATCTGACGCTTAACGGCCAGATAAACCTTGACGATTTTCAGCACGCCCGGCGCCAGATCGTCGCCCTGAGTGATCTTACGACGCTTGGCTTCCAGCTTCTTCTCGAAGTCGGATTTCAGTTCGTCGTACTGCTCAGCCAGCTGCTCCAGCTGGTTTTGCTTCTCTTCGTCGGTCAGGCCCAGTTCCAGCCAGCGATCGCGCGGCAGCTTGCTCAGCTTGTCGGCTTCGATGCCACCGGCAACCAGCACCGCGTGGATACGTGCAAACAGGCCGGCTTCCAGGATCTGCAGTTCTTCAGTCAGGTCTTTCTTCGCCTGCTTCAGCTGCATCTCTTCGATTTCCAACGCGCGCTTGTCTTTTTCCACGCCATCGCGGGTGAAGACCTGCACGTCGATAACCGTACCGGAAACGCCGTTCGGTACACGCAGAGAAGAGTCTTTAACGTCAGACGCTTTCTCACCAAAGATCGCACGCAGCAGTTTCTCTTCCGGCGTCAGCTGGGTTTCGCCTTTAGGCGTTACCTTACCGACCAGAATGTCACCGCCGGTCACTTCCGCACCGATATACACGATACCGGATTCATCCAGCTTGGAGAGCGCAGCTTCACCCACGTTAGGGATGTCGGCGGTGATCTCTTCAGGCCCCAGCTTGGTGTCGCGAGACACGCACGCCAGTTCCTGGATGTGGATGGTGGTGAAGCGATCTTCCTGCACCACGCGCTCGGAGACCAAGATGGAGTCTTCGAAGTTGTAGCCGTTCCAAGGCATGAACGCTACGCGCATGTTCTGGCCCAGTGCCAGCTCGCCCAGGTCTGTCGATGGGCCATCCGCCAGCACGTCGCCGCGCTCGATTGGCTCACCCAGATTCACACACGGCATCTGGTTGATGCAGGTGTTCTGGTTAGAACGGGTGTACTTGGTCAGGTTGTAAATATCGATACCTGCTTCGCCCGGATACATCTCGTCTTCGTTAACTTTGATAACGATACGGGAAGCATCCACGTACTGGATCACACCGCCGCGTTTGGCAACGGCGGTTACGCCGGAGTCAACCGCTACAGCGCGTTCCATACCGGTACCGACCAGCGGCTTGTCAGCACGCAGGGTTGGTACGGCCTGACGTTGCATGTTCGCACCCATCAATGCACGGTTGGCGTCATCGTGTTCCAGGAATGGAATCAGTGAAGCACCAACGGAAACAACCTGCTGGGTGGATACGTCCATGTAGTCAACCTGGTCGCGGCTGAACAGGCTTGATTCGCCTTTGCTACGACAGGTGACCAGGTCTTCTACGAAGCGGCCTTCTTCATCCAGGTTGGAGTTCGCCTGGGCGATAACGAAGTTGCCTTCTTCAATAGCAGACAGGTAGTTGATTTCATCGGTCACCACGCCGTCACGCACGCGGCGGTACGGGGTTTCCAGGAAGCCATACTCGTTAGTCTGTGCGTACACGGACAGGGAGTTGATCAGACCGATGTTTGGACCTTCCGGCGTTTCGATTGGGCACACGCGGCCATAGTGGGTCGGGTGTACGTCTCGAACTTCAAAGCCGGCGCGCTCACGGGTCAGACCGCCCGGGCCCAGTGCGGAGATACGGCGCTTGTGCGTGATCTCGGACAGCGGGTTGTTCTGGTCCATGAACTGGGACAGCTGGCTGGAGCCGAAGAACTCTTTCACCGCCGCCGAAATCGGCTTGGCGTTGATCATGTCCTGAGGCATCAGGGTATCCAGATCGCCCAGAGACAGACGCTCTTTCACCGCACGCTCAACACGCACCAGACCTACGCGGAACTGGTTCTCGGCCATTTCGCCGACGGAGCGGATACGACGGTTGCCCAAGTGGTCGATATCGTCCACTTCGCCCTTGCCGTTACGGATATCGATGAGCTTCTTCATCACTTCGATGATGTCGTCTTTGCTCAGGATGCCCGAACCTTCGATCTCGTCGCGCAGCAGAGAACGGTTGAACTTCATGCGACCCACCGCGGACAGATCGTAGCGGTCTTCGGAGAAGAACAGGTTCTCGAACAGGCTTTCGGCAGCTTCGCGCGTTGGCGGCTCACCAGGACGCATCATGCGGTAGATTTCTACCAGCGAGCTCAGACGATCGCTGGTCGGATCGACACGCAGCGTTTCAGAGATATACGCGCCGTGGTCCAGATCGTTGGTGAACAGCGTTTCGATGCGCTTGTGGCCGGACTGGCTCAGTTTGGCCAGCAGATCCAGCGACAGCTCCATGTTGGCTGCGCAGATCAGTTCGCCGGTATTGGTATCGATATAGTCTTTCGCGACCACTTTGCCCGCGATGTACTCTACCGGTACTTCAATGCTCTGAATGTCGTCTTTTTCCAGCTGACGGATATGACGAGCGGTGATGCGACGGCCTTTCTCTACATAGATCTTGCCGTTGGCTTCGATATCGAACGAAGCGGTCTCACCACGCAGGCGCTCTGGCACCAGCTCCATCTGCAGCTTGTTGTCGCGGATTTCGAAGACGATCTTGTCAAAGAACAGGTCGAGGATCTGTTCAGTGGTATAGTTCAGCGCGCGCAGAATGATGGTCGCAGGCAGTTTGCGGCGACGGTCAATACGCACGAACAGGTTGTCTTTCGGATCGAACTCGAAGTCCAACCATGAACCGCGGTAAGGGATGATGCGTGCGTTGTACAGCACTTTACCCGAGGAGTGGGTTTTACCCTTATCGCTGTCGAAGAATACGCCAGGACTACGGTGCAACTGAGATACGATAACCCTCTCAGTACCGTTGATCACGAAGGTGCCGTTTTCGGTCATGAGCGGAATTTCGCCCATGTAGACTTCTTGTTCCTTGATGTCTTTGACCGTACCTTCAGGCGCTTCGCGCTCATAGATAACCAGGCGCAGTTTTACGCGCAGCGGTGCAGAGAACGTCACACCACGGATCTGGCACTCTTTGACGTCGAAGACCGGCTCACCAAGACGGTAGCTAACGTATTGCAGCTCCGAATTGCCACTGTAGCTCTGGATAGGGAAAACAGAACGGAATGCGGCTTCAAGGCCGTACTGCCCTTCTGGATCTTGCTCGATAAACTTCTGGAACGAGTCAAGCTGGATAGAAAGGAGATATGGTATGTCCAGCACTTGTGGACGTTTACCAAAATCCTTACGAATACGTTTTTTCTCGGTATAGGAGTAAACCATAGGGTTCCTCAGCTCGCTGATCAGTGACCCAATCTGTCCGTCCGATTAGGGACAGTTCATGCAGCACCGTTTTGTCGACCGGAAAGCGGGAACACTTTCCGCAATGTCTCTTGCTATCACGCTTAAACCATTTCATCGCGCCTTCCCCCAGAACTCCTGGTAGTGCAAAGACCGCGGTATATTAAGTCGTCAATAGAAACAAACATTGGGAGGCGAAACCAGCAGCCAAACAGTGTGAAACGCTACTGGCGCCCTACAGCGCAAAAAGGCTGGTGACTAAAAAGTCACCAGCCATCAGCCTAAAAGACTAGGCTGCAACCGGAAAGGTTGGCTTATTTAACTTCAACTTCTGCGCCAGCTTCTTCCAGAGATTTTTTCAGAGCTTCTGCGTCATCTTTGCTCACGCCTTCTTTCAGAGCGGCTGGAGCAGATTCAACCAGGTCTTTAGCTTCTTTCAGACCCAGGCCGGTAGCGCCACGTACTGCTTTGATAACAGCAACTTTGTTAGCGCCTGCAGCTTTCAGGATAACGTCGAATTCAGTTTTCTCTTCAGCAGCTTCAGCTGGGCCAGCAGCAACAGCTACAGCAGCAGCAGCAGAAACGCCGAATTTTTCTTCCATAGCGGAAACCAGTTCAACAACGTCCATTACGGACATAGCGGCAACTGCTTCCAGGATTTGGTCTTTAGTGATAGACATAACAATTGTTCCTAAAATTCAGAAATAGTTTAAATACGTTAGCAAAGGCTAAGAAAGAGTGGCTTACGCCGCTTCTTTCTGATCGCGTACTGCAGCCAGAGTGCGAACCAGTTTGCCGGCAGCGGCTTCTTTCATGGTTGCCATCAGGCGTGCGATCGCTTCTTCGTAAGTTGGCAGCGTCGCCAGGCGGTCGATTTGCGCCGCTGGGATCAGCTCACCTTCAAAGGCCGCAGCTTTAACCTCGAATTTTGCATTCGCTTTCGCGAACTCTTTGAACAGACGAGCAGCAGCGCCCGGGTGTTCGTGAGAGAATGCAATCAAGGTTGGACCGACAAACGTGTCTTTCAGGCATTCGAATGGAGTGCCTTCAACTACGCGACGCATCAGGGTGTTGCGAACAACACGCATGTAAACGCCAGCTTCACGACCTGCTTTACGCAGTTCAGTCATTTTATCTACGGTAACGCCGCGGGAATCCGCAACAACCGCAGACAGCGCGCCTTTGGCTACTTCGCTGACTTCAGCAACAATCGCTTGTTTGTCTTGAAGATTTAATGCCATTAGCTTTTTGCTCCTGGATTAGCCGGGGAAAATCCCCCGGAACTCACTTCACTCGGCGCTTTGTAACACGCCACGCCGAGCGGCTTAACACGGTGAGCAGAATCCAGCAAAGACATTCTTTTATAAAAAAGAAAAATTTTCTTAGGCTCTGTCACCGTCTACGCAGGAAGGATTAAGTATCTTGCGATACACCTGCGGTCTTGGACGGAGGCCTGGATAGGCCAGGCTCCAACCGAAAAATCTTTGTTTTGCCTACGGCATAGCCAATAGCAAAACCTTGGGGCATAAGATTCTAGACAAATCTCGGCCCCAAGTCAAAGCGATAATCGCAAGTGCGATTAGTTCGCTGCAGCAGACAGACCGCTCTGATCGATAGCAACACCAGCACCCATGGTGGTGGAGAGGCTAACTTTCTTGATGTACATGCCTTTCGCCTGAGAAGGTTTCGCTTTTTTCAGCGCAACCAGCAGGGCTTCCAGGTTTTCTTTCAGTTTGTCTGCGTCGAAATCAACCTTACCGATAGTGGTATGGATGATGCCGTTTTTGTCGTTACGGTAGCGAACCTGACCTGCTTTAGCGTTTTTCACGGCTTCAGCAACGTTCGGAGTAACGGTACCCACTTTCGGGTTTGGCATCAGGCCGCGTGGACCCAGGATCTGGCCCAGTTGACCTACAACGCGCATTGCATCCGGGGAAGCAATAACAACGTCGAAGTTCATTTCGCCTTTCTTGATCTGCTCAGCCAGATCGTCCATACCTACCAGCTCTGCGCCGGCAGCTTTCGCTGCTTCAGCGTTAGCGCCTTGGGTAAATACGGCAACGCGAACGGAACGACCGGTGCCGTGTGGCAGAACGGTAGCGCCACGAACGTTTTGGTCAGATTTACGAGCGTCGATGCCGAGGTTAACGGCAACGTCAACGCTTTCTACGAATTTAGCGGTGGCCAGCTCTTTCAGCAGAGCAACAGCTTCAGTGATGTCATACTGTTTAGTAGCATCAACTTTGTCACGGATCACGCGCATGCGCTTGGTCAGCTTAGCCATCTCTTAATCCTCCACTACCAGGCCCATGGAACGAGCGGTACCTTCGATGGAGCGAGTCATCGCTTCAACGTCAGAACCAGTCATGTCCGCAGCTTTGGTTTCTGCGATTTCACGTACCTGAGCACGGGTCACTTTACCTACTTTGTCTTTGTTCGGCTTACCGGAACCAGACTTGATACCAGCCGCTTTTTTCAGCAGAACTGCTGCTGGCGGAGTTTTGGTAACGAAAGTGAAGGAGCGATCAGAATAAACGGTGATAACAACCGGAATCGGCAGACCTTTTTCAACGCTGTCAGTCTTAGCGTTGAATGCCTTACAGAATTCCATGATGTTAACGCCCTGCTGACCCAGAGCTGGACCCACTGGTGGGCTCGGGTTCGCCATACCAGCTGCAACTTGCAGCTTGACGTAGGCTTGTACTTTCTTAGCCATTTAAATTTCCTCGGTTTGGGTAGTATCGCCTCGCAAGAGGCTCCCCGTGTTTCACCCCGCCCGACATGCATCAGGCAAGGCATCTAAAAACAAAAGGCGCGAAATTGTAGTTCAATTTCGCGCCTTTGACAAGCGGCAACGCGCCGCTCATTGCTGATTATTCGATCAGCCTTTCTCAACCTGGCTGAAGTCCAGTTCCACCGGCGTTGCACGACCAAAGATGGAAACGGAAACTTTCAGGCGGCTCTTCTCGTAATCGACTTCTTCGACCACGCCGTTGAAATCGGCAAACGGGCCGTCGTTGACGCGCACCAGCTCGCCCGGTTCGAATAGCGTTTTCGGACGCGGCTTGTCACCAACCTGCTGCAGGCGGTTCATGATCGCATCCACTTCTTTATCGCTGATTGGCGCAGGACGGTCAGACGTACCGCCGATGAACCCCATGACGCGCGGTACGCTGCGCACCAGGTGCCAGCTGGCGTCATTCATCACCATCTGTACCAGCACGTAGCCAGGGAAGAACTTACGCTCGCTCTTGCGACGCTGGCCACCACGGATTTCAACCACTTCTTCCGTAGGCACCATCACTTCGCCGAACAGCTCTTCCATATCGTGCAGTTTGATGTGTTCACGCAGCGATTGTGCTACGCGACCTTCAAAACCGGAAAACGCCTGAACGACGTACCAACGTTTTTTTGGAGCTTCAGACATTTTAGAACCTCAGGCCAGTAATAAACGACACCAGACGGACCAGAATACCATCCAGCCCCCACAGAATCAGTGACATCACGGCGGTTACCGCGGCAACGATCAACGTGGTGTGTAGCGTTTCCTGACGAGTTGGCCAAATCACTTTACGTACTTCGGTACGCGCTTCGCGGGCAAACGCAACGGTGGCTTTGCCTTTGGTGGTCATCAGAGCCACTGCACCTGCAACGGCGATGATCAGCACAACTGCCAGCGCGCGCAATGGCAGGCTTAAATCACGGTAGTAATAGTTACCGACAATAGCCACAACCAACAGAACGGCGACGATCAACCACTTTGCCGCTTCCAGGCCGCGTCCGCTCCCTTGAGCCTCGGTATTCGCACTCATAAACCAACCTGTCACAATGATGATTCAGAACAAACAACTTTGCCTCGCATTGCGAGGCAAACCAAACCGATCGGATACCGCGTTAGCAATATCCCGGTGTTTTACGCTATGACGTATTTCAGTCAATACGGTTTAAGAGCCCATCTCACCAATGATTATGACTGCAAAATCGCTGATGAGATAGGTTCTAGTTCACAGCGTAGAAAAAGGGCATCAAATGATGCCCTTTTACCGCGTGTCGCGTCAAACTTTATCAGCGATTAAGCGATAACTTTAGCAACAACACCTGCGCCAACGGTACGGCCGCCTTCACGGATTGCGAAACGCAGACCGTCGTCCATCGCGATTGGGTGGATCAGGG
>NZ_KV792407.1:0-973 GCF_001808215.1 Serratia sp. HMSC15F11
GCGATAGCCTGAGCTTCCTGCTGCCAGCCCTGCGCCAGCGTGCGCACCAGGGCATCATAGCCGTCCTCACCCTGTTTCAACTCCAGGCTGAAAGGCCGTTTGATCAAGCGCCCCTGGCGGTTCAGCACCCACTCGCCGCGAACGATCGCCTTGCCGTCAAAGCGGCCATGGAAACCGCTGATGGTCACGTTCAGCACATCCTGATCGCTGCTCATCGGCTGCGAAGAAACCACCCAGCCCGGCAGCGCGCTACTCAGGTTGGTGACCAGCGTTTGCTGCAGCTGCTGGTCAAGCGGGCTGGCCCACAGGTTGTTCTGCGCAATCACATACTGCACGTCGTTGGTTTGATACACTACGCCGCTCTGCGCCAGATAATCCGCCACGCTCACGTGCTCCAGCCACAGCTGGCGCGTGGAAGCGCCGCTGCTGCCGGCCGCGGCCGGCGCCCCCAGCGCCGGCAACTGATAGTAGGTCTTCTGTGGCGAACTGCTGCAAGCGCTGAGCAACAGCGCCAGGGCTACCGGGATCCATTTCATCATTTCGTGGCCTTCTTCGGCTGAGGGTCAGTGCTGCCGGCGGCTTCAAACACCAGCGCGTTGCTCTTCTCATTCAGGGTGCGCAGCACCGGTTGCAGCTCACGCAACACCTGGTCGAGGCGCTGCATATCGCCCACCATCTTGTTGTAAGCCGGTGAACCTGGCTGGAACCCTTTCATGCTGCGGTTCAGCTCCAGCAGCGTTTTTTGCATGTCCTGCGGCAGCGCCTGCATCTCTTTGCTGGCGATGATGTCGTTCAGCGACTTCATGGTCTGCTGCGTCGACTTCATGGTTTTCTGACTTTCCGCCAGCGTCTTGGTCGCTTCGTTGAGCATCGGATTGATCGGCATCGCGTTGATCTTGTCCAGCGTCTGCATCAGTTTCTGCTGGATCTGCGCCAGCCCGCCGCTGGTGGTCGGCATCAGCGGATAACCGAA
>NZ_KV792408.1:0-978 GCF_001808215.1 Serratia sp. HMSC15F11
CATGTTCACGTTGTCGCCTGGCATTACCATCTCTACGCCTTCTGGCAGTTCGATGGTACCGGTCACGTCAGTTGTACGGAAGTAGAACTGTGGACGGTAGCCTTTGAAGAATGGAGTGTGACGACCACCTTCATCTTTGCTCAGGATGTACACTTCAGATTCGAACTGGGTGTGTGGCTTGATAGAGCCTGGCTTAGCCAGTACCTGACCACGTTCGATTTCTTCGCGCTTGATACCACGCAGCAGAACACCTACGTTCTCACCAGCACGGCCTTCGTCCAGCAGTTTGCGGAACATTTCAACGCCAGTACAGGTAGACTTAACGGTGTCTTTGATACCAACGATTTCAACTTCTTCGCCAACTTTGATGATACCGCGCTCAACACGACCGGTAACAACGGTACCACGACCGGAGATGGAGAATACGTCTTCGATTGGCAGCAGGAACGGCTTGTCGATAGCACGCTCTGGCTCTGGAATGTAGCTGTCCAGGGCTTCGGCCAGTTCGATGATTTTCGCTTCCCACTCAGCTTCGCCTTCCAGCGCTTTCAGCGCGGAACCGCGGATTACTGGCAGGTCGTCGCCTGGGAAGTCGTAAGCGGACAGCAGTTCGCGAACTTCCATTTCTACCAGTTCCAGCAGCTCTTCATCATCAACCATGTCGCATTTGTTCATGAATACGATGATGAAAGGAACGCCAACCTGACGACCCAGCAGGATGTGCTCACGGGTCTGAGGCATTGGGCCATCAGTCGCTGCTACTACCAGGATCGCGCCGTCCATCTGAGCAGCACCGGTGATCATGTTTTTCACGTAGTCGGCGTGCCCTGGGCAGTCAACGTGCGCGTAGTGACGAGTCGGGGTGTCATACTCAACGTGAGAGGTGTTGATGGTGATACCACGAGCTTTTTCTTCTGGCGCGTTATCGATCTGGTCGAAAGCACGTGCAGAACCGCCGTAGGTTTTAGCCAGTACGGT
>NZ_KV792409.1:0-19931 GCF_001808215.1 Serratia sp. HMSC15F11
TAACGTATGGAAACGTTTATTAGAAGAAAACTATGGACACATTTACGGCCTGACTGTTGATTATATATCTAAAAATAAAAACAAGCTTATTGAAATGTTTACCACTCTCCAAAATGAGCTTTACGAAGAGGACAAACACTTTACTAATGATATGCGTGATGCTGAAATGATCGCATTCCTTCAGTTAGGTGCGTTTCTTGTTTCTCAGGTAATTGGTAAAGAAGCAGGGATAGCTGCTGATAAAGCTGTAGAGATATATAAAAATCGTATTATTAACTCTACTCTACATGAAGAATATAATCACAAGATTGTTATTGAGAGATTTAAAGAATGGATTGCTGATAACATCGGTTCTATTCGCATCGAAGGTCCAGTTTATACTGGTTATGGTAGAAGTTCGGAAAGAGAACAGCTTGATCACGCTGAACGTCTTACAAACAACGCTATCATGTCTAACAGAGGCGCTATAGCTGGACTTGAGCAAACAAGAAGAATGGAACACAGAACAGATTTTGAGGGCTGTATCTGGTTAAAACCAGAAGCAGAGGCAAGTTTAGAAAAATCAGGTATTTCTCTTGATGAGCTTATGTTAGCAGCTAAAGAACTGGATTTATTACCAAAATCTAAAAAAGGTGAAGTTAATGAAAAATCTAAACTAAGTGATCAAAAAACAAGCTGGCTCGCAGGTGTTAGTAAAGAAGAGCTATTAGATATAAGAAGAAAAAAAGAATTAAATAAATACAATATAAGTACATATGCAAAATGTATTTATCTGTCTCCATTCGTAGAGCCAGAAGGAGAAGTTAAAAATGAATTTGAGGATGAAGTATTTTATTCAAACGTGGATCGTGATGATATAGATTCACTTGTTGAGCAAAATATTAATGCTCATATGTTCGATTTACCCCAAATTGATTAACATAACCAAAAGGAGGTTATTATGTCTTATACATATAAAGTCATAGATAATAGCCTCTTCTTTATTGAAGAGGAAAGTAATAAGCAGTATGAAGTAAATGTTATTTCTCATGGTTTTGATCATAACATCTTTCAGGTTTCCATACCTGATTTAAGCCCCCGAACATTGGAGGCTAATGATGCTAAAGAGCTTTTTAATGAAGTATTAGAAATAGATAATGTCAGGCGTAGTTTTAAAAGACAAACACCAGAAGAGTTTAAGTCTAAGTTCCAGAAAATGAAAAAGAAAGCTTGTCCAGAATAAAGAGGGGTTTACCCTCTTTTTTTACGCCAAAAAAAAGAGATCTCCTAACAGGAAATCTCTAAAAAAATATTCTCTTTTTCGCAAAAGAGAAAAATATGAATGAGGCGAAATTATACCGTAATTTAAAAATAATTACAACTTTTAGCGGAAATATTTTTGATAATAAATAGACATTATTATATAATATAGTATATTAGTAGCAGGTAGATCTAAAAGGTGAGGTGTCTATGAATAGCATTAATGAATTATTATTGATATACGGTTCAAACATAACAAAAATCAAAGAACTTGTTTTAGCAGGGGCTAATGTTAACTACGTTTCGCCCGAAGGTTTAACGCCTTTATCTTGCGCTGAATCTGTTGAGGTGGCTCAGTTTCTTCTTAGCCGTGGCGCTGATGTGAACGCTACCAATGAAGACGGGAAAACAGCCTTGTTCAGCGTTAGCAACGTTGATACATGCCGCTTCCTGATAGAGAACGGCGCAAGGGTAAATCATGTTAACAATAAACATGAAACAGCATTGTTTTATACTACTGATATGAAAAAAATCAGATTACTCGTTGAAGCGGGATGTGATCCATTGGTCAGAAGTTATGATGGTAAACGCCATTATGATTTGTTAGCGCATACTCAGAAAGTAAGTTTTATAAACTTCTTGGCTAACAGAAAAAAGAAAATGGAAACTGTTAACGCACCTTTAGCTCTTGCCTTTTAATAACACCACCTCACCAAAAAGATAAAGCCCCTTGCGGGGCTTTTTTCTTATCAACAAAACAAAGGATTATGTGAACCATCAATATATATCTTACTTAGAGTTTAATAGTAAAAAACGGAGAATTTTCTACTTGATTTAAAGTTATAATTATTTTTATTTAATGTCAAATTAAAATAAACACTTTTAACCATATTGACGAAATATATTTTTAATTATATATAATATTAAGACTTATTATATAAAAAGGAGATATATTATGGAAAGACAACAAACAAAACTTTATTTTGCTATATGGAAATTAAAAGGTAGTGAGAAGCTACAAGCTATTAAATATTTTATTAGTTGCGGTGAAGATATTCATGAAAGAGACAAAAACGAGTTAACACCTTTACATCAAGCCGTTGGATGTGGTGATGTTGAGGCCGTGAAGCTTTTGTTAACGCTTGGCGCTAACCCTAATGCTATAGACATATACGGAAGAACGCCGCTGTTCTATACCGCTTTCAGCCCTAAGTACAATGGTCGTCAGTTAGATGAAGCTCTCATAGCGGGAAATGCTGATACCACCATTTACGATGTTAACGGGCATACACGCGATCAGTTCGTGTATAGCTTCAAAAGCTCGATGTTCTACCGTCCAGAACCAGAAGCAGTAGAAGAGGAACAACCGGAAGAGGTAGCCCCTTCAGCTCCTGTGAAAAGGGCAGGAAGACGTAAAGCATGATAGCGGCATTACTTAACCAGATCCGTAGCACAAAGCCGGTGCTTCTCTCCCAGTTTGACGCTGTTTTGTCTTCTCCAGCTCTTACGCCGGAAGAACAGGAACAGAAAGACGCTTCATTAAAGATGCTTCTCCCGCTGTTAGAGAAGAACCATGATGAAAGATACCTGATAACACGTTTACTCGATTACAGCGCTCAGGATCTGTTAGCGGTCTACCTCTTAGGCCGTTCCGGGAGCATGAAAGCGTATGCGCTTCTCCAGCTCATACAGAACACATCCAAATTGTGGCCGTCAGGTTTCTATCATGCTGTTGCCCGTTCCAGCCTACGCCTGAACGACGAGCTGGACACATCCGGGCTAACCCCTATCCAGTTAGCAGCAGCGAAAGGAAACGTAGAGCTGTTTAAGTTGTTGCTCTTGGATGGGGCAGATCTCTATCAGAAGAACAAAGACGGAATGAGTGCTTATGATTTTGTGTTGAACAGCAATAACGCAGAGCTGTTAATGTTCATGATCCGCTATGAAAATGCTGATATTTCGAACTACCGCCGAAAAGCTTGAACAACATCATATTGACATTGCAAGTAGTAAAATCATAAATAGCACTTTTTGCTAAACCACTTAACCAATTGATAGTAATTGGTTTTTTTGTTTTTATGGGGTTGTTGGTTTTAGATGGAAGGTTTTTCTTCAAAATAAGTGTTGAATGTCATAAGCGAAATAAAGACAATTAATCACATCAAAGCAGTCATACGCTCTGATAGTTAACTTGATGCGGAAGGTTCCATTATTTAATCCGGTCTTCGATAAACCGGGCATCAAACCAAAAGCACATAAATAAATATTTGTGCCTGTAGCGATTAACTAATCGCAAGTTAACTATTATTGGAGCCTTGCCTTATGACTGTATCTAAAAAATCCAAATCTAATATTCTTCATCTTGATATTGATGCTTTCATTGCTAAAGCACGTAATATTATTCATGAAGTCTACCATAACACTATTCTCTCTGTTCCTGATTACCAGACCAAAACAGCAGCAAACGATCAGGACTATATCACAAAACCACTTACCCCCCTTTACGCATGGGCTGGCGGTAAACGTCGCCTTATCAAAGCGTATCGCCCCTATATGCCGGATTTTAAGCGTATTCGATACTACGCAGAGCCGTTCTTCGGCGCAGGCGCTATGTTCTGTGAAGTTTTCAATCAGCACCGTGAACACATCAGAAGCTACCACCTGAACGACATTAACCCGGAGATCATCAATCTCCTGAACACCATTAAAAGGGATTGTTCTGGCTTCATTGACGAGCTGAAGGCCATTGAAGAACGCAACCACTATAAGACCATTGAAGGTCGTAAACACTTCTACTATCGCTTACGTGAAGAATACCGTTCCTTACCAGTAGGAGCTGAATATTCAGTGAGAGGAACGGCTATGTTCTACTTCCTCTTAAACAATATGTTCAGGGGATTATACAGTCAGAAAAACGGGCGAATTTTCACCTCATTCCAGACGAATAAAAATGGTTTTGATTATGAAAATATCAAAAACTGGTCAACAGCATTACAGAAAGCTGTGATCACATGTGGAAGCTATGAAGACGTCAAGGTTAATAAAAATACGTTCCTGTTTTGTGATCCGCCTTACCGTGATTGTTCGATTATGTATTCAACAGATTTTAATGATGAACAGCATAAGCAATGCTACGCATGGGTTCAGAAAAAAGTAGAAGAGAAAAAAACTGTAGGTATGTTGTGTAATAAAAACCTGAATGATGGTTTCTTTAGTTCACTACCTACTACAACAGATAGCGAACATATCAACATCCAATATTCGCATACAAAAGCAAGAGTTGGCGTAAACAGAAACATTGTTGAGCTGTTAATGGTATTCAAAGAAAAAATGGCTGTTCCGGTTCTTAAAGCAGCTTAAACAATATTTTTTAACAAAAGAAGGAAATAAAGATGAAAGATTATGATTTTAAGAAAGATTATGAGTTTGAAGATGACTTTGATAACATCAAACTCTACAAAACTATTGATAACAAAGTAAGACCTTTAATCAAACTCTGGTGCAGAGAAAGTCTATTGTTCATTCCAGACGAATATATACAAGTTGAATCTGATAGCAAAGATGAGATTAATGAAAAGATTTTATTCGTCGAGTTTCTATTGAATGAATATATTGAAGCATTTTATACATACAAAGAAGATAAGAAAGAAGCTGTTAAACTATTAAATGAAATACTAATAAAGATAAAAGATATGTTTTACGATGGAGTATTGAGTTGTACGTTTGTATTTTATCTCGCTCATGCATACTACTTATTATTCAATGAACTCAATACGAGTTATCTAAAAAGAGTTGTTGAAAGCGAGGATTACATTATAAACAAACATCTAAATCTTGTCACTATCAATATAACGAAGAAAAATAGAAAAATGTTGAAGGAGTTGTCAAAATCTTTGTCAGGAACATCTAATACAAATACAACAGGAGGAATGTTTCATTATTCAAATGAGAATAAAGTTGTACATATGTTATTTAGAGTTAATAACAAAAATCCTTTTGATTTCATAACCAGTTTTAGCAAGGTTTTTAAAACTGAAGTGAGAGTTACGACTTTGAAAGAATATGGTTTAAGTTCTGAGTATCGTTACGAAGAATACTTTAAAAAAGGTGATTGTATCATAACGAATAAAAGTGAAGATAGCAGTGATTGCAGTGTACCTATGCATATAATCAGAAGATTTCTACACTTTGTAGATATTAAAGATCTATTAATAACAAAGGGGAATAATAAATGAGAAAGAAGTTCAGACCAGTTGATTTTCACAGCAACAACTTGGGGAATAACTACATAACGATAGAAAGCATGTTATCAACGCCGTTTCATGAGCATTCACCTGAACTGTTCGCAAAGTGTTTAGCAGAAGTCCCAAAGATAAACAGGCTACTCATAGACAGGCGTAAGTGTGATAACGAAGAGCATTATCAAAGGGTATTGGTAATGGCTGATGTGTGTTTAAAAATGGCAATGATTGAAAGAAGAATGAAAATAGTGAACGAAGAAAATAGTTGGTTTAATCAAAAATAAGAGAGGTTTAAAATGCAATATCATGAAATAGTAAAAGCTGAGGTTTTAGGTTTTGTTTTAAATAATGTGGAAGGTTTTAATATCTTTGATAACATCCATATAAAAATGATAGATGTTCATCATCCGGGTTATGAGGGAATAAATCGTGTTCCTTTCTTTGAAATAGATTATAGAAAAGGATTTACTTTAGCAAATACCTTTAATCATATTGATGATGAATACATTAATCAAAGAACGTTGAACTATGCCCTTAACTTGTGTTTTAACAGTGAGATGAGCTTTAAGTATGAACACAACAGATTTATAAGTGAATGCTTCTCATGCACTTATTATTGTATCTTTGAAAATATGTATAGAACATTATCAGAGAAGGAAAGCGGTAAAGTGAGATGGTGGATTGATTGATATGAAAAAGAAAACAAAAAATAAACTTGCTAAATGGGAGATCTCAGAGTTCAGGAAAGAAGATTTTGATAACATATCGAAAGAAGATTTACAAAAACTCATATAATCCATTCAGGTAAAGTAGAATGAAAAGCAAGACTAATAAAATAAGCGGTATACCTACCGCTTTTATATAGTTTATTAATTTATTTTCCGATTAAATTTGATTTTATTCTTTTAATTGATTATTCAATATCTATTCATTAAAACAAAAGGAGAGATATATGAATAACTTAAAAGAAAAAATAGAAAAAGCTTTAGATAAATGTGATGTGGTTGTTGTATCTGGTGTTAGCGGTGTAGGTAAATCGACTTTGCTTAAAGAGATAGCAAAAGAAAGACATATACATTATTCGAATCCGACTTATAACTGCATTAAGTTCGGCATTAAACATAGCGATCTTATTGCTATTGATGATGTGAGAGAAACGGAACTAAAAAACGTTATACAAAAAATTCAGGATGCTGTAGCTAAAACAAACATAAAAACTAAAGCGATCATAGTAGTTGATAAGTTTGATAAGTCTGTTCTTGATAGCGTTGTATTGAAAATAAAGCATTACAGAATGGTAAAGCCAAAAGCAAAAGGTGTCTTACCAAAAATAAAAGAGTATCAGGAGCTTTTAAAATCAATAGAAGAACAAAGGTTTCTTACTGATAATGTTCAGATCTCATGTTTGAACGATTTGTATCAAATGGAACAAGAATTGAAGTATTTGAGAGATTTGAATGAAAAGTATGAATTCGAAGCTGTTTTACATGACCATAACTATACACAATTAGCTCTTGATTTGGATGATAGCAAAGCTAAAGTAGAAGAGCTTGAAAGTGAAATTGTTGAGTTGAAAGCATTAATAAAAGAAATCACTGATAAAACTCAGGAAGAGTTGACTGATTTAGAAGAGCATAACATCATTTTAATTGAAAGGTTGAGAAATGAAGAAAGTGAAAACAAAGATCTGATAAAAGAGAACTACAGCTTACACTTAAAAATAAAAGAGCTTAATGATTTACTCTATGACCAAAACGAAGAAAAAATAGAACTTGAAGGTTCTAATCAGGAGTTAGAGCAGTCTCTTTCCCAATGTCTGAATAAAATCCAAACATACCAAAATACAGTGGCTGTTTTACATGACAAGGCAAGACTTCTTGAAAAAGCAAATAATGAGCTTGAAAGTTATCTTAATGAAAAAGTTCATTGTCTTAAAGAAGAGTTAAATAATGAAGCTGAGGAAACAGCATTTTTTAAAGAAATGTCAGAAGACTTTATTACTCAGATTAAATGGTTAAACAACACGATTGAAGTTTATCGCGGTGAAGTTGATGAGGACACCATAAGAAGGGTTGAATACACGGTTCAACAGCTCAGGGAAAGTTTCGGTGATGATTATGAGGTCTGACAGACCAGCAGTGAGACAAGCAAAGGGGGCGTATGCCCCTTTGTCGTATCTGGAGCTTTACCGGGTTTTGGTGATAGCCTTATACTGTACATCTATACAGCAAAAGGAGACACAGATCATGGGCTTTCCATCCCCAGCTGCAGACTACACTGAAAAACCACTCTCACTGGATGCGTTATGCATCCATAAACCGCACGCTACTTACTTTATGCGGGCTGGACAGGCATATTTAAGGGCTGGCATACAAAAGGGCGCTACGCTCGTTGTAGACGCTTCTGTTAAGCCTTGTGATGGAAGCATAGTGATAGTGGCGTTAGGTGGTGAGTTCGTAGTGAAACGGCTAAGACTTCATCCAGCTCCGGCGCTGTTGCCATTGGACTACGCAGGAACCCCGGTACCGATCGATCTCGATGATATGGACGAGAACAACGCTACCCGGATTTTCGGCGTTATGACGTATTGTGTAAACGACATGCGAACAGGCGAGTTCGACGACACGCCTTATGGCTTAGAGGGCTAAGGTATGATAGAAGATACACATACCATTAAGATGAGCTATGCCTGTGCTGAAATACTCAAGCCTACAAGAATACTTGGATGACGTTAAAAGACGGGAACAACATAAAAAGCGCCTTGCTGATAAGTTGTTTCACACCGTCCGTTCAGGCTCATCAAATGAAATACAGGCAGTAATAAAAGCATGTTCTGATGCTGATGTTGATTTTAAAACCATTAAATATGATTACTTGCTTGAATACTTTGATTCCTTCTATAACCGCACTTCAAACATCCCTTCAATTCTTATCGTAAGATTACTTATCAGTTATCAAAATAAAATCTCTCATAAAGCTGTTTTATCCTTTTACCAAAATATCTTTTATAAGCATTTATTATCAGATGAAGAACTAACAGAGCTGAGTTCTTTAATCACTTCTCACAAATAAACATCCTACCTACTCCTTTTATCCTGACATTTTAAATTAAAAGAAACATTTCTCTCATTAAATTTGCTTTTAGTCGGAAGATGCGTTAATTCTTTTAATATCAACAAAAGGAGAATTATTATGATTAACAAAATCAAAAAAACCTTAAATAGAATAACTATAGGTAAGGTATTTATAGCAGGTCTATTAATGCTACCTATGACACTGATATTCCCTGAAAGCATTATATGTGAATACGTGTCGGCATTAGGTTCAGCAATTACATTCGCAACAATAACTTTTAAATTAGCATTGTTCTTCATTTGGTTTATTCATCTCACTTTTTTAATGAGCATGAGAGGAACAACAGAGAGAGCAGAAATATATATATCTGACTTGAAATCTGAACACTTAAAAAGTGGGAAAGAAATGTTTTTAGGGAGGTCAAAATGATAAATAAACTAAAAGCATCCTCAAAGGACGCACAAAAAAAACATATGGAAGAAGATAGATTTAATGTATTGTTAGGGTTATTCATAACGTCGGTTTCTTTTTTAATTCTTCAATTTATACCTGAAATATTTATCGTATTAACTTTCTTAGTGGATACAGGTATAACATTATTAGGAATAATGCCGATAATAATGCGTGTTATCCATAAGGTGTTAAAAAAACTGTGGGATTCAAAATGGTATGTGAGCATTACGATACCAGCGTTTTTTATGAGCTTAATTTTATCTGTAGTTTCATTAATAGATGTGAATATCCCATTGTTATATGTTTTTGATAAGTTTGTTTTTATGTTTTGTATTATTTGGCTTTCATTATATTTGATTATTAAAGTTGCTGTGATTATTCACATTGAAGAAGAAAAAGGGGAGAGCATAAGTGAAAAAAAGAACTAACAAGAAACATCTAACAAGAGCGGATTTAATACCTGATCCCGCATTGATTAAGCCACTAAAGAAACTTACAGATAAAGAGGTTAAAGAAGCTTTAAGCAAAAAGATTTCTGAGATGAAAAACATATATGATTTTTAAAGGAGAGTGAAAAATGAAAAAAGACATAACAAGAGAGTTGAAGCGTTTAGGTTTACACAACGGCTATGAGTTCATAGCAAAAGCAGCGTTGATAGAAGGGCAGAGAGCAGAGGCAATATTAGCACTGATAGAACGCTTGGGAAGACGCAAAATCATTCCTGATGCTGTTCAGCATGGTTTTAATCAGGTTAAGGCTACATATCGCTTATCGGGCTACATCAATCAGGCACTGACTGTTATAGCGTTTAAAGCTTATGTGAACGAACCAAAAGAGAACTTTAAAGCAGATATTTACTGGAATATATAATAAGGAGATGGATATGGGAGAACAAACAAGAGAAAAGGAAGCTGAAACATGGGCTGAATTTATAAGAGAGTTTTTAAATGAAGGTGGTGTTATTTATGGTAGTCAAGAAAAACAAAAAAGAGAGGTGGTATATGAAAAATGAAAATAGAAATATGAAAGAAAACGCATTACAAGAGATAATGTATTACAAGTTGATATGTTATGGAATTATAGTGTTTTTTGCGAAAGGAACATTGATAATGTCAGATAGAATTCCTACGTTAAGTGCTCTACTTAATAAAATAAGCAGCACTGATGCTATCTATTATACACTATCGGTTATGTTGTTATTGGAAGTGATTACATTCCTAACTTATGGTGCATTTAAATCAATGAAGAAAAAGAAGGAAGGAAAAGAACTGGATTTAATAAAGGAAGGTTTTGCTGAAGGATTTTCTAAGGGTTTTAAAAAAGGACAAATGGATAACAATGATTGAAAAAATAGAATCTTTTATCGTGTATATTTTCAACCTCCGAAAAATAAATAAAATGACTGAGGCATTAGTTAGGTTATCGAACAGTAAAGAAATGACAGAAGACGAATTAGAACGCTTTCTGTTAGAAGAAAGAATTGAGGATATGTTAAACCATGAATAAAAGCCCCTTAAAAGGGGTTTTGTTTTATCTAATGGGTAGAAATAAAAGTCCTACATCTTCCGCTTATCCGATTAAATGATAAATATTAAAATAAACCCTGTTTGAATTTGACATTAATCGGTTAATTAAATATCTAATATATAATCCTACATTAAATAGGAGAAACAAACAAAACAAAGAGAGGTGGTAGATGATGAGTAAAATAAATAGTTTCTTTAGAAGTCTTTATGACACTGAGAGCAAAAACGGGAAAAAGCTTAGAGAGATTTCCATGATGATAATGAGATTAGGGATGTGGATGATTACATACGGTTCTTTCAGTGTTTTATTTGGTGGTTTTTTTGGTTTCGATTTCAATCCAGAAGTAATTGCTAAGATGACTGGAATTACAGGAGTTGGAGGCGGTATTTTTCTTTTAGGTTTGTTCATTACGTTTATATTTAAAAAAGATGGCAGTATTTATGATGGTAAAACCATAAATCAAAATAACAAAGGAGAATGATTATGATAAATAGTTTTAGATTATTAAAAGACAGAAAGAGTAAAAAAGGGTTTTCACTTTTAGAAATATTATTAGTTCTTGGAGCTATCGCAGCGTTGATAGTAGCGGCTTTTATGATATTACCTAAAGTTCAGGCTTCACAGCGTATCGACAGAGAGAGCAGGAACCTAACAGCTATACAAGCTGGGGTGAAGTCTCTATATGGCGGCAGAGCGAAGATCTCAAGCATTAACACTGATAGCTTCATTGCTTCTAAGAACGCTCCTGAGAACATGATACAGGATGGAAAGCTTATCAATGAATGGAAAGGCAACGTATCGGTTGAGTATTCAGGGAACCACGGCAAATACAACATTATCTATGATGCTGTTCCAGCTTCTGACTGTTCAAAGTTGATAGCCGCTGTATCGGGTAATTTCGTAAGCATAGACGTTTATAACGGGAACGGCGGTACGCAGGTTAAGAACCTTGAAGAAGGGAAAAACATTGATATAGCCGCAACATCAGCAGCGTGTTTTTCAGAAGATAACGCCACCATTATTTTTGCTTCAATAATATAAGAGGTGGCTGATATGTTCAACATTACAAAGAGAAAGAAAAAAGGGTTTTCATTATTAGAGTTGTTATTAGTGTTTGGGATTATCGCAGCGTTGATAGTTGGTGTCTTTATGATCTATCCAAAAATTAGTTCTGGTCAGAAGATAGATAGCGACATAAAAATATTGGGAACATTAAATGCTGGGATAAAAAATCTCTACGCGGGGCAAGCAGATTACACAGGGTTATCAGTTGACGCTATAATCAAATCAAAGATTGTTCCAGAAGATATAGTGGATGATAATTTAATATGGGATAGCTGGGGCGCTAACGTTCTTATAGAACCGTATTATGATGGTAGTTTTTATATCGGGTTTGAAAACGTTTCAGTTGATGCTTGTCCTAAGTTCGTGTCTCAAGCTGGAGCAAGTTTTTTCAAAATAGTAGTAGGTTCAAGAGAAGTTAAGAACACAGAAGCAAATCAGGATCTTGATATGGCAACTTTAGCAAATGCTTGTATCAGTAATGATGATGGGTATGGTGGAAGACCGATAACAGTATATTTTTACGACAAATAAATAAGGGGATTAATTTATGATTATTCAAAAAAGTATCAGACAAATGAAAAAAGAAGCATGGACATTAATAGCAATATTATATTTATCAAGTATCTCATTATTAATGTTAACAGTGAATGTATTACCAAAAACAGGATTAAATAGCTTTTACATAATTGGCGGTGGTTTAATGGCTTTAACTTCATTGTTATCATGGAAAGAAGCATATAAGTTAGTTAACTGTATAAATGAAGCAAAAGGAACTAAAAAGCCTGAATAAATGAAACATTCCAAAATAAAAGCCCCTTTTCAGGGGCTTGGTTTTTTTCTGGTGTTGGTAATGCTTTTAATCTTCTTTCTTGATCAAGAAGTCTTCTTTTTTAGCGCCTTTCTTCATAGCTTCTTCGACAGGCTTCGGCAGACGACCACGACCCGACCATAACACTTCTTTTCCGTTTTCATCTTTATAAGCATACTTGCGCTCAACAGCGCCACGCTTATCACCTTTAGCGCCTTTCCCCTTCTTGGCAGCAGGAGCGGCAACACCATCAGCGATCTCGGAAATGCTGATACCTTCAATGCCCTCGGCAGCTAACATCTCTCTGAACTGTTCCATGAGTGCCAGCTTCTTAGCGCGTTTTTCTTCGATTTCAAGCTGGTCAGCTAACAGTTCTTCATGAACCTGTTTCATCTTCTCTAAAATCTCTTCAAAGATCTCAAAGCTGATTTCACGCGCTTCTTTTCTAATGGTACGAATGTTGTTCAGTGTTGAAAGACTCATCAAAAAATCCTCTTTAAAATCGTATACCCGGCGAACATAACATTTTAACCATTTAGTATCAATCATTTTAAAACAACATAAGCATCAAATAAAAGGAATACGTAAACCGTTTATATATTTAATGAGTTTTAAATTTGACATTAATCGGTAAATTGAATAATTGAAAGGAACAACAAAATAAAAAGGAGATTTTTATGTTAGATAAAGAACCATTGCTTTCTTTCAGGAAAGCACATTTAAATGATGAAATACAAATAGACTTTAAAACAGCAACAACAAATATAGCCGTGTTTGGTGGAACAGGAACAGGTAAGACAACGGGCGTATGTTTCCCTGCTGTTTACAATCTGATTAAAAATCACTGTTCAGGATTGATACTGGACGTGAAAGGGGATTACACCAAATTAGCACGTCAGATTAATGAGGAAATGAAAAGCGATAAAATATATATTCTTGGTGTTAAAGAAGATTGTTCCAGATTTAATTTAATATCTGGTATTGAACCGGAAAAGCTAAAAGCATTTTTAAACTATGGTGTTAGTTCAGTTCGTGGAAACTTAGATAAATATTGGGGTTCAAACGGGATAGAAGACACCGTTTTAGTGTATGAGTTAGTTAAAGAGTTTGATATTAATCCTACCCTTGCAGATCTCTATTACCTAATAACTAACCCGGATGATTTACAGGCAATGAAAAACAACTGTTCAGAACAGATGTCAGAAAAGATAAAAAGGCGTATAGCTTCGGATGGGTTCAGTATTTTCAATAACAAAAAAGATACCGATGAAGCTACCAAAAGAGAACAAAGATCATGGCAGTTTTCAGCATTAAACAGCGTTCTAAGACCTTTTTATGAAGACCCGTATCTAAACCATCATTTTTGTAATAATGATCATACAGTTTCTTATGCTGACATTATTTATAAAGAAAGAAAATCGTTAGTGCTGGAAGTGCCTTTTTCTAAATATGCTGTTTCATCATTGTTCATTTTAAAGGTGGTTAAAGCAACATTCATAGACAGTATAAAACAGCAGGATATAAACCAGCTTACAGCAAGGGGATATGGTGAAGATAAGTTTACTTTCATGCTGGTAGATGAGTATCAGCAGTTCCTTACAGATGATACCGATCCGTCAGTAGACGATAACAACTGGTTCGACATATCGAGGGGCTACGGTCATATCAACATTATTTCCTCTCAGTCTGTGGATTCACTCGATGCTAAAGCAGGGCAAGCATACACAAATCAGCTGATTGGCAACTGTATGAACATAGTTCATCTTGCTACTCATGCGGTCAGGAGTCTGGAGAACATCGCTACCCTTGCCGGAAGTCCAGAAAGGGCTATACAGGCTCAGGATACGTTATCAGGACAGTCAGAGGACATTGCCTTTGTCTACATCAACAAAAGCCAGCAGAGCCGCACAGGGGCGCGCGTATTGGTACATACAGGCAAATCACAACATACCTTCATGAACAGATTCATCTATGCGCCTAAACCCCATCTGCAGGAGCTACCCGGTATGGGCTATGTAGTGCCTGAAAAGCTAAGTGCGTTAAGCGTCATACTGGAAGCGTTAAAAGAAGATAAAAAAGAAGAGAAAACAGAAACACACCTTTTAGAAGAGTTAATAAATATGAATGATGAACAAAATAAATGGATTTATAATCTTTGTCCTACCTATACAGTTCAAAAAAGATTATGCGTGATAACAACAAAAAGCTTTTCAGACGGGTTTAATGATTTCAATGTAGTATTGAATAATTTAAATATAGGATTTGAAGAGGTTGTGGTACATCCAATTATATATAACAACAAAATAGATTTGGATTTACTTAAAGAGATACTGATTGAGGATAAAGAAAGTCTGTATGTTATCGTCAGAGGTGGAGGTGATTTAGAACACTTCATTCTTAATGATTTTAAGGTACAGGCATTGATAAGTGAATGTATGTATAACATTAGATACTCAGAAAGTGAGTTATTAATAGCAGTAGGACATGCCACCGATAAATTTGAAGATTTCTTTGAAATGGTTCCAGATGCGTATGAAGCATTAACACCGACTGATTTAGCTTACAAGATAAAAGGCGATGTTATTTTAAATATAAGAAAAAGAAAATGCGGTATTATGACCAATGCCTGTATCAGTTATAACGCTAAAATCTAAATAAACCAAAATAATATTGGTCTACTTCTTCCTTTTGTCTGGTTATTATAAATATTTAGCAATTAATCGGCTTTTAAATTTGCTTTTAGTCGGTTAATTAAATATAAATAATTAACAAAACAAAAGGAGAGAGATATGAATATAGATATTATCGGAAGTTTCAATAAAGAAACCGCTATTGATTACAGAGTGTTTTATACAACCGACTATTTTGAATGGTTAAAAGACCTACATAAAACAAGGGGTGAAAAGATAACGCTTAAAGAGCTACACAATAACTTAATAAAAGAATATGGTTCATTGGTTAATATAATTGAGTTAATACTAAGAACAGATAGCAATATTGGAAGTATCAAAGAATCAACGTTCGATATGATCGATGCTGACAACATTCTTTTTGAAGGTAGTGAAGATTTAATGGCTGTTCGATTAGTGATGAACATAGAATATTTAGATATGTGGATTAAGAAATATGATTTCAATAACTACATAACAGAGGCATTTAAAAACTAACAGAGGTGAAAAAATGATAATAGAAGAAGTAATAATTAATGACGTTAAGATTGTTTTATCGAGAGGTAAGGGAGGTAAAGGAGGTGAAAACAATGAAACATATAAGTTCTATATTTATATCGTGAATAAGGATGTTTCAGTTTACAGGGTAGGTAAGCTTTCAATAGTTATATGGCAGCATTCGATTTACACATCAGATAAAGCCTTAATTCAGGAAGCTCAGGATTTAGCAAGCGCAGTATTCAAATATAAAACAGAAAAACTTAAAGAGGTGATTTTATGAATAATGAAAAGAAACTGGCAATAACAAGCGATATAGTGTTTTCTCTTGATACAAAGATAAAAGGTAAGGATTATGTTTATGAAGTGGAGCATTTACATGCTTCATATCAAACAGGCGATATTACAGACTATTTATCTTTAAAAATGAAGAGCAAGGATAAAGATAGTGATTTCAAAACTGAAACTATCAATATGGCTTATTTTGATAATCTGAAACCGGAACAGCATGAAGATTTTAAAAAGAAGATAAAAGAGTTTGCTAATGAAGCTTATACCAGAATGGAAATTGACATGGAGCCTGTTTATCAGGAAAACATGAAAAACTTACGTTCACTAAGCTTTAAATAAAGAGTCAGGAGGGTTTTATGTCAAAAAACAAAGGAACAGATTACTTTTACTTTAAACCCTTCCGTTCTGGTTCTGTTAGCTTTCCAAAACCAAATGAAGCAATCTATGTAATAGATGTTTTATCAAGAGATGATATAGTTTACTTTGATGATTTTGGATATTTGATTTCAGAAAGAGCGTTGGAGGTTTTAAAAAAACATAACTTAACAGGCGTAAAGGTGGATAATGCTACTGTTAAATTTAGCGCAAAACATAACATAAGATACAAAAACCAGACATTACCTAAATTCTACCGATTAATACCTACTGAGATAGTTGATAACGAACTTAGAGAAATGTTTTTGGATGAAAACTATAATCTTATAATCAACAAAAGAATAAAAGACATTATAACAAATAAAGATTTAATGCGCTTACAGCGTTCTTATTTTGAAGAGATTGAACTTGAAGATGTATTAGATGATTATGAGGATGAAGCTGAAACACCTGTTTATAAAAACGAAAACAAATCATCCCTAAAACAGATCATTATCTTCACCGTTGTTATGGCGTTAGTCGCATATCTATTTTTTAAATAAATATTAAAGCCCTTATAATCGGGACTTTTCTTATAATTTGACAATAGTAAATTTAAGAGTTATAAAATATAAGTAAGCATAGGTATTTCTCCTCTATAGGATGTATAATTAAGTTAGGGTTTAAAAATGGTACTACATACTTTAAATAAAACATGGATATTTCTCCTCTTATAGGATGTTCATTTTGATAAGTTATATATTCCGACTCGCAATCTATAATATATAACGATGATTATAAAGCGTGAGAAAACCCTCACGCTTTTTTTTCGTTCTACTTCCTCCATCTATCCGATTAAATAACAAATTTGATAATTAATGCTGTTTTAAATTTGCTTTTAGTCGGATAGTACGTTAATTAATATATATAAACAAACAAAGGAGAAATATTATGTCAAACTTAAATAATGAAGATTTTAACGCAATAAAGGAAGCTGGCTTTATTAATGAATGGAAAAAGCCCGGCAGTGATGAAGTTAGATATTACATCAATACTAAAGAGATTATGAATTTATGGTCAGAAGATAAGATTAAGTTAGGTTATTCAAGAAGAGAAAGATCAGAGTTAGAAGCACATAAATGGTGGTATGTTGAATCTAAAAAGGGTGGTTTTGTTTTAAAAACATCCATGAGTTATAACAACACTAAACATAAATATATTTTCCCTTCACTTTCAGGAGTGTTAATTGAAGCGTCTAAAAGTGATCTTTCTGACTGATTACATGAGATTAGCCCCGCAAGGGGCTGTTATTAAGAAGGAACCAACAATGAAAAAACACATGAGGAATATGAATAAATACATAAAACAAGCGTTCTGTGATATAGCCTTTATAACATTTTTTATATTACCGTTTACAACCGAGTATCATAGAATCTATTCATTCATTTTTTAATACAAAATAAACAACAAAACAAAAGGAAAACTTTATGAACAATATAAGCTTTAAAAATACATTAAAAGAAATAGTAGCTAAGAAGTATGAATATGAAACAGAGGCAATGCATTATCTTATCAGAAAAATGAAGTCTCTTGGTTATAACATGAATGCTAAAGACCCTGTTATTGCTGCCTTTATATTAGATATGAAAAACATTGAGCTTAACAGAATCAGAACATCAGATAAAAGGTTTAGAGCACATCAAATAAAAAATGAACTTGGGTTATTATACAATCATATAAAAATACTAAATAAAACATTACCAACAAGAACTATTGAAATAGATGAAGAGTATATAAATGACACTGAACAAAAGGAACACATTATGAATACAATCAACTTTAACGACATATACCACGCAATAAAATCCAAAAATGTTAATGATGGGTTTTTGGCTCTAAATTATCTTTTGAGAGATCTAAGTGTTTTAGGTTTTGAAATAGATAGGAAAGATTCTACTTTAGCTTTTACTTATAGTGATATTTTTGAAATGATGGAGCTAAAGAGTAATGATTTTAAAATAGATGATATACGTGAGTATTTAGAATTTATCTATAATCATATTTCAAAATCCAAAAACATAGAAACAAATAAACAGTTAGTAAGGATATGGGAGCTAACCAAAGTATAACCCGCCATGAAGCCCCGAAAGGGGTTTTTCTATACTGTTTTACCCCTTCCTACACCATCCCCATAACAGGCCAGTAAAAACCTCAGAATTCGCGTAGATTATCATATACTATCATATCATATAGTAGTATAGTAGTTTTGTTCTTGATACTCCTACACTGTAGGACTATAATAACACCATAGTGATTAGGGATGTGTTCTGTATGGAATACTACGAGTTTGTAGAAACCTCTGTATTCACGCGAGAGATGAAAACTCTACTCAGTGATGATGAATACAAAGAGTTTCAAACGTTCCTCATAGAGAACCCGGAAGCAGGTGATCTGATTGTAGGTACAGGCGGTTGTCGCAAGGTTAGATGGTCACGGCAGGGAACAGGTAAAAGTTCAGGTGTCCGGGCTATTTACTACTTCTACAACCCGGCAGGGCGCTTATACATGCTTATCATCTATCCAAAGAGTGAGAAGGACAGTTTGACGGCAGCAGAGAAAAACCAGCTCAAAGCGGTTGTAGCGGGTTTTAAAGGTGAAGAGGGCTAACAGTATGCGTAAAGAGCTTTTTGATGATCTGATTGCTTCTGCTAAGGAAGCTGTAGAAATCCATAAGGGTTTACGTGAGCCAGCGCGGGTTACCCGTTTTGAACGTCCAGATGTGAAAGCTATTCGGGCTAAGGTTCATATGAAACAAGATGATTTTGCCAGTCTGATCGGGGTTAGCTCTTCTCTTGTTCAGTCATGGGAACAGGGGTTAAGAACTCCAGCAGGTGCAGCGTTAAAGCTGTTGCGTGTCATCGAGCGTAAACCTGAATTTGTTCAGGAACTACGTGAAGCATAACCCTCAACGGGAATAGAAAAGCTCTACATTGGTAGGGCTTTTTTTATAACAGGATAAATATGTTATCGTTAAATTTAGCGTTTGAACGTTTGGATAAAATAAGTAAATACTTTGTCCTTAACTCCCAAAAAGATTTGATTTTTCGAGATGCTTATACATTTATAATGGAGACTGTTTATCACTCTGTTAAAAGCAAAATAACAAATTTAGATGCTGTTAGTAATGGTGGTCAACTCATTGAAATGAAAGCACCTTTTAACTTCATCCTATGTAGAACAGGGCGTTTCATTGTTTTGGATAACTATTATACAATCTTACCAAAAAAAGATCGGGATGATTGGGAAAGGCATATACATAATATAAGCATAGAAGAATTCATTTATAGCTTCGACAATAATACAACAAGGTATTTATTACTTGATTGTAAATATTACTTTGACCAGTTCAATATTACACGTCTGGATTTTAATGTTATTTCAATGGTATATAACACTTTTTATGAGGTTTTCCAGTTAGACAGATTTTATGATCCAGTAGTAAACAGAATAACAGCCGATGAGATTGAAAAGCATATAAACGGCCTACAGTTTGATAAATCATCTTATGATGAAGTTATCAGGAAGAAAACATATACCTACTTTCTCAGGCTTCTCAGGTTCATTGAGGGGCATGAAGAGACATGGTATTTACCAATGAAGTTAGAATACAAATAACATCGTACTATAATATAATAGTATATTGTATTATA
>NZ_KV792410.1:0-691 GCF_001808215.1 Serratia sp. HMSC15F11
CGGCCAAATGGTTCAGGTGAATCGTGGGGATGTATCACTTTCTTCAGTGTGTCAGACTTTCAAACAGTAAGACGCCGATTGATGAACACAAAGCAATCGCGTGTGCCTGGGTCTAGGAATGGACTACTTGCATACGGGCGTGTAGACGTAAGAGGGATATCTCGTTTTGAAAAATGCAACTAAAATTATTGCTGGTGTTATCTATGTAGTACTGGCAGTACTGATCATACGTTTTGTACATCCAGTAGGGTACATAGTGGGAACTCTTGCCGATTGGTCATATCACTTTATGTCATCGGAAGGGCTTGGATGGGTAAAGGATACAACCGAATGGGGAACAGACAACGTTTCCCTTGCCGTTAGTATCTTTGCCGTTCTAATCATTGCTTGGCTTCTTTCAGTACTGGTAAATATCATCAAGAAGGTATTAAGACTATGACTACTATTCATTTATCCATACACCCAAGCAGTACTAAACAAAAAACCGATGAGTTTGTGAACGCAATTAAAAAGGAACTAAGTGAATACCACGTTATGTTTTCATTTGAGGACGTAATTATTAAAGGGGAGAACTACCCAATGGTAGTAAAAGATATTGTAGCACCCGGTGATGTTTATGATGACATTGAACAACGAATTGCAAAAGTAAGAGCCTCTTTGATAGCATAATAAAGTCCGGTGTACTAATAAA
>NZ_KV792411.1:0-7952 GCF_001808215.1 Serratia sp. HMSC15F11
GGAGGGAGTGACCATCTCATTAAATATCCTACTATAAGGGCTTCCCCGAACAGTCAACGCCGGTTTTTAATTTCTGTCTGTTCATCAATGAAAGGCAAGGGATAAGACTGCGCTACTATAAACGGTCATGCTGAATCGCTAGTGATTCGGACCCTGATGAAAGACGCTCGTGAGATCCTCCTTCGTTAATCGGATAGTGATATCCAGTAGGATATGCAGATACTTCTCACGGGGGTCTAACCCTTTACCATCAACAATTTACAGTTCAGTTACTACTCAGTTAAATTTTTCATGTTGTTGAATACAGTCTGAAGTCATCGCCGTAATGTAATGATGCCCAGCACAACCTCGCATTCTTGGCGGCGATTGCAACGACAGCACGCCAGTATCCCCGCCTACCAATCAACGAGCAGACCCAACGGCTAAACGGGTCCGTTCTATTCTCTGCCCCTACCATTACAGAACGGGCTCCCTGGACCAGTAGGGTTCGCAGATAGGCATCACCCGCTTTTGTTATCCTGCCAAGCTTTGATTTTCCGCCACTACTGTATTGTGATGGCGTTAGCCCCAACCAGGCTGCCAGTTGGCGCCCGTTCTTAAAATCATGGGCATTGCCAATACTGGCGACCAGCGCACTCGCTGTGGTGGGCCCAACACCTTTCAGTTCCATTAACTGCTGGCTGCGATGATCTGTTTTGGCCACACGAGATAATACCCTGTCATATTCGGCGATTTTCTCTTCAATATTAGTGACATGTGTCAATAGATCATCAATGCACAGCCTAACCTGTACTGGCAGAGTTTCCTTCTGGTCAGAAACAACATGACGCAGAGCATCAGTGCTTTGTGGGGCAATAACCCCGAATTCAGATATCAGGCCCCGAAGACGGTTATACGTTGCTGTTCTTTCCTGGATAAATCCCTGTCTTGTCCGATGTAAGCATTGCATTGCCTGCTGGCTTTCGTCTTTGACTGGTACAAAGCGCATATGCGGCCGCTGCACTGCCTCACAAATAGCTATTGCATCAGCTGCATCATTTTTCCCGGTCTTACCCGCCATGCGATAGGGTGAGACAAATTTCGGAGCCATCAACCGGACATCATGGCCATACTGCCTGAATAATCTTGCCCAATAGTGGGCACCCGAGCAGGCTTCCATTCCAATGACACAGGGAGGTAAACCTGCGATGAGTTCAGAAAGTGCTGCACGCGACACCTTGGGTTTAACCAGAACAGCTTTACCATTTTGGTCAATGCAGTGAACAGCAAACACATTTTTAGCAAGATCGATACCGACAGTGGTGATGGTCATAACGAATCCCTCTGGGTCAATGTTTATCCTATGATTGCACGAAAGTTAATCAGGCGCATATCTAGGGGAAGTCCCTTCCATTCGTTAAACCTGTTTCTTTAGCTGGCATTACAAAAAGCGAGCGTCTGTATGGTACAGACAGACGCCCGAATACGATAAAAATGAGACGAAAAAAACAGGTTACTTAACCCGCTTCCCCGTTTCGTCAATGACCTTTTCGCCGTCCTCTTTGGTAAACACTCCTTTCTGACCTTCAGGTAGAATATCCAGCACTATTTCTGAAGGGCGGCAAAGACGAGTGCCAAGCGGCGTAACGACTACCGGCCGATTAATCAGGATCGGATGTTGAAGCATAAAATCAATCAACTGCTCATCACTGAATTTCTCTTCATCAAGGCCCAGGTGTTCATAAGGCTCAACATTCTTACGCAGCAATGCACGCACCGTAATTCCCATATCTGAAATAAGTTTAATCAGCTCATCACGGGTCGGTGGCGTATCGAGATAATAAATAATGGTCGGTTCGTTACCGCTGTTACGGATCATCTCCAGCGTGTTGCGTGAAGTGCCGCAGGCCGGGTTGTGATAGATGGTAATGTTGCTCATATCTTTATCTCATTACAAAGTGATGGAAAGCCGCAACGCCAGCGCGGCCAGAGTGACAAACAGCACGGGCAGAGTCATGATAATGCCGGTGCGGAAGTAATAACCCCAGGTGATCGTTATATTTTTCTGGGCAAGCACATGCAGCCAAAGCAGGGTTGCCAGACTGCCAATCGGGGTGATTTTCGGGCCTAAATCGCAGCCAATCACGTTGGCATAAATCATTGCCTCTTTGACGACGCCAGTCGCCGTACTCCCGTCAATCGACAGCGCGCCAATCAGCACCGTCGGCATATTGTTCATCACCGACGACAGGAACGCGGTCAGGAAGCCGGTGCCGAACGTTGCTGCCCATAACCCCTTTTCTGCCAGCAGGTTCAGTACACCAGACAGATACTCCGTGAGCCCGGCATTGCGCAGGCCATAGACCACCAGGTACATGCCCAGCGAAAAAAACGCCTTCTGATCGTATAAATACACACCATGAGCGTTTTCACAAAGTCTCCTTCTGCCAGGCAGCGGATAATCTTACATGTGTCTGTCGTTTTCAGAAGACGGCAGACCGGACTAAAACCATAGGCATATCATTTGCCTTCAACAAGTTCACCGAACAGCTCTTTCACCCTGTTTCTGGCGTCCGTTAGCGCTATGTGCCCTTGTCCGGTGATTTCATATACTCGCCGACTTCGTCGACCGGCCTGAACATGTCGTGAAGTGAGATACCCCTTCTTTTCCATACCGTGCAGCATCGGATACAGGGTACCCGGGCTGAGTTGATAACCGTGGTGTCGCAATTCCTCAATGATGCCCAGACCAAAGACGGGTTCTTTGGCTGCATGATGCAGGATGTGCAAACGGATCATCCCGCCGTAAAGATCTTTGTCGGTCACGCCCGGAACCTCACAGTGCTAAACTCAACAACCAACCCGCAACACCGCAACTCACTACGACCAGCCACGGCGGCAGTTTCCAGAACATCAGAGCGACCAGTGCCACAAGGGCAAGGCCGAAATCTTGCGGAGCGAGAACTGCGCTCGTCCATACTGGTTGATAGAGAGCTGCCAGCAGAAGGCCAACTACGGCTGCATTAATACCCTGCAACGCTGCTTGTGTACGGATATTGCGGCGCAGACTTTCCCAGAACGGCAATGCTCCCACAATCAGAAGGAAGGACGGTGCGAAAATTGCCAGCAGACAAACCAGACCACCCAGCCAGCCAGAAGGCACCTGGTTCATCGAAGCCCCGAGAAAGGCTGCAAAAGTGAACAATGGTCCAGGAACGGCCTGGGCAGCGCCGTAGCCAGCCAAGAATGTATCAGTGCTGACCCAGCCAGAAGGAACGACTTCAGTCTGCAGTAATGGCAGCACGACATGCCCGCCACCAAAAACCAGTGATCCGGTCCGGTAGAAAGTTTCTACCATTAACAGCGTCGGATTTGGGAATATCGCCGTCAGCAATGGTAACCCTGTCAGTAGCACAAAGAACAGCGTGAGCCAGAACAATCCGACGCGACGCCGTATTGAAACGGGCAGCGGATCATGTACCGTCGTCTGCTGAGGTTTGAACAGTAACATGCCAGTGACAGCCGCAGTGACGATTACTCCCACCTGTCCCCAGGCCGATGGCACAAGAAGCACAAAGCAGGTTGCCACTGCCATGACAGTAATACGCGGTATATCCGGGCAAAGATTTCGGGCCATGCCCCATACAGCTTGCGCGACCACCGCAACGGCTACCACTTTCAGCCCATGCAATACACCAGAGGGCATCACATCCCCGTAACTGGTCATCCCCAGCGCAAACAGGATCAGTGCAACTGCTGACGGTAGCGTGAAGCCGGCCCATGCTGCCAGCGCCCCGGTATAACCGGCACGGGACAGCCCGAGCGCTATACCAACCTGACTGCTTGCTGGTCCCGGAAGGAACTGGCACAGAGCGACCAAATCTGCATAGCTGCGCTCGGTCAACCACTGCCGTCGCGTCACAAACTCATCGCGGAAGTAACCCAGATGGGCAATTGGGCCGCCGAAGGATGTCAGGCCAAGTCGGAAGAAAATCAGAAAGACAGCCCAGGGGCTGTGATCATTCCTGGCAGTATCGTTCATGGTCAGATCCTGATTGCTGGTTTTATTGGCTATTATAATCGAATTTCGTTATCGAAATTCGATTATAATAGCCACTGCTCCCTGTGGATAGAATGATGTTTCATGCTTTCCAGATGTTTACTTCAAGAACAGTTTCAACTGCCTGGCCAGTTATGGGCTTTATTCAAATTCAGTATTATTGCTGTCCTGCTTTTACCCGGAGTATGGTTTGCCGGGTGGTATTAAATTCTCTGGCAACCGCACTGATACTGGCCCCGGAATTAAGGCGCTCTGACACTATTTTTTTTTGCTCCTCGCTCAAGATGGGCGGACGACCGAAGCGTTTCCCGGCTGAACTTGCCCGAGAAATCCCTGAATGTGTGCGTTCAATCAGCAGATCCCTCTCAAACTCAGCCACAGCTGAAATCACCTGCATAGTCATTTTTCCGGCCGGGCTGGTTAAATCCACACCTCCGAGAGCGAGACAATGAACACGGATATCTAAAGTAGCCAGTTGTTCAACTGTTTTTCGGATATCCATCGCATTACGGCCGAGTCGGTCAAGTTTGGTGACAATCAATACGTCACCGCTTTCCATTCGATCAAGCAACCGGATGAACCCTGGTCTTTCGCTGGCAGCAACCGAACCACTTATATGTTCCTCAATCAGCCGCTGGGGTCTGATGGCAAAACCCGCCGCTTCAATTTCATGGCGCTGGTTTTCTGTATTCTGTTCCAGAGTGGAGACCCGACAGTAGGCAAAAACTCGTGACATAGGAAACTTTCCGTACGCAAAGGGTGTCCGAATTATAACGTATGTACGAAACAAATTTCGCTGACTTTCGGACATATTGTTTGCGAGGCGTACGAAACCGACCGGTTTCGGTCAGTGTGAAGTGATAACTCAAATCAACCATATGCAGAGGAAGCATCTATGCCACGGAGACAAATACTCAATAGTGAAGAAAAAGAACGCTTGCTGGTTGTGCCGGATGATGACGTTCTTCTGACGCGCATGTGCTTTTTGAGTGAACATGACCTCGCGCTTATTAATAAACACCGGAGGCCCGCTAATCGCCTGGGCTTTGCTGTCTTACTCTGCTATTTGCGGGGACCTGGTTTTCCTCCTGACAAAAGTATGTCTCCTCACGACGGTGTTGTTTCCCGGCTGGCCGCGCATTTGAAGCTTCAGCCTGATTTGTGGGCCGAGTATGCATCAAGAGAGGTCACCCGCTGGGAGCATCTGACTGAACTCTACCGCTACCTGGAATTATCCCCATTCAACCGGGTACTGCAAAAAACCTGTATTCGCCACCTTTATCCCCACGCCATGCGGACAGACAGAGGTTTTTTGCTTGCGGAAGAAATGCTCTCCTGGCTCCACAATAATAAGGTGATTTTCCCCTCTGTTGAGGTCATCGAGCGAACTTTGGCCGAAGCAACAACTCTTGCTGACAGGGCGGTATTTTCTGCGCTAACCGCGCAGCTTGAACCGGGACATAAAGCGGCGCTGGACCGTCTGCTGGTATCTGAGGGTGAACAGCCTTCACGACTGGCCTGGATGCTCCAGCCTCCGGGCAAAATTAATGGTAAGAATGTCCTGCAACATATCGACCGGTTAAATGCGATAGAGTCGCTGGCACTGCCTGACGGTATTGCGCTTTCTGTTCACCAGAACCGGCTCCTGAAACTCGCACGCGAAGGCAGGAAAATGAGCAGCCGGGACCTGGCAAAATTTACGGATGTTCGCCGTTATGCCTCGCTAGTTTGTGTCATATCGGAAGCCAGGTCCACCCTGACTGACGAAGTTATTGATCTGCATGAACGTATTCTCGGCAGTCTGTTCAGCAGGGCAAAACGCACGCAGGCCGAACGACTCCAGCAAACGGGAAAGCTGATTCAGAGTAAGCTGAAGCAATATGTTACCGTCGGGCAGGCATTACTTAACGCCAGAGAATCTGGCGAAGATCCCTGGGCTGCAATAGAAGACGTCCTTCCCTGGCAGGAATTCATCAACAGCGTGGAAGAGACACGGTTCCTGTCACGTAAGGACAACTTCGACCCGTTGCATCTGATCACAGAAAAATACAGCACGCTGCGTAAATATGCCCCTCGGATGCTGTCCGCGTTGCAGTTCAGTGCTGCCCCCGCCGCAATGCAGCTTAGTGATGCGCTGGATACCGTCAGAGAGATGTATCGAAAGCAACTGCGAAAAGTACCGTCTTCCGCGCCAGTCGGGTTCATCCCGGAAAGCTGGAGAAAGGTGGTGATCACGTCCAACGGCATTGACCGAAAATATTACGAATTTTGTGTGCTGAATGAGCTGAAGGGAGCTTTACGTTCAGGTGACATCTGGGTGAAAGGATCTCGTCGCTACAGGAATTTCGATGATTATTTGATCCCGCATGGCGATTTTGAAAAATCACTCCGGGATAACCAGTTACCCCTCGCTATTCCAACCGATTGCCATGAATACATCGAGAGCCGTATGACGCTTCTGACATCACGCCTGGAGGAAGTGAATGCGATGGCGCTGGCCGGTGATTTGCCCGATGTTGATATATCGGATAAAGGCGTCAAAATTACCCCGCTGGATAACAGTGTCCCTTCAGCAGCATCCCCTTTTGGTGATCTGGTGTATGGCATGCTGCCTCACCCTAAAATTACTGAAATGCTGGATGAAGTGGATAGCTGGACGGGTTTTCCCCGCCATTTCACCCACCTCAAAAATAATCACGTCAGACCTAAAGACAGAAAGTTGCTACTGACCACCATCCTGGCCGATGGCATCAACCTTGGGCTGACAAAAATGGCCGAATCCTGTCCGGGAACGACAAAATCGTCACTTGAGGGCATTCAGGCCTGGTATATCAGGGATGAAACTTATTCAGCCGCGCTGGCCGAGTTGGTCAATACCCAGAAAAAGCGACCTCTGGCGGCATTCTGGGGCGATGGAACAACGTCATCGTCTGACGGACAGAACTTTCGGGTAGGGAGTCATGGGCGCTATGCGGGTCAGGTCAATCTGAAATACGGTCAGGAGCCAGGCGTGCAGATTTATACGCATATTTCGGACCAATACAGCCCGTTTTACACCAAAGTAATCAGCCGCGTGCGGGACTCAACACACGTGCTTGATGGTCTGCTGTACCACGAAACCGATCTGGATATTACAGAGCATTATACCGACACCGCAGGCTTCACTGAGCATGTATTTGCGCTAATGCATCTGCTCGGATTCGCCTTTGCGCCAAGGATTCGGGATCTTCATGACAAACGGTTGTTTATTCATGGGAAAGCTGAGTTGTATCCGGGGCTTCAGTCAATCATATCCTCAACCAGTCTGAATCTTAAGGAAATTGAAACCCACTGGCATGAGGTACTGCGTCTGGCAAGTTCTATAAAGCAGGGAACGGTAACAGCATCACTGATGATGAAAAAGCTGGCCAGCTACCCGAAACAGAATGGTCTGGCAAAGGCGCTTAGGGAGATTGGCCGCATCGAAAGATCATTGTTTATGCTGGACTGGTTCCGGGATCCTTCCCTACGTCGCCGAGTACAGGCAGGGTTGAATAAAGGTGAGGCCCGCAATGCCCTGGCGCGGGCTGTCTTTATGCACCGACTGGGGGAAATCAGAGATCGGGGACTGGAAAATCAAAGCTACCGAGCCAGCGGTCTGACATTGCTGACTTCGGCGATCTCGCTGTGGAATACGGTATATATAGAAAGAGCTATTGATGCTCTGAAGCGAAAAGGACTCCCACTAAATGAACAGCTTATTGCTCATCTGTCCCCGTTGGGATGGGAGCACATAAATCTGAGTGGGGATTACGTCTGGCGAACAAATCTCAAGCTGGGACAGGGTAAATACCGCTCATTACGCTCAGTGGATAGTAGTCTGTACAAAAAACAGGCTTAGCGTAGGATATTTAATGAGATGGTCACTCCCTCC
>NZ_KV792412.1:0-2001 GCF_001808215.1 Serratia sp. HMSC15F11
GCGCCAGGCCGCTTACTTCAGCAGCGCCTGCGCCTTGGCCACCACGTTGTCCACGGTGAAGCCGAACTCGGCGAACAGCTGCTCCGCCGGCGCCGACTCACCGAAGGTGGTCATGCCCACGATGGCGCCGTTCAGGCCCACGTACTTGTACCAGTAGTCCGCGATACCCGCTTCCACCGCCACGCGCGCCGTTACCGCCGCCGGCAACACCGACTCGCGGTACGCCGCATCCTGCTTGTCGAACGCGTCGGTCGACGGCATCGACACCACGCGCACCTTGCGGCCCGCCGCGGTCAGCTTGTCCGCCGCTTCCACCGTGATGCCCACTTCGGAGCCGGTGGCAATCAGGATGACGTCCGGCGTGCCCGCGCAGTCTTTCAGCACGTAGCCGCCGCGGTACACGTTCGCCAGCTGCTCTGCGCTGCGCGGCTGCTGGGTCAGATTCTGGCGCGAGAACACCAGCGTAGTCGGGCCGTCGTTGCGCTCGATGCCGTACTGCCACGCCACCGCCGATTCCACCTGGTCACACGGGCGCCAGGTGCTCATGTTCGGGGTCACGCGCAGGCTCGCCAGCTGCTCCACCGGCTGGTGGGTCGGGCCGTCTTCGCCCAGACCGATGGAGTCGTGGGTGTAGACGAACACGTTGCGCAGCTTCATCAGCGCCGCCATGCGCACCGCGTTGCGGGCGTATTCCACGAACATCAGGAAGGTCGCCGAGTACGGCAGGAAGCCGCCGTGCAGCGCGATGCCGTTGGTGATGGCGGTCATGCCGAACTCGCGCACGCCGTAATGAATGTAGTTGCCCGCCGGGTCAACGTTCAGCGCTTTCGAGCCGGACCACATGGTCAGGTTGCTCGGTGCCAGGTCGGCAGAGCCGCCCAGGAACTCCGGCAGCACCTTGCCGAACGCTTCCAGCGCGTTCTGCGACGCCTTGCGGCTGGCGATGTTGGCCGGGTTGGCCTGCAGTTTTTCCACGAACGCTTTGGCGTCGGCTTTCCAGTCGGCCGGCAGCTCGCCGTTCATGCGGCGCTTGAACTCGGCAGCCTGCTCCGGGAAGGCCTTGGCGTAGGCGGCGAACTTGTCGTTCCAGACCGCTTCTTTGGCCTGACCGGCTTCTTTGGCGTCCCACTGGGCGTAGATGTCCTGCGGGATTTCAAAGGCGGCGTATTTCCAGCCCAGCGCTTCGCGGGTGGCGGCCACTTCGGCTGCGCCCAGCGCGGCGCCGTGCACGTCATGGGTGCCGGCCTTGTTCGGCGAACCGAAGCCGATAACGGTCTTGCACATCAGCAGCGACGGCTTGTCGGTCACCTTGCGCGCTTCTTCAATCGCGGCCTTGATGGCATCCGGGTTGTGGCCGTCAACGTTGCGCACCACGTGCCAGCCGTAGGCTTCGAAACGCAGGGCGGTGTCGTCGGTGAACCAGCCGTCGACGTGGCCGTCGATGGAGATGCCGTTGTCATCGTAGAAAGCGGTCAGCTTGCCGAGCTTGAGGGTACCGGCCAGAGAACAGACTTCGTGCGAGATGCCTTCCATCATGCAGCCGTCGCCCATGAAGGCGTAGGTGTGGTGGTCAACGATGTCGTGGCCCGGGCGGTTGAACTGCGCCGCCAGGGTGCGTTCGGCGATGGCGAAGCCGACGGCGTTGGCGATGCCCTGGCCCAGCGGGCCGGTGGTGGTTTCAACGCCTGGGGTGTAGCCGTACTCCGGGTGCCCTGGGGTTTTGGAGTGCAGCTGCCGGAAGTTTTCCAGCTCGCGCATCGGCAAGTCATAGCCGGTGAGGTGCAGGAGGCTGTAAATCAACATGGAGCCGTGGCCGTTGGAGAGCACGAAACGGTCGCGGTCAGCCCAGAGCGGGTTAGTCGGGTTGTGGTTGAGGTAGTCACGCCACAGGACTTCGGCGATGTCCGCCATGCCCATAGGGGCACCCGGGTGGCCGGAATTTGCTTTTTGTACGGCGTCCATGCTGAGTGCGCGGATGGCGTTGGCAAGCTCTTTACGAGA
>NZ_KV792413.1:0-6694 GCF_001808215.1 Serratia sp. HMSC15F11
GTTCACGCTAAAGCGCGATGAACCTTTTTTATGGCCGAGGTTCGGCGATTGGCGGCAGTGTCTGCATTTTGCGACAGGCGCTATTTTTCGTGTCGCCAAATGGAGACATTTAACTTTTTGATTTTATTGGCCATAAGTGGGTTTGGCTTTGGTTGTCTGCATTTGGCGACAGCGCGGCGTTTTTTTCATCGCTCATCGGGGCGTGATGCGCAAAGAAATTTGCTGATATGGTTTTATTTTTCAATAAAATCATATTGTTATTATTTTTATTGCAAAGTTGGCACGCAACGTGCATTATTCTCGTCGGTTGCTCATTCAACTTTTTATGACGGCGCCGTAAATAGACGGCAAATCGCCTCATAAGCCTCCGAATGATGCCAAAGAAATGGTGCCTATCGTCCAACCAAACCGATAACAGACCGTGCAAACGGCTTTATCAAGCATCGGGCGACACGTGGAGTGAGGCACCGCCTGTATCCAACTGTGATGAAGGGTTCATCAATCCTGGATACTTACGGATGCTATTCGTCCTGTTCGATGCCAGCCGCTGCGCTACATCACCCTGGGGACGAGACTTAAGGGCATCCACACTTTCCTTGCGTTGGGGCAAGTTTCTTGCCCCGATGTCATTTATCAACGCTGCGCTTATTCCCGTTTCGTTGCCTATGCCCTCGAACGCAGACGCTTTCCCCACACTCTTGCTTTCACACCGGTTGATGTTACCGAGGCCGCATGCCGTCGGCAGGCCAGGCCTATGGGCGCGGTTCACCGAACCCGCAGCTTTTTCCTTGTGCGTTCAGGATTCTCCCTTGCCGGGCTTTTCTCTTTCCGGCGAGTCAGTTAGCATCGTGACAGAGCTGAGAGAATGAGATGATTTCGTTGAAAAAATGGCGTTTATTCCCCCGTTCGCTGCGGCAATTGGTGCTGCTGGCGTTCCTGTTGGTGCTGTTGCCGCTGCTGGTGCTGGCCTATCAGGCCTACCAGAGTCTGGATCACCTCAGCGCGCAGGCAGCAGACATCAACCGCACCACGCTGGTGGACGCGCGGCGCAGCGAGGCGATGACCAGCGTGGCGCTGGAGATGGAGCGCAGCTATCGCCAGTACTGTGTGCTGGTCGATCCTACGCTGCAGAAGCTGTACCAGAACCAGCGCAAGCAGTATTCGCAGATGCTGGACGCCCACGCGCCGATCCTGCCGGACGAGCGCTACTACCAAACGCTGCGCCAGTTGCTGACCCAGCTGGCGGCGATCAAATGCCATAACAGCGGGCCGGACCAAGAGGCTTCCGCCTTGCTCGAGTCGTTCTCCCGTTCCAACGCCGAAATGGTGCAGGCCACGCGCGCGGTGGTGTTCTCGCGCGGCCAGCAGCTGCAGCAGGCCATCGCCGAGCGCGGCCAGTTCTTCGGCTGGCAGGCGCTGCTGCTGTTCCTGGTCAGCGTGCTGCTGGTGGTGCTGTTCACCCGCATGATCATCGGGCCGGTCAAGGCCGTGGAGCGGATGATCAACCGCCTGGGAGAAGGGCGCGCGCTGGGCAGCACCGCGTCGTTCAAGGGGCCGCGCGAGCTGCGTTCGCTGGCGCAGCGCATCATCTGGCTGAGCGAGCGGCTGGCGTGGCTGGAGTCGCAGCGCCACGAGTTTTTGCGCCATATTTCGCACGAGCTGAAAACGCCGTTGGCCAGCATGCGTGAAGGCACCGAACTGCTGGCCGACGAGGTGGCGGGGCCGCTGACTTCCGATCAGAAAGAGGTGGTGGCGATCCTCGACAACAGCAGCCGCCATCTGCAGCAGCTGATTGAACAGCTGTTGGATTACAACCGCAAATTGGCCGATGGCCCGGCGGAACACGAGAACGTCGAGCTGCGCGACATGGTCGATTTGGTGGTCGCCGCGCACAGTTTGCCGGCGCGGGCGAAGATGATTTCCACCGAAATTACGCTGGAGGCGGAAATCTGCTGGGCAGAGCCTACGCTATTAATGCGCGTGCTGGATAATCTCTACTCCAATGCGGTGCACTACGGCAAGGAATCCGGTAACATTTGGATCCGCAGCCGTCAGGTTGGACAACGGGTGCAAATCGACGTCGCCAATAGCGGCACGCCGATCCCCGAGGCTGAAAGAGCCATGATTTTCGAGCCTTTTTTCCAGGGTAGTCACCAGCGAAAAGGGGCGGTAAAAGGAAGCGGACTGGGGTTGAGCATCGCTCAGGACTGTATCCGTCGCATGCGCGGTGAGCTGCAACTGGCGACGGTCGCCGGTGCAGACGTCTGCTTCCGCATTGAACTGCCGTTAACCGCCGAGAATGAATAAATAATGTACACATGGTCTAAACGCCTTCGTCTTTCACAGACCGAACGTTCACCGCGTGCCACGCACAGAGCGCCGCTCGGCAAACGCCCGATCAGCTGGTTGGGTGCCGTCTTCTTTATGCCGCTGTTGCTGGCGGGCTGCGTCGATCGCGCCGTCAGCGGTGGCCTGAACCCTCAGCAGCAAGAGGCGATCCCGGATACCAAGGTGATTGATTACCGCACCGCGGCTTGCGATACCCTGTGGCAGTTGGACGACAAGGACGCGCTGGATAACGCGCTCTACTGGCTGCGCGCGATGGACTGCGCCGATCGTATCGGCTCGACCCAGGCGCGCGCGCTGGCGAAAACGGTGCCTGGCGACAGCTGGTCCGGCGTTTTCAAACAGAGCATCCTGCTGGGCAGCGCACAGCCGACCTCCGGCGAACGCCGCCAGATCATCGACAGGATCAACAGCTATCGGATGGAATTTCCCGGTTCACTGCGTCCGCTGACGCAGCTGTGGCGCCAGCAGCAATTGCTGCAGATCACGCTGTTCGATGAGAAAGCACGCTATCAGCATCTGCAGGAGAGCAGCGACAGCCAGATCGATTCGCTGCGCCAGAGCCAGGCGCGTCTGCAATCGCAGCTGCAGGACACCTCGCGCAAGCTGGAGAACCTGACCGATATCGAGCGCCAGCTCTCTTCGCGCAAGCAGCTGCAAGGGGAAATCCCGGACAACAGCGCAGGCTCGCAAAAGGGCGAATCCGCCGGTAAAAACGGCGCGGCCGCCAAAGGGGCTGAATCGCAGGACGAACCGGAAAAAGGCACCGCGCTGCCGGTTGAACCGGAAGACACCTATACGCCGCACCCTGCCAATAAGGAGTCCCACGCGCAATGACCGCACGCAAACCGGCCAATTTGCTCTTGGTTGACGACGATCCCAGCCTGCTGAAGCTGCTGGGCATGCGTCTGACCAGCGAAGGTTTTCACGTCACCACCGCCGAAAGCGGCCAGGAAGCGCTGCGCCTGCTGGCGCGCGAACAGATCGATCTGGTGATCAGCGATCTGCGTATGGACGAGATGGACGGCATGGCGCTGTTCGCCGAGATCCAAAAGCATCAGCCGGGCATGCCGGTGATCATCCTCACCGCGCACGGTTCGATTCCCGATGCGGTGGCCGCCACCCAGCAGGGGGTGTTCAGCTTCCTCACCAAACCGGTGGATCGCGATGCGCTGTATAAGGCCATCGACGAGGCGCTCGCGCTGTCGGCCACCCCGGCCGGCGACGAGGCCTGGCGCGAAGACATCGTCACCCGCAGCCCGCTGATGCTGCGCCTGCTGGAGCAGGTGAAAATGGTGGCGCAGTCCGACGTCAGCGTCTTGATCAACGGCCAGAGCGGCACCGGTAAAGAGGTGGTGGCGCAGGCGATCCACGCGGCCAGCCCGCGCGCCGGCAAGGCGTTCATCGCCATCAACTGCGGCGCGCTGCCGGAGCAGCTGCTGGAGTCCGAACTGTTCGGCCATGCCAAGGGCGCCTTTACCGGCGCGGTCAGCAGCCGCGAAGGGCTGTTCCAGGCGGCAGCGGGCGGCACGCTGTTCCTCGACGAGATCGGCGATATGCCGCTGTCGCTGCAGGTGAAGTTGCTGCGCGTGCTGCAAGAGCGCAAGGTGCGGCCGCTGGGCAGCAACCGCGATCTGGACATTGACGTGCGCATCATCTCCGCCACCCACCGCGATCTGCAAAAGGCGATGGCGAAGAACGAGTTCCGCGAGGATCTCTACTACCGCCTCAACGTGGTGAACCTGAAGATCCCGGCGCTCAACGAACGCGCCGAAGATATCCCGCTATTGGCCAATCACCTGTTGCGCGAAGCGGCTCAGCGGCACAAGCCGTTCGTGCGCAGCTTCTCGACCGACGCCATGAAGCGGCTGATGACCGCCAGCTGGCCGGGCAACGTGCGTCAGCTGGTCAACGTCATCGAGCAGTGCGTGGCGCTGACTTCGGCACCGGTGATCAGCGAAGCGCTGGTGGAGCAGGCGCTGGAAGGGGAAAACACCGCGCTGCCGACCTTCGCCGAAGCGCGCAACCAGTTCGAGTTGCACTACCTGCGCAAGCTGCTGCAGATCACCAAGGGCAACGTGACCCAGGCCGCGCGCATGGCGGGCCGCAACCGCACCGAGTTTTACAAATTGCTGTCGCGCCACGAACTGGACGCCAACGATTTTAAAGAATGACAGTTTGCCGCCGGCGCCTGCCACGCAGGTTCTCAACAAATCCGGCGGAATGATTTACACTCCGTTCTCTTTTGCCGCGGCGCGCCCCGGCGTAGAGCACCATGGAACGTATTAAGCGGGATCGTACACAAATGAGCAGATCACTTTCCATCGCCCTGGCCCAGCTGAACCTGCTGGTCGGCGACATTGAAGGCAACACCGAACGCATGTTGCAAATCGTGCAGGAGCAGCAGAAGGCGGGAGCCGATCTGGTCATGTTCAGCGAACTGGCGCTGTCCGGCTACCCGCCCGAAGATCTGCTGTATCGCAATGACTTCTATCAGCGCTGCGACGCGCAGCTGCTGCGCCTGCAGCAGGCCTCCGCCGAGACGGCGATCCTGGTCGGCCACCCGTGGCGCGAAGGCGACAAGCTGTATAACGCGCTGTCGCTGTTTGCCGAAGGCCGCCTGCTGACCCGCTACTTCAAGCAGCAGCTGCCGAACTACGGCGTGTTCGATGAGAAGCGCTATTTCCACGCCGGCAACGACACCTGCGTGGTGGACCTGAAAGGCTACCGTCTGGGTCTGCTGATTTGCGAAGATCTGTGGTTCCCTGAGCCGATCGACGCCGCCAAGGCCGCCGGCGCGGAAATTATCTTGTCGATCAACGCCTCGCCGTATAACCGCGAAAAGCCGTATATCCGCAAAACGCTGATGGCCGGCCACTGCCAGCGCCCCCAGCTGCCGCTGGTGTACCTCAATCAGGTCGGCGGCCAGGATGAGCTGATCTTCGACGGCTGCTCCAAGGTATTCGACGCCGCCGGCACCATGACTCACCGTCTGGCGGCCTTCGACGAGCAGGTGACTCGTCTGGAATTCAACGAGCTGGCCGTGGTGCCGATGGCCGATCCGGCCGCTGAGCTGCCGCAGCTGGCGCAGGTGTACCAGGCGCTGGTGTTGGCGGTGCGCGACTACGTGACCAAAAACGGCTTTAAAGGCGCGGTGCTGGGCCTGTCCGGCGGCATTGACTCGGCGCTGACGCTGGCGATCGCCGTGGATGCGCTGGGCAAAGACAAGGTGCAGGCGCTGATGATGCCGTTCCGCTATACCGCAGATATCAGCATCGCCGACGCCAAGGAAGAGGCGGAAATCCTCGGCGTGGAGTTCGATATCGTCTCCATCGAACCGATGTTCGACGCCTTTATGGGCCAGCTGTCGCCGATGTTCGCCGGCACCGAGCGCGACACCACCGAAGAAAACCTGCAGGCGCGTTGCCGCGGGGTGGTGCTGATGGCGCTGTCCAACAAACGCCGCAGCATCGTGCTGACCACCGGCAACAAGAGCGAAATGGCGGTGGGTTACGCCACGCTGTACGGCGATATGGCCGGCGGTTTCGACGTGCTGAAGGACGTGCCGAAAACGCTGGTGTTCAAGCTGTCCGAATACCGTAACACCGTCTCCTACGTGATCCCGCAGCGGGTGATCGATCGTCCGCCGTCCGCCGAGCTGGCGCCGGATCAGGTCGATCAGGACAGCCTGCCGCCGTACGATATCCTGGACGCGATCCTGGAAGGCTACGTTGAGCGCGACAAGTCGGTTGCCGATCTGGTGGCCGAAGGGTTCGACGAAGCGATCGTGCGCAAGGTGATCCGCCTGGTGGACATCAACGAATACAAGCGGCGTCAGGCGGCCGTCGGGCCGCGTATCACCGCCCGTAACTTCGGCAAAGACCGCCGCTACCCCATCACATCCGGTTTTGGCCGCAAAAATTGGTAAAAGGAAAGAAGATGAAAAAGATCGACGCGATTATCAAGCCGTTCAAACTGGATGACGTCCGCGAAGCGCTGGCCGAAGTGGGCATCACCGGTATGACGGTCACCGAAGTGAAAGGCTTCGGCCGCCAGAAGGGCCACACCGAGCTGTACCGCGGTGCCGAGTACATGGTCGACTTTTTGCCTAAGGTGAAGATCGAGATCGTGGTTGCCGACGATATCGTCGACACCTGCGTGGAAACCATCATGCAAACCGCGCAGACCGGCAAGATCGGCGACGGCAAAATCTTCGTCTTCGACGTGGCGCGCGTGGTGCGCATCCGTACCGGCGAGCAGGACGAAGAAGCGATCTGATCCTCCGCAGGATCATCGGCTATTCAGGGCGCAGCGTGTGAACTGCGCCCCATAAGTTGGACGATGTAAA
>NZ_KV792414.1:0-2347 GCF_001808215.1 Serratia sp. HMSC15F11
GTGTGTTGACCGGGCGTCTGATGACAGGTGGCGGGCGTTCTGCCTCGCCAGCTATGAATGGTGCGTATTCGTCGCAGTAGAACTCTGACCGGCGGCGGCGTTGAGCCGTCGCTCCTCTGCGTGAAGCATCGATGTTAAGAGTTATTTAACTTCTTTATGATCGCTGCGCCAAGCTGCCGAGTATTCATTTCATTTCCATTGCTATTTAGCAATGATATTTTTAAATCATGCGCAACATCACGTAGAAATGGCTTCACAATAGTTACAGGCATGCCATTTCTTTGAACTGAAATACCGCCACTAAAAGTGCGACTGATTGTATAATCATTCCACTGCACACTTTCAGCCGCTCCTGGCAAGTCAGGAACCTCCTGGACAGTGAAAACCGCACGAACAATCCCTTTTTCCTTCCATCCACGCAAATACCCACTCCAAATATTTGCCCGAACTGATGATTCTTCTGAAATCGCACGAGCATTCCATACTCCAGTTTCACAGGAACCATCCCTTTTAAACATTTCGACTTTGGCCTGTTTTGATTTTAGTAACGCTTTTTTAAAATCCGCTTCACCTTCAGGATTAAAAAAAAGTTCAGGGCGTGTGTCATGATCGATTTCAACAACATCGATCAGACGGTTTATTACCTGTTCGGGAGTTTCAAATCCCTTTGCTTGTGCAGCAAGACGGCTATATGTAGCGTCAGATATCGTAATATCCATCAAAGTACCTCTATAGATCAAAAATTAATCATAAAATTAATCATAATTGATAAATTTAATGATTTCAAGATCTATAATTACCTGATATCGCAATATGGTTAACCGCCTCTAAAGAGCTATAAAAACCTGTAAACCCGCTCCTCGTGCCGCTTGGTTATAAACAAACCAGTTGAATCTACGTCAACAATAGCCTACTATTGTTGTACTGCAAGAGCATTCGCAGGGGGTATTAACCAGTAATTAACCCTTTGCGCTGGGCAGTCAGGAGGCTGGTCTCCTGTTGGGAAGTTATGTTGCGGCTTCCTAGTAATAACAGTGAATTTGATAGACAGCAGAAAACCGCCGATGCTGCTAGATCCGAAAGGAACCAATGAAGGGAAATATTTAGGCGTTATGGTTCATTCTCATTAAATTGAGGAGAATTGCTTAAATGGGCGTCCTTCCTATCACCCTCGCTGTATAGCTTTAAATTTGGCCTCCGTTGCATGGTATGCAGTCACGGGGGCCAAATTATTTTCAGAGACATCAACTATCGCCATTGCGAAAAAGCCAGCCCCAGCAACGTTAATGCGACGAACAGCATTGAGCACAATAGTCTGCTCCGAGTAATCTCTGTTAACGTACACATTGCTCTGCACTGAGAATGCAGTTGCCAAAATCTCCGCACACTCTTGCCAACTTAGCTTATCCTTCGAGTTACGAGCAGATAGCACATGCCTAAACATTGCCCAAGTGATCGGTCTTGCTGGTGATGCAGGTATGTCCCAGCCGTTTCTCTGACAAACAACTTTCATTTGATTGAACTGCTTCTTAGTCATCAGATAGGTAAAACAAGGCGTCTCCCAAACTTCCTGAGGGAGACCTTTATCATCCATTTCTTCAGCTTGCTGTGTAAAAGCATAGAAAGCGTCACGGATAGCATCATCACCGATAGCCACTTCTTTTCCTTGTAAAATTTTTATGTTCGAATTTTATCATATTTAGCTATGTCACTTAGGACTGCTAATTCAGTAGCCCACTTTCCCGCAACTTATGGCGATAGTCCCGGACACGGCTGGTGTTCCACTCCTGTCCCGTCGCTGTCCGGTGCCCTGCTGCGTTCAGTGCCGACGCGATGGCGGGCAGAGTCGCGTTCTCTGCGGTCATGCTGACAATGAGCTGGTCAGCCTCATCACTGACGGCCTGGAAGCGCGGATCGGCTCCCCGGGGGACTATCTGTCTTGCAGGTTGTTGTGCGCTTTGTGGTGCTGTTTGTTGTGCGGTTTGTCGTGCAGGTTTACCGCCGACGGACAGCGCCCTGACTTCAGCCCTCAGCGCTTCGATGGCAGCTAAAAGTTTGGTGTCCATCCCTTCCGGCTTCGTGCCAAGTCCGGCGTTCAGCGCCTCTATGACAGCATCCGTGCGGGTTGCTCCGGTTCGTGCTGCGTTCTGCTCGATGCGTTCGATCAGGCTAACGGGTAGGCGAACGGTCAGGGTTTTGGTTTTCTCTCTCATGGCTGCTGCTCTCCACGTCGTGCGTTTTGTCGTGCTGTTTGTCTTGCGTAGTGTAATGCGTTTTGTCGTGCGCGTCGAATTCGACGTCGTGCAGTTGTCGTGCACAGAGGGGCGACGGCTTTGCGTCGCCGGGG
>NZ_KV792415.1:0-597 GCF_001808215.1 Serratia sp. HMSC15F11
ATCCGGATCGTCGCGAAGATCGATGCGCAGCGCCAGCGTGCTGACGAAAAAGCCGACCAGCGATTCGGTTTCCAGCCGGCCACGGTTGGCCTCCGGCGTACCGATCACCAGCTCCTGCTGCCCGGCCATGCGCGCCAGCACCAGGCTCCAGGCCGCCAGCACCGTCATGAACAGCGTGCCGCCATGCTGCCGGCTGAACTGCCGCAGCGCCTGCGTCAGCTCGGCGTCGATCGCGATCGGCACCTCTCCGCCGCTGAAAGACTGCACCGTCGGACGCGGCCGGTCGGTCGGCAGCGTCAGCAGCGCCGGCGCATCGCTCAGCGTTTCACGCCAGTATTGCGCCTGCGCCGCCAACCGCTCCGGCGTCAGGTAGCGACGCTGCCAGGCGGCGTAATCCGGGTATTGCAGCGTCGGCAGCGGCAGCGGATCGGCATCGCCGCGACGGAAAGCGCCGTACAACGCCCCCAGTTCACGCAGCAGAATGCCGGTCGACCAACCGTCGGAAATGATGTGATGACAGATGAGCAGGAACAGGTGCTCCTCATCCGCCAGGCGGATCAGCGCGGCGCGCACCAGCGGCCCCTGCGTCAAATCAAA
>NZ_KV792416.1:0-7151 GCF_001808215.1 Serratia sp. HMSC15F11
GTTCACGCTAAAGCGCGATGAACCTTTTTTTTGCGCCACGTTTAAAAAGCGGCGGCTCGACACTCTACTTTCCTGTAATCTCCTTTTTTACCCGCACAGGAAAGGAAATGATGAAAGCTCAGGTTCGCATTGCTCTGGTCGGTGATTACAACCCGCAAGCCGTGGCCCATCAGGCCATCCCCGTGGCGCTCCGGCTCGCCGCCGCCCATCTCGACATCGACATGCAGCCCCAGTGGCTACCGACCGAAACCTTGACCTCCCCCAACATCCTGCAAGATTTCGATGCCATCTGGGTGGTGCCGGGCAGTCCGTATCGTTACGACGACGGCGCCTTTATGGCGATCCGTCATGCGCGGGAAAACGACGTGCCGTTCCTCGGTTCCTGCGGCGGCTTTCAGTACGCCATCATCGAGTACGCCCGCAACGTGATGGGCTGGCACGACGCCGGTCATGCGGAAACCGACAGCGGTGGCCGGCTGGTGATCGCTCCGCTTAGCTGCTCGCTGGTGGAAAAAACCGGCGACATCGTTTTCCAGCCTGACACCCGCGTCGCACGGGCCTACGGCAGCCTGAACACCCATGAAGGCTACCACTGCAACTTCGGCGTCAATCCGGAATTCGTCGTCGATCTGCAACGCTTCCCGCTGATCATCAGCGGCTACGACAGCGAAGGCGACGTGCGCGCCATCGAACTGCCGGCTCACCGTTTTTACGTCGCTACGCTGTTCCAGTCGGAACGCGCCGCGCTGCGCGGCGAGCTATCGCCGCTGGTGGTCGAGCTCGTCAAAACCGCCGCCAACGGGTAAAAAAAAAAAAGCCCTCTTGCGAGGGCTTTCTCATCGGATACATCCCGCCGGCTTACGCCTGTCCGAGCTCGCGCAACGCCAGATTGAAGTGTTGCCCCAGCTCACGCCGATGAACCGGATGCTCCATCATCGACACATGATCGCCGTTGACCTGGCTGACGCGGACGGTCGCCGGCGGCAGCAGCCTATCCCACCCCAACGCGGAAGCGTCTTCGCGGCAATATCCCGCCTGTTTGATCTTCTGCCAATACGCCTGGAACTGTGCGTTCTGCGAATTGACGGAAACCTGCTCCTGCTTCGCCTTGAACAGATGGATTTTCAGCGATGCGGGCTGCACCAGGGTCGCTTCCACCAGTTTGGCGTAGTGGTGCCGCTGCTGCCAGAGCGCCGCCTCGTCGGCCACTTCCTCACGCTGAGTCTTGATCCCGGCGCGTTGCACGGCCGCGATCGCCTCCGGCAACGGCAGCTCAGCCAACTGCTGACAGAACTGCGGATCCGGCCTTTCCTGCGTTGACTCCACCCAGTTCAGCAACAGCTGGACCGGGCTGTGCATCGCCGCCACCGGCCGCAACGTGTCGATCAACCCCAGGAAAGCGACCGCTTCCCCGGCCGATTGCAGCTGCTCGGCGATGGCATAGGCCAACACCCCGCCGGAAGAGTACCCCGCCAGATGGTATGGTCCCTGCGGCTGCACTTCGCGAATCAACGCCACGGCGCTGGCGGCCATATCGGACATGGTGGCCGGCTTCTCCTCCACCGCCGGCCACGGCACGGCGTAGACCGGGAAGGTCTCGTCGATCTCCTTGGCCAATTCAAACACGTAGGAGTGGTCGCCAAAGCCGGTCGGAACGAAGAACAGCGGCGGCCGGCTGCCGCTGCTGCGAGCCGGCACCGCTTTACGCAGCGGAGCCTCGGCGGTGCGACGATCTATCCGCTCGGCCAGCTCGGCCAATATCGGATGGTTGAAGATCGCCTGTACCGGCAAGGTGATGCCTTGCTGACGCAGCTGGCTGGAAAGACGTACCGCCAGCAGCGAATGGCCACCGAGCTCGAAGAAATTGTCGTGGCGCCCTATCTGGCCAATCTCGAGCAGCTCACACCATACCCGCGCCAGCGTCGTTTCGGTCTCCCCCTGAGGCGCCGCATACTCCCGAATGCCGACTGCCGCGCGCTCCGGCTCCGGCAAGGCGCGCCGATCCAGCTTGCCGTTGGCGGTCAACGGCAGCGCATCCAGCCAGACATAAGCCGACGGCACCATGTACTCCGGCAAACGTTCGCTCAGATAGGCCCGTAGCTGTCCCTGCAACGCGCTGCGGTCAACGTCGGCCGTCGGTACGATCCAGGCGACCAGGCGCGGATGGTGTTCCGTCGAACAAACCTGCACCACCGCTTCCCGCACCCACGGGCTCGCCGCCAGCTGCACCTCAATCTCGCCCGGTTCGATGCGGAACCCGCGCAGCTTGATCTGCTGATCGCATCGCCCCTGGTATTCAAGACTGCCGTCCGGCAAGTAACGCGCCAGATCGCCGGTGCGATACATGCGGCCGCCACCGACCGGATTGAACGGATCGCTCAGGAAGCGCTGTGCCGTCAGTTCCGGTCGGTTCAGGTAGCCCAACGCCACCCCCACGCCGCCGATGTGCAATTCCCCCACCGCCCCCATCGGCACCGGGCGCCCGCGGGCGTCCAGCAAGTAAGCGCGGGTATTGCCGATCGGTTTCCCAATCGGCAAGCGCGCCTCCCCTTCAGCCCGCTCGATACGTGCCGTTGTCGCAAAGGTGGTGGTCTCCGTCGGCCCATAGGCATGGATCAGGTGCACCGGCCCCCGCTCTTGCAACAGCCGCGCATAAGCGCCCGGATCCTCTTTCTCCCCTCCGCTAATCAGATATTTCAACTGCGCCAGTGCGCCGCTGATGCTGTGCACATACTGATTGAACAGCGCAGTGGTCAAGAACAGCGTGGTGATGCGATGGCGTTGCAGTTCGGCCGCCAGACGCTCGGCCTCCATCATCACTTCCGGCGCGATCACCACCAGCGCACCGCCATTCAACAGAGCGGCCCAAACCTCCATCGTGCTGGCATCAAACGCCGGGTTGGCGGCAAAGGCGATGCGGTCGTCGGCGTCAAAGGCGGCGTAGCGGTTGTTGCGCACCAGACGCGTGATCCCCTGGTGCGGCGTCATGACGCCTTTCGGCGTCCCGGTCGAGCCGGAGGTATACATGATGTAGGCCGTCGCGCCGCTCGACACGCGCAACGCCGGGTTACCGTCATGACCTTCAGCTTCGCGATCCTCGACCGTCAGTTGCGGAATGCCTTCGTCGCCGACGGCGTCCGTCAGCATCAGGCAGGCGCCGCTGTCATCGGCGATCCACGCCTGGCGCACGGCCGGCAGTTGCGGATCGATGGGGACATACGCCGCCCCGGCCTTGATTACCGCCAATTGGGCGCAGACCAGTTCGATGCTGCGCGCCAGCCGCACCGCGACCCGGTCGCCCGGTTGTACGCCGCGCTCAATCAGCCGATGCGCCAACCGGTTGGCGCGCGCATTCAACTGTGCGTAGCTGAGCCGTTGCGCATCCTGGATCAAAGCGATGGCCTGCGGCGTCTGCCGCGCCTGCTGTTCAAACAGTTCGTGCACGCAGGTATCCGCCGGGTAAGCTTCCGCCGTATGATTCCAGCGGCACAGCTGCAGCGCATACTCTTCATCCGGCATGACCTCCAGTTCGCAGACCGGTGTCTGAGGCGCCTGCTCCAATGCCTGCGCCAATGCGCTCAACGCCTGCGCCATATAGCCGCACACGCGCTGCGCTTCAATCGGCTGCCTGACCTGCGCCGTCAGGCCCAGCGAATCACCGCCGTCCTCGACCGACAGCACGAACGGATAGTTGGTGCGTTCCTGGCTATCGAGCAGCGTCACGCCGGTCGGCAATGCGGTGTCCTCGCCGCTGTTATGCCGGTAGTTCAGCAAGGCACTGAACAGCGGCGTGCCCGCGGCGACGCCGCTGCAGCGCTGCGCCAACGCCAGCGGCGCATGCTCATGGGCCAGCAACCCGCTCAGCCGGATGTGCGCCTGCAACACCGCCGATTCCGCGCCGACCTCGTTGACATCCAGCCGTAGCGGCAGAGTATTGATAAACAATCCGAGCGCCCGTTCCGCCCCGTCTCCGGCCTGCATACGACCCAACAATACGGTGCCGAACACCACCTCATCGCGGCCGGTAGCGCGCGCCAATACCTGCGCCCAGGCCAGGTGGCACAGGCTGGCCAGGCTGACGCCCAGCCGCCGCGCCTGCCGCCGCAGCTGTTGGTTGAGCGCATGCGGTAAGGCCAGGTGCGCCGTCGAGATATCCCGCCCTTCGCCATGCACGTCGCTCAGGCCGAACGGCAACGACGGCTCATCGATATCCGCCAGCATAGTGCGGAAGAACTGTTCGTGTTCGGCCTTGCTGACGCCGAGCCTTGCCTGTGCCACCGCGTTGCGGAACGGCGGCGCCTTGGCCAGTTCGTCCCCGCGCCCGGCCAGGATCAGGTTGATTTCCTCCTGCATCACCGCCAGGGTCGAGTGGTCGCCGATCAGGTGATGCCACTGCTGGAGCACGCACCAACTGCCTTCTTCCCCCTGTGCGGCAACAAAGCTCAGCAACGGTGCGCGCGTCAGATCAGGCCGCACGCGGCGCGGATCAAACACCGCCGTCAGCCGCGAACCGATCTCGCCCTCCGCCGGATTGAGCCGCAGTTCTCGCAGCGACAACTCAGCCTTGCGCCACACCACCTGCACCGGCGAGGACACGCCCTGCGTGATGAACGCGGTGCGCAGAATGTCATGGCGATCGATCACCTGCTGCATCGCCGCCAGCCAGGCGTCCAGGCGCGCACGGCTGTCGAAACGCAGCACCGCGGACAGCTGGTACGGGTCGCCCCGTTCCGCCAGCAGATGGTGGAACAAAATCCCCTCCTGCAGCGGCGACAAGGCGTAGATGTCCTGTACGTTGGCCACGCCGCCCGGCACCTGCGCCACCACCGCGTCGATCTCCGGCTGGCTCAGCGTCGCCAGCGGCAACATCTCCGGCGTAATGGCTACGCAGCCCGGTAGGATAGCGTTGGCCGGCACGCTCACTTCTTGCTGCGTGACCAACGTCTGCGCCAGCGTTGACAGCGTCGGCGCGGTGAACAGCGTTTGCACCCCGGCGCTCAGCCCGACACGGCGCAGCTGCGCCATCAACTTCACCGCCAGCAGCGAATGGCCGCCCAATTCGAAGAAGTTATCGTGGCGCCCGACCCGCTCAAGGCCCAGCAGCTCGCGCCAGATCCCCGCCAGCAGCGTTTCCAGTTCGCCTTCAGGTTCGGCGTAAACCTCACGCACGTAGGCGTCCTCCTGCGGCTCAGGCAGCGCGCGCCGATCCAGTTTGCCGTTCGGCGTCAGCGGTAGCGTATCCAGCGCCACCCAGGCCGCCGGCAGCATAAACTCCGGCAACATCCCCGCCAGATACTGTCGCAGCGTCACCGCCAACGCCTGGCGATCCGCGTCAGCCTCCGGCACCACCCAGGCCACCAGCCGCTTATTGTCCGCTTCGCCGAGGACATCCACCACCGCTTCGCGCACCGCCGGGTGACCGGCCACTCGCGCCTCGATCTCACCGCATTCGATGCGGAAGCCGCGAATTTTCACCTGCCGATCGTTGCGTCCCAGGTAGTCGATATTGCCGTCCGGCAGATAGCGCGCCAGATCGCCGGTGCGGTACATCCGCTCGCCTGGGTTAAACGGATCCGCCAGGAATCGCTCTGCCGTTAACTCTGCGCGGTTGAGATAACCCAGCGCCACCCCGGGGCCGGCGATGTAGATCTCGCCGGTCGCGCCGAGCGGCACCGGTTGCCCATGCGCATCCAGCAGATAAATCCGGGTATTGCCGATCGGCCGCCCGATAGGCAAACGCTGCCAGGGATCCACCCGCTCGATCGTGGCCGTCGTGGCAAACACCGTACTCTCGGTCGGCCCATAACCGTTGATCAGCCGTACCGGCCCAGCCTCTTTCAGCATGCGGGCAAAGGCGTGCGGATCCGCCGCTTCACCGCCGCTCAGCAGATATTTCAACTGCGCCAGCGTCGCGGCGATGCTATGGACATATTGGTTAAACAACGAGGTGGTCAGGAACAAGACGTTAATCCTTTGCCGCACCAGTGCCGTCGCCAACGCCTCGGCTTCCGTCAACACTTCCGGCGCAATGATCGCCAGACTGGCGCCATTCAACAGGGCTCCCCACATTTCCAGCGTGCTGGCGTCAAACGCCGGATTGGCGGCGAAAGCGAAGCGATCGTCGCGTTCAAACGACGCAAAACGATTGTTGATCGCCAGCCGGAGGATGCCTTGATGCGTCACCATGACGCCTTTAGGCGTACCGGTCGAGCCCGAGGTATACATGATGTAGGCCGGCGCGTCGCCGGCGCGAGGCAACGCCGGATCGTGGGTCGGATTCTGCCGCAGCCGATCGATACGCAGGCATGCGATCTCGCCGGCTATCTCGCGGTCGAGATCGCGATCGCACAGGATCAACGACGCCCCGCTGTCGCCGATGATCCACGCCTGCCGCGCAACGGGCAGGTGCGGATCGAGCGGCACATAAGCGGCCCCCGCCTTGAGGATCGCCAACTGGGCGATGACCAGAGAAACGCTGCGTTCAAGCGACGTGGCCACGCGATCGCCTGGGCGCACGCCCTGTGCGATGAGTTGGTGCGCCAGTTGGTTGGCGTGGGCGTTCAATTGGGCGTAGCTCAGGCTGTCCCGATCGTTCACCACCGCAACGGCGTCCGGCGTGCGCTGCGCCCACTGTTCAAACAGGACATGGGCGCTGCTCTGCGCCGGATAAACTTCCGCGGTTCGGTTCCAACCGTACAACAACAGTTCGCGCTCGGCAGCCGGCAGCAGATCGAGATGCGACGCAGGCTGCGTAGCATTTGTCGCCATCGCCCGCAACACCTGCACCAGGTAAACGCCGTAACGCTCGGCGGTAGCGCGGTCGAACAGCGCGGTGGCGAAGTTCAGCGTACCGCTGATTTGCTCGTCGCGCTCCGCCAGATCGAGCGTCAAATCATACTTGGCGATCTGATAGCCCAACTCGGCACTCTCGGCCTGCAGCCCAGGCAGCGAGATATCGCGCACCGAGCCGTCCTGCCAGGCCAGCATCACCTGGAACAGCGGGGTATAACCCAGGTGGCGCGGCGGATTGACCAGCTCCACCACCTGCTCGAACGGCAGATCGCGATTTTCCTGCGCCGCCAGCACCGTGTGGCGGATCCGCGCGATCAGCGTCGGCAAATCCGGATCGTCGCGAAGATCGATGCGCAGCG